>NZ_DATMBZ010000029.1:0-54473 GCF_035558935.1 Gaiella sp. | reverse complement strand
GTGACGCCACACGAGTCGGACAAGAGGAGGCACGGATGGTTCTGGCAACAGCGAAGATCGAAGACTTCGACCGCTTCTGGGGAACGTTCTCGACCAAGGGCGCTGAGAAGCGGAAGGCGCACGGTTGTAAGGGGGCGCACGTCTTTCAGGATCCGAATGAGAGCGACCGGGTGTGGGCGATCTTCGACTGGGACGAGGCGGGCTGGCGCAGCTTCACGTCCGACCCTGAGGTTCCCGCGATCTTCCAGGAAGCCGGGTTCACGCAGGGTCCGCCCAAGTCGGCGGCGCTCCTCCGCGACCACTACGCGTAGACACCCCGCGCGAGTCCACGACCCGATCTAGGCACCAGACCGGGATCGGGCCGAACAGCGCCTCCACCGCCGGGGCGGAGGTAACGCTCGGCCGTCGCCACGAGCCGGAAGCGCGCGGGGAACAGCGCGCGGCCGCCCACCCGCGCAACCGACACGACGCCGTCCTCGAGCGGCTGCCGCAGGGCTTCCAGCACCGAGCGCGGGAACTCGGGCAGCTCGTCGAGCAGGAGCACGCCGCGGTGCGCGAGGCTCACCTCCCCCGGCCGCGGGACGGTCCCTCCACCGATCACCGCCGCGGCCGATGCCCCATGGTGGGGCGCCCGGAACGGTGGTGTCGTGAGGAGCCCTGAGCCCGGTCGCAACGTTCCCGAGACGGAGTGGATGCGGGTCACCTCGAGCGCCTCCTCCTGGGTGAGCCGCGGCAGGATGGAGGGAAGTCGCCGCCCGAGCATGGTCTTGCCCGTCCCGGGCGGGCCGGCGAGCAGGAGGTTGTGCGATCCCGCCGCGGCGAGCTCGAGCGCCCGGCGACCGCGTTCCTGGCCGCGCACGTCGGCGAGGTCCGGGAGGCGCGTGTCGACCGGGAGCGTGTCCTGCTCCGGCGATGCGGGCTCGATGTCGTCCTCGCCGCGGAGGTAACCGACGGCCTCGGCGATGTGCCGCACGCCCACCGCTTCGATCCCCGCGAGCGCAGCCTCCCGTGAGGAATCCGACGCGCAGAGCAGCCGCGAGAACCCTGCCCGAGCCGCTCCCTCAGCGGCTGCGATCGTGCCCACGACCGGCCGGATGCGCCCGTCGAGCCCGAGCTCGCCGATGCACGCGTGCTCGGCGAGCCGCTTGGCCGGCACCTCGTCGGACGCGGCGAGCAGCGTCAGGGCGATCGCGAGATCGAAGCCCGTCCCCTCCTTCCGCAACGCGGCGGGTGCGAGGTTCACGGTGATCACCATGTCCGGCCACGGCAGGAGCGCCGAGTGGACACCGCTGCGCACACGGTGCTTCGCCTCCTGGCAGGCGCGGTCGGCCAGCCCGACGATGGAGAACGTCGGCTGCTGGCCCGAGCGGAGGTGCGCCTCGACCTCGACGCGCCGCGGCTCGAGCCCGACGAGCGCGAACGTGACCGCCCGACCGAACACGCTTCGACCGTACGGCCGAAGGTGTCACGAGTTCGTGCCGTCTTCGAGCCAGGTTTGCGACGGTGGGGCCTCGGCGGCCCCACCGTCGGCGTGTCCTCGTCAGCCCGTGTAGCAGAGGACGTAGAGCGTGAACGTGCTCGTGTTGCCGCTGTCGTTGCCGCCCGTGCCCCGGTAGCCGGTGACAGCGTTGTTCGTGATGACCGGCGTGATCCGCTGCGTCCAGAGCTCGCGGTCCGCGGCGTCGTCGCTCCAGCCGGTCCCGGCCGAGATCGCCTTCTCGTTCGCGTTGCAGTTCACGCCCACCGTCACGGTGTCGTAGGCGCCGTTCTCGGCAACGCCGCCCGGCACGACCGCGCTCGCCTGTCGCACCGTGATCGGGCCGATCGTGCCTGCAGGGCCGGCGGGGCCCGCCGGGCCGGCCGGACCTGCGGGGCCGGCGGGGCCGGCGGGAAGCGAGGCGGATGCGAAGTCGTCCCGCGTGAGCGACCCGTTCAGGACCAACGAGCCCGTGACTGCGTTCCGGGCGATCTTCGCTCCGGTCACGTTGCGGTTCTTGATCTTCGCCGCGGTGACGGCGTTCGCCCGGATCTTTGCCCCGGTGACGGCGCTCGCTCTGATCTGCGCGGTGCCGACGGAGTTCGGCGCGAGCGCCGAGACGGCGGCAACGCTCGTGCCCGTGAGGGCGACGAGGAGCGCGAGGCATGCGACGACCATGGCCGGCGACGGCCGGTGACGGATCAACGTTCTCATGTGACCTCCTGGTCGGGAGCGGATCGATCGCAAGGATGGAACAGCCGTGTGAGGATCCTGCAAAGGGCGTCGAGCGCGCTCAGGCGGCGCGGCAGACGAGGATCGACTCGAAGTACTCCCCTGCGCGACGGCCGGTGCGGCGGTTCACATGGCGCTCGAGGCGGTCCTCGAGGCGAAGCTCGGCACGCCGCAGGATCTCGGGATAGAGGTCGCGGCGATCGTTCACGACGATGCACACGGGGGCGCTCGGACCGAGTCGCCGGCGTGCGTTCGCGAGCACTGCTGCGACGCCCTCGACGTAGGCACGGATCGCATCGCGACCGAGCCCCCGGGCGGGACGACCAAGCTCAGCCTCACGGCGCTCGTCGAGACCGAGCAGCTCGTACGCGTACCGATGCTGCTCGTGGTAGTCGATCAGGCCGGGGTACGGCGGCGAGGTGACGACGCCGTCGAACGGCCCGCCGAGCTCGAGGTCTCGAGCGTCGCCGTGCTGCACCGAAGCGTGGACGTCGGCTGCACGGGCCGCAGTGAATGTCTCGATGCGGTCGAGCGTGTCGAGCGTGTACCGCAGGAGGAACCTCCGCGCCTCGCCGACGGGCGTGCACGTGCGGCGATGCTTGTGACACCAGTACGGCCCGTGCTGCGGCTCGCGGGGGAAGTCGAGGTCGAAGTGCGTCGTGCGGCGGGCCGACCGGGCGGCCCGCGCGAGGATCACGCGCAGCACGTCGGCCGAGGCGACCTGCTCGACGAGCGAGCGAAAGTGCAGCAGCTCGGCGACCGCGCGCGGCGCGAACCAGTCGCGGAGGTAGGGCGTCGCCCCGGAAGGCATCCGCTCGTCGGCCGCAAACGCCGAGGCCTGCTCGTGAGCCCAGAGCAGATCGCGCCGGACCGCGTCCAGGTTGTGACGCCGTGTCTTCACACGCATCAGCAGGCAGTTGAAGCCGGCGATGTCGACGCCGGTCGCGTCACGGCCCGATTCGAGGGCCTGTACCAGGGTCGTCCCCGAGCCTGCGAACGGGTCGAGCACGTGCCCACCCGGAGCGACGTACCGCTCGAGCAGCGCCTCGACGAGCTGCGGCACGAACTTGCCCAGGTACGGATGGAGGCGGTGGACGTGCTTCGTCCGCTCACGCTCGGGCAGCTGTCCTTCCGACCACGAGAGGTCGAGGTCGAGCCGCCCCGCGTACAGGGCCTCCTGCGTCGCCGCCATGGGCGCATATTTCGGCGCCCATGGCTCGGACTCCTCGGAGCTCCTGTCAGAGGCCGCGTGCGGCGTCGAGCGCCTCGAGTCGCGCGATCCGCACCGGGATCGGCGGATGCGTCGAGAAGAGCGACGACATGCCGCCCCTGGAGAGCGGATTGGCGATGTAGAGCGACGCCGTCGCGGGGTTGACCTGCATCGGCAGCGCCTCCACCCCGCGCTCGAGCGTCCCGAGCGCGTCCGCGAGCGGGCGTCCCGTGCCGAGCAGCTCGGCCGCCGTCGCATCCGCGAGGAACTCGCGCTGCCGCGAGATCGCGAACTGCAGCAGCATCGCGGCGATCGGGGCGATCAGGATCGCCGCGATCGTTCCGATGAAGCCGAGCGGGCTCTCGTCGTCGTCGCCGCCGAAGAGCCACTGGAACTGGAGGAAGTTCGCGATCGCCGAAATGGCGGCGCCGATCATCGCCGCGATCGTCGTCACGAGCACGTCGCGGTTGCGGATGTGCGAGAGCTCATGGGCGAGCACGCCGCGCACCTGGTCGCGCGGCATCAGCGCGACGAGGCCCTCGGTCACCGCGACTGCCGAGTGCTGCGGGTTGCGTCCCGTGGCGAACGCGTTCGGCTGCTGCGAGGGGATGACGTAGAGGCGCGGGACCGGGATGCGTGCGCGCGCCGAGAGGTCCTCGACGTCGGCGACGAGATCGGGCATCTGCCCGGCCTCGAGCGGCCGCGCTCGGCTCATCTTGAGGGCGATCCGGTCCGAGAACCAGAACATCGCGAAGTTGAACACGATCGCGATCGCGAGGAAGACGACGATGCCGCCGGTGCCTCCGACGAGCCCGCCGACGGCGACGAAGAGCGCCGAGAGGCCGGCGAGCAGGATCCAGGTACGTGAACGGCTGGTCATGGGGCGGTTCGATTCCTTTCCGGCTGACGTGGATTCCCTGTCAGCCGGAGGTTTCTCCCGCCCCCGCTCCGCGGAGGCCGACGCGCCCGGGAACGTGGGTGCTGCCACCTCACGGCCGTGTTGACGAGCGCGCCCGTTGGGGGATAGTGCCCCCCGGCTCTTTTCTTGGTTACGAGTGTAACGGAACGGGCGTTCCCGTCATTCCCGTCGCCCGAGTGCCCTCAGCTGTCCGCGAACCGGAGTCGCTCGACACGGCTGTCGCTGACGGACACGACTTCGAAGCGGATCTCGAGGGAAGCGGTCTCCGGATGCGCCTGGAGCCACGACGCCGCCGCGCGGCGCACCCTGCGGCGCTTCTCCGCGTTCACCGCCGCGACGCCTCCCCCGAACCGATCGCACGCCCGTTCCTTCACTTCGACGAACACGAGTCGCCTGCCGCGGCGCGCGATCAGGTCGAGCTCGTAGCCGCCGCTTCGGACGTTCGCCCCGAGGATTCGGTAGCCGTGGAGCCGGTAGTGGCGCGCGGCGATCCGCTCGCCGCGGTTCACGCCGCGACGGTCTCGAGGTACGCCCGGGCCTGGAACGACCGGCGGTGCTGCGGGCACGGCCCGTGCGTGAGGACCGCCCGCGTGTGCTCGGGCGTGATGTAGCCGACATGGGAGGAGAAGCCATAGCGTGGGTAGAGCGCGTCGAGCCGACGCATGAGGCGGTCGCGTGTCACCTTCGCGACGATCGACGCGGCGGCGATCGCGGCGCTCTTCGTGTCGCCGTCGACGACGGCCGTGTGCGGCGGCGCCAGCGATCCGAGCCGGAACCCGTCGACCAGGCACGCCTCCGCGGGAGGATGGAGCTCCGTGAGGACCTCTCGGAGCCCGCGGAGGTTCGAGCGGTGCAGGCCGCGGCCGTCGATCTCGGTCGAGGAGATGACGCGCACCGTGACGGCGCTCGCGGCGGTGAGCACGGCGTGGAAGAGGCGCTCGCGTTCCTCGGGGTCGACCTGCTTGGAGTCGTTGAGCAGCGCGAGCGGCCTCACGCGGTGCCCGCGCAGTGCCCCGTAGTCGAGCAGCACGCCCGCGACGACGAGGGGTCCCGCGAGCGACCCGCGACCGGCCTCGTCGGCACCGGCGACGAACCGCGCACCGAGGCGCCGATCGTGGCGGAGCAACCGCTGGCCGGTCGAGAGCGGCACGGCAGGAGGATATCCCGCGTTCTCGGACGGGACCGTGCCGCCTTCGTGCCGTCTCTACACGCCCAGCGTGCAGCCTGCGTCCGGCGAGTCGAGCCGGACCCGCGTCGTGACGGCCGCGCCGACGGGGATCAGGTCGACGTGGAACCAGTCGCAGCCGCCCCCGGCACGCGGAACCGCGCAGATCGACTCGGTTGCCTGCCTCTCCACGAACCAGGGCCGCGGGTTGCCCGTGCAATGAGTCCCGTCGGCCTCGTAGGCGGGGTCCCCGGCCACGTGGGCCACGACCGCCTCGCGCGCGAGCCGCTGCGACGCATCCTCCGTCCCGCCGCAGCCGGCGAGCACGAGCAGCGCGCAACACGATGCCACGAGCGCGAACAGCACGCGCACGGAAGCGAATCTAGCCGGGATCGCGCGCAGCGCGAGACCGGCTACGACTGGCGCAGCTCGCGCACCCGCGACTTCTTGCCGACGCGGCCACGGAGGTAGTAGAGCTTCGCCCGGTTCACGTCGCCGATCATCGCCACCTCGAGCTTCTCGATCTTCGGCGAATGAAGGGGGAAGGTCCGCTCGACCCCGACGCCGAACGAGTTCTTGCGCACCGTGAACGTCTCGCGCGCACCGGAGCCCTGCCGCTTGATGCAGATGCCCTCGAACACCTGGACGCGCTGGCGGTTGCCCTCGATCACCTTGAAGTGGACGCGCAGCGTGTCGCCGGCCTTGAAGGCGGGAACGTCACGCAGCTGACGCTGCTCGAGGCTCTCGATGATCGTGCTCATAGGAAGGTGGCCGGACGGCCGGTCGCGGATCATAGCGAAACGACTCGAGGGGTCTGTCCCCGAAGGGGACCGCCCCTGTGAGCGTCGCGGGGGACGGGCGTCTTCGGGGCCAGTCCCCTAATGCAGACTCAGCCGGTTCGGCGGCCAGTACGTGGCGAAGACCTTGCCGATCAGGTTGCCGCGGGGCACCGACCCCCATTCGCGCGAGTCGCAGGACTGCGAGCGGTTGTCGCCCATCATGAAGTAGTTGTCCTTCCGGACCTTGACCGGCCCGAAGTCCTCCGTCGAGCGCCTGCTCGCCTGGATGTACGGCTCGCGGAGCTCCTTCCCGTTGATGAAGACGTAGCCCAGGCCGCTCCGCAGGCGAACCTCGACGGTCTCGCCAGGAAGCCCGATCAGGCGCTTGACGAACGTCCCGCCCGCGCCGCACTTGATCCGCGCAGCATCGGGTGTGTCGAAGACGACGATCTCGCCGCGCCGTGGGTCGCGCAGGTGGTAGATGAACCTGTTGGCGAGGACACGGTCCGAGAACCGCGCCTCGCAGCCCGATGCAGGCTTGGCGCAGTGGAGCGTCGGCTCCATCGACGACGACGGGATGCGGTACGGGTTGACGACGTACGCCTTCACGAGGAGCACGATCGCGACGGCGCCGACGATCGTGATCACCCAGTCGACGACGACCCGGATCGGGTCGGGAAGGCCGCGCGTCAGCCGGTCGACGGGGTTTCGCGAGTGCCGCTGCGGACGGGCGGCGGCCGACGGCGCCGGCGGCCCACCGGCCTCGTCGTCCGGGCCCTCGAGCGGCTCCGCAGGCGTGGTCGGCCAGCCCGGCTGCGGTTGGTCTCCGTCGGCCTCGGGCAACGGCGCCGGACGGGGCACGATCGGCTCGTCGGGGCGCGTCTCCGGGTCGCCGAGCCCGCTCACGAGAGGCTCCTGGCGCGGCTCTGCTCGCGGCGCCAGCGGTCGATGCGGGCGTGGTCGCCGGACAGCAGGATCTCGGGGACGTCCCACCCCCGATATTCCGCCGGGCGCGTGTAATGGGGGTACTCGAGACCCCTGTCCAGCTCCTCGGAGAAGCTCTCGTGCTCGCCCGACCCCTCCGAGAGGGCGCCGGGCAGCCTGCGGGCGATTGCGTCCAGCAGCACCAGCGCCGGAAGCTCTCCGCCGGACAGGACGTACGGCCCGATCGACACAGCGTCCGTGCAGAGGTGGGTCACGATCCGCTCGTCGAATCCCTCGAAGCGTGACGAGAGAAGCGCGAGCTCGCTTTCTGCGGCGAGCTCCTCGACGAGCATCTGATCCAGCTGTCGGCCCTGCGGCGTCAGCGCGACGATCCGCGACGGCCGGCCACCACCGTAGGCCGTCTCGAGCGCGGCGTCGACGACGTCCACCCGCAGCACCATGCCCGCGCCGCCGCCGTACGGGTCGTCGTCGACCTGACCGGCGCGCAGCGGCGTCGTGTCGCGGTAGTTGAGGAGCCGGAGCTCGAGCTCGCCGCCGAGCACGGTCGCCAGCGGCTTCTGCTCCGTCAGCCAGGCGAAGGCGTGCGGAACCTGCGTGAAGACGTCGATGCGCACGGCGATGCAGGGTACCCCCTCGGGTCGACGGGCCCGAGTCTCCGACCCCCGTCGTAACGTCGGCTTCGCGGCCGAATCAACCGAGAAAGCCGCGGTCGACGACGATCGTTCGGCCCTCGAGGTCGACCGATCGGACGGCGTCCTCGATCAGCGGCACGAGGCGCCCGTCCTCCAGCTCGAGGTTGTCGTTCGCCGCACCGGGATGAACTGCGATCACGCGTCCGAGCGGATCCCGGCCCTCGTCGACGACGACCAGCCCGACGAGCTGGAACGCGTAGTACGTGTCGGGCTCGGGGCTCGGTAGCTCCGACCGCTCGACCGTGAGCTCGGCACCGCGCTCGACCGGTCGATCCAGGCGGATCGCCCGCCGGCCGCTGCCAACACGGCGGGAGACCTCGATCGTGGCCGGAGCGCCGTCGACGTGCAGCGATGCGCCGACCTGCCAGCGCCGGTCGTCGTCGCTCGCGTGCTCGACGACGAATGCGCCGTCGAGCCCGTGCGGCCGCCCGACCCGGCCGATCGGCACGAGCCGTTCGTCCAGGGCTCAGTCCGCGATCTCGAGCACGAGCCGGCGGTCGCCGCGCGCCGCCGCCGACCGCACGACCGTGCGCAGCGCCCGCACGACCCGACCCTGGCGGCCGATCACCTTGCCCACGTCGTCGGGCGCGACGTGGAGCCGAAGGACGACCACGTCGCCCTCGTCGAAGCGCTCGACCTGGACAGCCTCGGGCTCGTCCACGAGCCCGCGCGCGATCCAGGCGAGGAGCTCCTCCACGCCTAGCCTTCGATGCCGGCTGCCTTGATGAGCCGAGCGACCGGGTCCGACGGCTGCGCGCCCTTGGCGAGCCAGTCCTTGACCTTGTCCGCATCGAGGTCGATCGTCGACGGGTCGGTCTGCGGGTTGTAGCGCCCGACGATCTCGATGAAGCGCCCGTCGCGCGGGGAGCGCGAGTCGGCCACGACGACGCGGTAGATCGGGTTCTTCTTCGACCCGACGCGCGTCAATCTCATGCGTACCGCCATGTTCCAGCCTTTCTCATTGGTGAAAGCGTGATTGTGCCCGAAGCCGCTCCGCTGCTCCCGCCACTAGATCTTCTAGCGCCGGCCGCGCTTCGCGCGGCTGGCGCCGGTGAGCTCCGGCGGCAGCGTCGGCATCTTGCCCTTCCCCATCGCCTTCATCATCTTCTCCATCTGCTTGCGCGCCTGAAGCAGACGGTTGACGTCCTCGATCGACGTCCCGCTCCCTGCCGCGATCCGTCGCCGGCGCGGCCCGTTGATGAGATGCGGCGTCCGCCGCTCGTGCGGGGTCATCGAGAGCACGATCGCCTCGATCCGTCCCATCTGGCTCTCGTCCACGTCGAGGCCCTCGAGCTGGCGGCCCATGCCGGGGACGAGCTTCATCACGCCCTTGAGCGGCCCCATCTTCTTCAGCATCCGCGTCGAGGCGAGGAAGTCGTCGAAGGTGAACTGCCCGGCGAGCAGGCGCTTCTCCATCTCCTCCTGCTCGTCCTGCTCGACCGCCTGCTCCGCCTTCTCGATCAGCGTCAGGACGTCGCCCATCCCGAGGATCCGCGATGCCATCCGGT
The DNA here is from genome assembly GCF_035558935.1 of Gaiella sp. GTDB lineage: Bacteria > Actinomycetota > Thermoleophilia > Gaiellales > Gaiellaceae > Gaiella. Next base: position 45,046 of record NZ_DATMBZ010000029.1, on the reverse strand, counting down.
CGGGGTGAAAGACCTCGAGCTGGTCGAGCTTCTCACCGACCGACGCGAACTTCACGGGCCGACCGGTGATCGCCTTGACCGAGAGCGCAGCGCCGCCGCGCGCGTCGCCGTCGAGCTTCGTCAGCACGACGCCGTCGAAGGCGATCCGATCCTGGAACGCGCGCGCGACCGACACTGCCTCCTGACCGGTCATCGCATCGAGCACGAGCAGCACGTTGAGCGGCTTGACGGCGTCGCGGACGTGCGCGAGCTCCTCCATCAGCGCCTCGTCGATCTGGAGACGACCCGCGGTGTCGACGATCACGACGTCGCAGCCGTCGGCGGTCGCGCGCTCGAGCCCCTCGCGGGCGGCGACGACGGCGTCGGTCGTGTCGGTGCGGTAGACGGGGACCTGCAGCTGCCGGCCGAGCTGCTCGAGCTGGTCGATCGCTGCGGGGCGCTGGAGGTCGGCAGCCACCAGACCGGGCGTCTTCTTCTCGTGCTTGCGCAGGTGCAGGGCGAGCTTGGCGGCGGCGGTCGTCTTGCCCGAGCCCTGGAGCCCGCACAGCAGGACGACCGTCGGCGGGCGCCCGAAAGCGAGCTTCGAGTCGGAGGAGCCCATCAGCTCCGTGAGCTCCTCGTGGACTATCTTGACGACCTGCTGGCCCGGCTCGAGCCCCTTCAGCACGTCCTGCCCGAGGGCGCGCTCGCGGACGGACGCGACGAAGTCCTTGACGACCTCGAAGTCGACGTCGGCCTCGAGCAGGGCGAGGCGAATCTCCCGCGTCGCGCGAGTGACGGTCTCCTCGTCGAGGCGCGAGCGACGTCCGAGGTCGCCCATGGCGTCCTGAAGGCGGTTGGCGAGTGCGTCGAACATCGCCCGGAAGCGTAGCCCCGCGCTCCGTCAGGGCGGTCACGCTGACCGGCGCCGGCTCGTGGAACGGATCCAACCGTCCTAGACTCCGGCCGTGGCCGAATGCGACCATTGCGGCGAGCACAACCTCGACTCCTCGCGCTTCTGCAGCGCATGCGGGACGGCGCTGCCGAGACGTGTCCACGAGGGGCTCGAGGTTCGCAAGACCGTCACGATCCTCTTCTGCGACGTCGTGGGCTCGACGTCGCTCGGCGAGGCGACCGACCCCGAGACGACGCGCCGTGTGATGGCGCGCTACGCCGAGTCGATGAGGGAGGTGATCGAGCACCACGGTGGGACGGTCGAACGCTTCCGGGGCGACGAGGTGATGGCCGTCTTCGGGATCCCGGTCGCGCACGAGGACGACGCGCTCCGCGCGGTGCGGGCGGCCACGGCGATGCAGCGTCGTCTCGCCCAGCTGAACGCGGAGCTCCGTGCGACATGGGGCGTCGAGCTCGCGTGCCGCATCGGCGTCAATACCGGTGAGGTCGTCGCGGGTGATCCCGGCACCGGCGAGACGTTCGTCACCGGGGACGCCGTGAATCTCGCCAAGCGACTCGAGCAAGCCGCGGAACCGGGAACGATCCTGATCGGGACGGCGACGTATCCGCTCGTCAAGGACGCCGTCACGGTGGGACCTCGCGAGCGGTTCAGCGCGAAGGGGAAGAGCGAGCCGGTAGCGCGGTTCCGCGTCGACGAGGTCGACGAGGACGCGGCGGGCTACGAACGGCGCCTCGACGCGCCGCTCGTCAACCGGGTGGACGAGCTCGCGACACTCCGCCCCCTCGTCAGCGATGCCTTCACCGAGCGCCGCTGCCGCATCGTCACGGTGCTCGGCCCTGCAGGGATCGGAAAGTCCCGGCTGGCGCGCGAGCTCGCGACAGAGCTCGGCGACGTCGCCGACGTCGCGACCGGACGCTGCCTTCCCTACGGCAGCGGGATCACCTTCTGGCCGCTACAGCAGCTCCTCGCCGATCTGGGCGGCGTCGCCGCGGCCGAGGCCGCGCTCGCCGGGACGCACGACGGGCCGGTCGTGCTCGAGCGGCTCCGTACGGTCACGACGGCGGACGACGGCGGAGCGCCGAGCACGGAGGTGTTCTGGGCCGTCAGGCGCTTCCTGGAGCGGATCTCGGAACGGCGGCCGCTGCTCGTCGTGTTCGAGGACCTCCACTGGGCCGAGCCGACGATGCTCGACCTCGTCGAGTATCTCGCGGCCTTCGCGTCGGGGCCGCTCGTGCTGCTCTGCATCGCCAGGCCGGAGCTGCTCGAGACGCGCCCGGGTCTCGCCTCGGCGATGCTCCAGCTCGAGCAGCTCTCCGAGACCGAGACGGCGGAGCTCGTCGAGGCGCTCGGTGTGGGCGACGCCGAGTTGCAGCAGCGCATCACCTCGACCTCGGAGGGAAACCCGCTCTTCGCCGAGCAGCTGGCGGCGATGACGGCCGATGCCGGGCCCAGCGACGCGATCGAGCTCCCTGCTTCCATCCATGCACTGCTGGCCGCCAGGATCGACAGCCTCGAGGCCGCCGAGCGGAGGACGCTCGAGCGGGCCTCGATCGTCGGCAAGGAGTTCTGGCCGCGCGCCCTCGTCGGCCTTTCGTCGCGCGCGGACGAGCCGTTCGTGACCAACCGCCTGCTCAGCCTCGTGCGCAAGGGGCTCGTGCAGCCGTCACGCGCGGAGGTACCGGGGGAGGACGCGTACCGTTTTCGACATTCGCTGATCTGCGACGAGACGTACGCCGGAATCCCGAAGGCGGTGCGCGCAGAGCTCCACGAGCGCTTCGCCCGCTGGCTCCAGGAGCAGGGCCGCGAAGGCAGAGGCCTGGGCGAGCACGACGAGATCATCGGATACCACCTCGAGCAGGCGTACCGCTGCCGCACGGACTTAGTCCCTCATGGCGACGAGACCCGTGCGCTGGCGCTCGAGGCCGGTGGCCTCCTCGCCGACGCGGGCCGGCGCGCACTCGCGCGGGAGGATGTGCCCGCCGCGGTCGTGATGTTCGAGCGCGCGCTTGCACTGCTGCCGGAGGACGACCGGGGGCGGAGCGAGCTCCTCACCGAGCTCGGGAGCGCGGCGATGCGTGCCGGAGAGTGGGATCGGGCCCGGACGCTGCTGGACGACGCGATCAGCTCTGCGAAGCGCGACGGCGACCGGAGGTCGGAGCTTCGGGCGCTCATCGAGTTGCAGTGGCAGCGCTCCTATACGGAGCCGGAGGGCGCCGCCGACGATGACCGGCGGGTGGCCGAGGCCGCCATCCCGGAACTGGAGCAGCTCGGCGACCATCTCGGGCTCGCCAAGGCATGGTGGCTCCTCAGCGAGTCGCACCTGATCGCGGGTCGGTGGGCGGCGCGTACCGACGCTCTCGAGCGCGCGATCGTCGATGCGCGGCAGCTGCAGAACGAAGGACAGCTGCGTGTGCTCGAGGCGCTCTATGCACAGGCGTTGTACTACGGGCCGACACCGGTGCCCGACGCCGTGCGGAAGTGCATCGAGCTCCTCGCCGAGGCGCCCGGCGCGCCAACGTTCGAGGCGGGAATCGGTACGACGCTCGCCGGGCTTCGAGCAATGGAAGGCCGCTTCGAAGAGGCGCGGGAGCTGTATGCCGACTCCGTCGCCGTGTACGAGGACTTCGGCCTCCGCTTCCGCCGCGCTGCCCGCGCGATCCTCGGCGCGCAGATCGAGACGTTTGCAGGCGATCTCCCCGCAGCGGAGCAGGAGCTTCGGACGGGGTACTCGATGCTCGAGGAGATGGGCGAGACGGGCGTCCGCTCGACACTGGCGAGTCTCCTCGCCGACGTCCTCGCTCTTCAGGGAAACGACGTCGAGGCACAGCGATTCGTCGAGATCACGAGGGCCACGGCTGCCGACTCGGACGTCATGCCGCAGGTGCTCTGGCGTCGTGCCCTCGCCCGAACGACCATGCGGCGCGCTGACACGATCGAGGCGGAGCGGCTTGCTCGGGAGGCCGTCGCACTCGCCGACGCGACCGACTCCCTCGACCTCCGGGCCGGCACCCTCGTAGCGCTCGGCGAGGTGCTGGCGGAGGCCGGCAGGAACGAGGAGGCTGCCGCGAGCGTCGACGAGGCGCGTGCGCTCTACGCGCTGAAGGGCAACGTCGCGGCGGTCGAGGCCGCCGAGACGGCCCTCAGCTCGATGACGTGAGCTTCCTTTCGAGGCGACAGCGTCGTACGATCACCACCCGGCCCAGAGAGAGGTGGAGAGATGTCCGACGATCAGCTGTATCTGTACGAAGGCAGCGCCCGCGAGTTCCTTCGTGAACAGTCGTCCGCGGAGGAGATCACGCTCGAGCACGGCCTGCGGCACGCATACGCGAAAGCCACACAGAATCGGCAAGGACCGTTCCGGCTTCGCGTAGTGGACATCATCATCGAGGGCGACAACCCGCCCAGCGACTACAAGGTGCGCGTGGTCGACCACCCGTAGACGGCGAGGACCGCTCCGCGCGGGACGTCGTCTGTGCGCTGCTGTGCGGCGCTCCTAGAGCGCCGCACCCGCGTACGTGCCCGGGAGCGAAACCGCGCCCATGCGCTCGATCGTGTCCATCTCGACCGCGAACAGGTTGTGCAGCTGCGCGGTCTCGATCGTCGGGCGCGACAGGTAGCCACGCATCTGGAGCGCCGACACGAACCTGTCGTTGAACGCCTGGAAGGCCTGCTCGGTGCGCCAGATCTCCGTCACCTGGATGCCGTCGTCGCTCTGCCCCGCGAGGTGCAGGATCGCTCCGATCGGCGGGTTGGCGTCGAGGTCGAGCGTGGCGACGACCTCGTCGTAGAGCTGCGGGCTCAGGCCCGGGTACCGCGCGGAAACCGTGACGGCCATGTCGCTCGATCCTCCTCTTCCCCCTCGACCCAGTTGTCGAACTTGCGCTGAGCCTACCCCGGAAGGGGGATGACACGCAATCCCCCAGCCGGTTATGCGCGCGTTGCCCGAGCTCAGGCGACGAGCGCGCGCGCGTAGTCGCGTGCGTCGAACGGGCGGAGGTCGTCGACGCCCTCCCCGACGCCCACCAGCTTGACGGGCAAGCCGAGCTCGTGGGCGATCGCGATCGCGACGCCGCCCTTGGCCGACCCGTCGAGCTTCGTCAGCACCACACCGGTGACGCCCGCGGCTTCGGAGAACAGCCGCGCCTGCTGGAGACCGTTCTGGCCGGTCGTGGCGTCGACGACGAGCAAGGTCTCATGGGGCGCACCGTCCAGGCGGCCCGCGATCACCCGGCGGATCTTGGCAAGCTCCTCCATCAGGTTTCCCTGCGTGTGGAGCCGACCGGCGGTGTCGACGATGACGACGTCCGTGCCGCGGGCGCGGCCGGCCTCGAGCGCGTCGAACGCGACCGCGGCCGGGTCGGCGCCGCGCGAGCCGCCCACGAAGTCTGCGCCCGCCCGCTCGGCCCAGATCTCGAGCTGTTCCTCGGCGGCAGCGCGGAACGTGTCGGCCGCGCCGACGAGCACCGAGCGGCCGTGCTCGGAGAGCTTGCGCGCGAGCTTGCCGATCGTCGTCGTCTTCCCCGTCCCGTTGACGCCGACGACGAGCACGACCGTGGGCGCTTCGGCGGAGTGTGCGAGGAGCGGCGGCTCGCCGAACAGCGCTTCGACCTCCTCTGCGAGGGCTTCCCCGAGGTCGGTCAGCTCGCCGCGTGCCTCGAGACGCCGGATGAGCTCTGCGGTGGCCGGGATGCCGACGTCGGCCCGGATGAGCGCCACCTCGAGCCGCTCCCACGCGTCCTCCTCGTTCGGATCGAACGACGCCCCGAGCTCCGCGACGAGCGCGCGCCTGCTCTTCCCGAGGGAGTCGCGCAGGCGAGAGAAGAAGCCGCTCCGCTCCTCCGCCTCGCGCGCCCCGTCCTCGCCGTCCCCGAGCAGCTCCGCCCACGTCCTCGACATGGCGCTCCTAGGCGCGCAGCGCGACGAAGCCCGCGGCGCTGAAGTCGTCGTCGAAGGTCAACACGTTGCTGATGCGCTGTGACCGCATCAATGCGAAGCTCGTCGCGTCCACGAACGAGTAGGCGCGCTCGTCGTGGCGTCTCAGCCAGCGCAGTGCCTGCGTCTCCAGCTCGTGGTCGACGGCCAGGACGCCGAGTTGCCGGGTCCGGTCGAGCATGTCGAGGAAGCCTACGGCGACCCGGTGCCCGTAGCGGCGGTTCAGGAAGGTCCACGTCTCGCCCCGGACGTGGTTCGACGTGACGAGCCCCGACGTTCCATGGGTTCCGAGCAGCTCGACCGCCTCGCCGTGGTGCGAGTCCCGCGCCGCGATCCCGGCGACGAAGACAGACGTGTCGACGAAGATCACTTCGGGCGCGCGCCGTAGACGACGTCGTCCACCGACTCCGAATCTCCCTCCGCGCCCTCGGCGATACCGATCAGACCCCAGAGCGCGTCGTCCTCGATCGGCGGCAGCGGCCGCAGGCGCTCGCCCACGTACCGCCGGATGAGTGCGGCCTTGGAGGTGCCTTCCTGTCGGGCCTGGACGGCGAGAGCGTCGTCGAGCTCTTCCTCGATCATGATCTGGAGTCGCTTCATCCCCTTGAGCTTACATCGTTGAAGTGACGCATACATCACGCGGTCGGCCGACAGCGTCCCGCCGGACGGCCGGCAGCGCTTCCCGCTCAGGCCGTCGCGGCGGCGTGCTGCTCGCGCGGGAGGCGGCGCGAGACGATCTGCGAGACGCCGTCGCCGCCCATGGTGACGCCGTAGAGGACGTCCGCGGCCTCCATCGTCCGCTTCTGATGCGTGATCACGACGAACTGCGCGCGGTCCGCGTATCGGCGCAGGAGCTCGACGAAGCGGGCGATGTTCGTATCGTCGAGTGCGGCCTCGACCTCGTCGAGGAGGTAGAAGGGGCACGGCTTCGCAAGGAACAGTGCGAAGAGGAACGAGATCGCACCGAGCGCCTTCTCGCCTCCCGAGAGCAGCGTCAGCCGCGTGATCTTCTTCCCCGCGGGACGGAGCTCGACCTCGACGCCCGACTCGGCCTCCGCCCCGTCCTCCTCGCCCGGCTCGACGAGCCGCAGCCGCCCGTCGCCACCGGGGAACAGGGTCGCGGCGACCTCCTCGAAGTTCGCGGCCACCGCCGCGAACGTCTCGTCGAAGCGACGGTTGACCGTCTCGGTCAGCTCGTCCCGTAGTGTCGCGAGCTCCGCGAGCGAGGCTTCGAGATCGGCCCGCTGTGCCGAGAGCTCCTCGAGCCGCTCCTTCTCGGCCTCGTACTCCTCCTTCGCAAGCGGGTTGACCTTGCCGAGCGCCTCGCGACGGGACTCGAGGCGGGTCACCCGGGACGCGAGCTCGTCGCGATCGGCGCCGTCCCCGGCGGCGGCCTCGTCAGGCTCGGCCGCCGCACCGTCGGCGACGGCTTCGTCGAGCCGTCGATGAGCCTCCCGCGACTCGCCGTCGAGACGCGCGAGGTCGACCTCGACCGCCGTGAGGCGCTCGGACGCCTCGTCGAGCGACTGCCTGACCTCGACCTCGGCGGCGCCGAGCCGCCGTAGCTCTGCGCCGAGCTCGCCTGCGCGCGTGGCGCCCGCGTCGACCCGCGCTCGGACAGGAGCCTGGAACCGCGCTGCGAGCGCGGACGCGCGGTCGACGGACGCGCCGAGGGCAGTCGCGGTGGCGGCGAGCCGGCGCAGCAGGTCGACGTCGAGTCGGCTCCGGCGCGGCGCGCGCTCGACCAGCGCCGCATCGGCCACGCGGGCTTCGCCCGCGGCGGCGAGCGACGCGGCAGCAGCCTGGTCGGCCTCTGCGAGCGCGGACTCCGCGTCGCGTGCGAGCTCGTCGCGCGACCTCTCGCCGGTGGCGCCCACACCGACCGGAGCCCCGCCGAGCCGGGCGAGCACGACCTCGGACTCGGACGCGCGCCGGCCCGCGTCGGCGGCGTCCCGACGGGCCTCGGCCTCGAGCCCTGCAAGCCGCCGCAGCTCGTCACCGAGCTCACGGGAACGGCGGTCGGAGGCCGCCAGCCGGGCCTCGACGGGCGCCTGGGCACGGGAAATCGCCGCCGTCGCCCGAGCCGTCGCGTCGGAGAGCCCCTCGGCGACGGTCGCGAGTCGCCCAAGGAGCTCGGGATCGAGCGTCGCTCCGCGGAGATGCGCGACCTCCGCGTACGCCGCCTCGGCCTCTCCAGCGCGCGCCGACGCCTCGTCCGCCTCCCGTGCGGAGGTCTCCGCCCGCGCCGCGAGCTCGTCCGCCTCGTCCGCAAGTGCCCGCCGGCGGGCGTCGAGCTCGAGGAGCACCGCCTCGCCGGTCTCGCCCGCGAACCACATCTCGCCCCGGTCGGCGTCGTAGGCGTCACCCTGGCGCGTGACGGCCACGCCCGAGCGCACGCCGCTCAGCTCCTCCGGTTCGACCAGCCAGACGCCGTCGAGGAGACGCATCGCGTCCTCCGGGCCGCTGACCGACGAGACGAGCGGACGGGCACCCTGCCGCGGCGGCTCGCCGCTCGCGCGTCGTTCGCCGCCGATCACGACCGAGAGGCTGCCGAGTCCCCTCTCCCTCGCACGCGAGAGCAGCGCCAGAGCGTTCTCGGCGCCGTCGGCGAGGAGGGCCGACGCGCGCCACGCCAGCGCGGCCGCCACCGCCTGCTCGAGCCCCGGCTCGACCTCGAGCTGCGCGAGTGCCAGCCGCTCACCCTCCGACGCCAGCGTGCGCGCCGCAGGTGCCACTCCCTCCCTCTGAGCGAGCGAGCGCTCGAGCGCCGCCAGGCGTTCCCGAGCGGAGCGGGCGCGTTCGGCAAGGTCGTCGCGGTCGCCGGACGCGGCGCGGGCGAGCGCTCGTGCCTCGTTCGCCCGCTCCTCGAGCTCGGCGGGGCTCGGACCGCCGCTCCGCGCGTGCGCGCGGGCGACGTCGTGCTCGCCGCGCAGCCGTCGAGCGAGCTCGGTGGCGCGCTCGTGCCGGGCCTGCAGGCGCTCGCGTGCCGCTCCGAGCGCCACGAGCCTGCGGTTCGCGTCGCCGTGGCCGCCGGTGAGCTCGCTCATCCCGCGGTCGACCGCCTCGCGCTCGCGACGAACCTCTTCGAGACGCCGCTCGGCCTCGTCCGAGAGTGCCCGCTCGGCGGCCGCGAGCAGCGCCTGGGCGTGGCGCGCGCGCTCGGTCGCCTGTCCGCTGCGCGAAGCTGCGTCACGTGCGGTCGCGGCGGCGGCGCGTGATGCGTCCTCGAGCGCACGGTGCGCCTCGTCGGTCCTTGTCGCGGCCGCACGCTCGGCGTCGGCGAGATCCTCGTGGAGGCGCTCGCTCAGGCCGGCAGCGGACTCGCCGCGCACGGTGAGCCGCTCGCCGGCGCCCTGGAGCCGGTACAGCGCGCCGACGGCCGCCTCACGGGCACCCGCGGCATCGGAGAGCTCTACCTCGGCGCTCTCACGCTCGGCGAGCACGGACTGGAGTCTCTCCTGCGCCGAGCGGCGCGCGAGCGCGGCGGCGGTGCGACGCTCGTCGGCCTCCGCCCGGCGCGCGTCGAGGGCGGCGAGGTCGAGGCGGGCGACCCGCGCGCGCAAAGCCGCGATCTCCCCGGCGAGCTTCTCGGCACGCTCGGCCGCCGTCGCCTGCAGCGCCAGCGGCCGCAGGCGCTTGCGAACCTCCTCCTCCACGTCGCGAGCGCGTTCGGCCTGCGCCGCGACGCGGGCGAGCTTCAGCTCCGCGCGGTGGCGGCGTCGCTTGAACTTCCCGAGCCCCGCGGCCTCCTCGACGAGCGCGCGGCGATCCTCTGGCTTGGAGGCGAGCACGGCGTCGACCTTCCCCTGGCTCACGATCGAGTGCATCGAACCGCCCAGGCCGACGTCCGCGAGCAGCTCGACGAGGTCCGTGCGACGGACCGGCGTCCGGTTGACGAGGTACTGGCCCTCGCCCCCGCGCACGAGCCTTCGCGCGATCGCGATCTCGGAGTAGTCGAGCTCGGCCCCGAAGCCGCCGTCCTCGTTGTCGAATAGGAGCTCGACCTCGCAGTGGTCGGCGGAGGGACGTGTCGCGGAGCCGCCGAAGAGGACGTCGTCGGGCTTCTCCGCGCGCAGCTCGGACGGCGTCAGCGAGCCGGCCGCCCAGACGATCGCATCGGACACGTTCGACTTGCCGGAGCCGTTCGGGCCGACCACGACCGCGACCCCGGGCTCGAGCTTCACCTCGACCGGGTCCGGGAACGACTTGAAGCCGCGCAGCTTGATAGAGCGCAGGTGCACCGGGCCCGAACGCTAACTGCGGCGACGGACGGCGGATCCCACCGTCGAACGAGCTCTCAGGCGGCGGAGGGGTGCACGCCCAGGGCGGCGAGCGCCTCTGCGGCCGCTTCCTGCTCCGCGGCCTTCTTCGTCGAGCCGCTGCCCGTCCCCAGCCGCTCGCCGTCGATGAGCGCCGCGCACACGAACCGGCGCTCGTGCGGCGGGCCCTCGACGTCGAGCACCTCGTACTGCACCGCGCGACCCGTCCGGGCGAGAGCTTCCTGGAGCTCCGTTTTCGAGTCCACGTGGCCGGTGCTCGCGTACTCGATCCGCTCGTCGAACGCCTCGACGATCGCCGGCGCGACCCCGTCGTAGCCCGCCTCGAGGTAGACGGCGGCGATGGCCGCCTCGAGCAGGGCGGCGAGGACATTGCGGCTCAGCGAGATGCGGTGCAGCTCTGGGCTGGGAACGTCCTGAGCGCGGGCGACGAGCACCGCCCCGAGGTCGAGGTCGCGCGCGACGGCGGCGCAGCTCTGTCGGGAGACGACGTGCGCGCGGATCTTCGCCAGCCGACCCTCGGACGCGTCCGGGAAGCGGTCGAACAGCGCGCGCGCGATCGCGAGCTCGAGCACGGAGTCGCCGAGGAACTCCAGACGCTCGTACGAGGACGCGCGGTCGGGCGCCCACGACGTATGCGTGAAGACCTGCTCCCGGCGCTCGGGGGGAAGGGCGTCGATCAGGCGCGCGAGCGCCTGGCCCTCCCCCTCGCGCACGTCAGGAGTCTGCACTCACTGATGCTGTACGACGTAGTCGACGGCCTGGCCGACGGTCGTCAGCTTCTGGGCGTCCTCGTCCGGGATCTTGATCCCGAACTGGTCCTCCAGCTCCATGATCAGCTCGACGAGGTCGAGCGAGTCGGCGTTCAGATCCTCCTGGAACGCCGCGTCCTCCGAGATCGCGCTCTCGTCGGTGCCGAGCTTGTCGACGAGCGCCACCTTGACGCGCTCGTACACCTCATCGCGGGATAGGGCCACGGTTCGAACCTCGCTGTCGCACGGGTGGATTGAGTCGCACGACTCTAACAGGCAGCTGCGGCCGTTACTCCGCCGAATCGGCGCGGGTGGAGGGCAGCCGCTCCGCGAGGCGCTCTACGAGACGGTGCTCGACGCCGCGGGCCGCCATGCGGATCGCGTTCGCGATCGCGACGTGCGAGCTCGACCCGTGTGCGATCACGACGAGACCCTTTAGACCGAGGAGGTAGCCGCCGCCGTAGGTGTCCGGATCGAGGCGCGAGCGCAAGCCGCGCGCAGCCGGGCGGACGAGCAGGCCGCCGAGCCGGCCGGTGAGGGACGAGCGGATCTCGGTGCGGAGCGCCTCGAGCACGCTCCGGATCGTTCCCTCGAGAGTCTTGAGCGCGACGTTCCCCGTGAAACCGTCGCAGACCACGACGTCGGAGTCGCCATCCAACAGCGTGCGGCCCTCCGCGTTGCCCTCGAAGCGAAGCCCGTCCGCCTGCGCCAGGAGGGCGTGCGCGTCGAGCGTCAGCTGGTTGCCCTTCTCGGGCTCCTCGCCGATCGAAAGCAACCGCACAGACGGGTCGCGGACGTCGAGCATCTCCTGAGCGAAGACCGTCCCCATATGGGCGAACTGCAGGAGATGCTCGGGCCGGGCGTCCGCGTTCGCGCCGGCATCGATGAGCACCGTCGGGCCGCGCCGGCCGGGGATCACTATGGCGATCCCGGGACGGAGGACGCCGGGGAGCCGCCGGACATGGAGGAGCGACGCGGCGAGCATCGCTCCCGTGTTCCCGGCGGAGACGACCGCGTCGGCCTCGCCGTCGCCAACCGCGCGGACGGCGCGTGCCAGCGTCGAATCCGGCTTTGCCCGGACGGCTTCGGCCGGCTTCTCGTGCATCGCGATCAGGTCTCCGCAGGCAATCAGCTCGAGCCCGTGCGGGTCGAGGTCGGCCCGGCCGAAGAGGACCGGGGCGATCGTCTCGGAGGCGGCTGCGACGGCGCCCGCGAGGATCTCGCCGGGCGCGTGGTCGCCGCCCAGGGCGTCGACCGCGACGCGGGTCGCCATTGAGCTCGGCTCTACGGCGCGGGCGCCCGCAGCGGCCTGATCTCGCGCCCGCGGTACGTGTTGCACGTCGGACAGACGCGGTGCGCCTGCTTCGGCGAGCCGCAGTTCTCGCACGTCGAGACGCGCGGTGCGGAGATCGCGTGCTGCGCCCGGCGCTTGTCGCGGCGGGACTGCGAGGTCTTTCGCTTCGGGACGGCCATGAGCGGCCGGGAGTGTACCTGCTAGCCGAGCGCGAGAGCCCTTGTCGGCCCGACGGCCTCCAGGAAGCGGCGGTCGTGCGAGACGACGACGAGTGCGCCGTCCCAGCTCGCGAGCGCCTGTTCGAGCTGCTCGACCGCCTCGAGGTCGAGGTGGTTCGTCGGCTCGTCGAGGACGAGCAGATTGACGCCTGCCGCCTGCAGCTCCGCGAGGTGCGCCCTGGTGCGCTCGCCGGGCGAGAGCGTCTCGCACGGGCGCAGGACGTGCGCGGCGCCGAGGCCGAACTTCGCCAGCAGTGTCCGCGCGTCCACGGCGTGCATGCCGGCTCGACCTCTGAACGCGTCGAGCAGCGGCTCCGACGAAGAGTACGAGACTCGCTCCTGCCCGATCACGCCTGGGACGACGCCGCGACCGATCTGGAGGCTGCCGGCGGAGAGCCCCACTTCGCCGAGGAGTGCGCGGATCAGCGTCGTCTTCCCGCACCCGTTCGGCCCGGTGATCGCGAGCCGCTCGCCGGGCTGCAGCTCGAGGTCGAGCGGCCCCAGACGGAACGCACCGCGCTCGAGAACGGCGCCGGAGAGTCGGAGCACGGGCGAGGGTAGGCGTCCCGCGGCCCGGAGCTCGAGCCGGAGCTCCCACGGCTCGAACGGCTTCTCGGGGAGTGGATTCCGTTCGAGCAGCTTCTCTGTCTGCCGCACTTTCGTCCGCAGCGCATTCGTGCCGCGGCGGTCTGCCCCGCCGGACTTCTCGCCGAGCCCCGTGCCCTGCGACCGCGCCTCCGTCCGTCTCGTCGACAGAAGAGTCGCCAGCTCGCGGCGACGGCCCTGCACGTCGGCGAAGCGCGCATACGCAGCGCGGCGTGCCTCGTCCCGACGCGCGGCGTAGTCCGACCAACCGCCAGCCCACTCGACGATCGCGTGCGAGCGAGGGTCGATCTCGGCGATCCGCCGCACGGTCAGGTCGAGGAACGCACGGTCGTGGGACACGGCGACGATCGCGCCCCGGAAGCCGTCGACGAACTCCTCGAGCTGGGCGAGCCCGTCTGCGTCGAGGTCGTTCGTCGGCTCGTCGAGCAGGAGAAGGTCGGCCTGCGCGAGGAGGACTGCAGCGAGCGAGGCGCGCGCCGCCTCACCGCCAGACAGCCCATCGAACGGCCGGTCGAGGTCGACGCCGAGCCCGAGCCGAGCACACGTGGTGGCAGCCCGCGCGTCGAGATCCCCGCCTCCCAACGCCAGGAACCGGGTGAGCGCAGCGTCGTAGCGCGACGCGGCATCGACGCCACCGGCGGCGAGCGCCCTCGCCTCTCGCTCGACCGCCCGCTCTGCGGCCGCGACGCCGGTCAGGCGCGCGAGGCGGGCCTGCAGCGTCTCGCCCGGCCGGCGCTCCGGCTCCTGGGGAAGATGGGCAACCGTCGCGTGCGGCGGGTCGATCGCCGCGACACCCGAGTCCGGCGCCTCCTCTCCTGCGAGCAGGCGAAGGACCGTCGACTTGCCGACGCCGTTCGGCCCGACGAGACCGATGCGTGCGCCGGGGCCGATCTCGAGCGATGCCTGCTCGAGGACGACCTGCGCACCATGGGACTTCGAGACACCGGAAAGACGGGCTCGCACGACGGAAACCTCCTGACGGGACGTCGCAGCGCCTCCGTGGAGGGCTGCCGGGGCATGTGTCCGCGTTCAGTCCGTCATGGGCGAGCGCCGAAGCGCCCGCCCACCGTAGCAGCGCTATCCGTCCGTCTCCGTGCGGAGCGCCTCGAGCGCGGCCCAGCGGGGATCGACCGCCTCGTCATCATGGGTGTGCGGCTCGACGTTCAGGTCCTTGCCGCAGACCGGGCAGAGGCCCGCGCAATCGGGTCGGCAGAGGATCTGGTCGGGAACCGCGAACGCCACCTGGTCGCGCACCCACGCGTGGACGTCGAGCTCGCCGTCCGAGACGTACTCCGAGCGGAGCTCCTCGTCGGCTCCGGGGTCGCTGGCCTCGTACTCCTGCGCGTCGACGTCCACCCGGGCGACGGCCTCGGCGAGACAGCGCATGCACGGGCCCTCGAGCTGTGTCGAGACGTTCAGTCCGAACACGTCGCCCGTGGTCGCGCGCTGGACGACCAGCTCGGCGGGAGCCTCGGACGGGTTGGCCACGTACTGCTGGCCGCCGAAGACGAATGGCTCGAGCGTGACGGGGACGACCTCACGGTGCTCCTCACCGGGTCGGAGCCGAAGTCGTCTGACGGGGAAGCCGGCCATCCGCCCGAGGGTAGCGCCACGCGGTGAGTGCTCAGGCCGGCGTGCCGTCGAGGAACATCCGCAGCTGCGTCCGCACCTGGTCGAGCAGCTGGTCGCGCGGCGCGCCGTCGAGCGCAAGGGCAAGCGGGAGGGTCACGGCGGCGCGGCAGATCCAGCCGAGGCGGAGCGCTGACGCCATCGCCCGCGCGAGGTCCTCGCGCTCCTCGCGACCCGAGAATGGCTCGAAGTAGGCGTCGCGGAACGGCGTCGTGTCGACCGACCCCTCGACGTCGTCGAGGCCCCACGCGAGAAGGCCCTCGAGCGTGACGGACATCGTCGTGAAGGGATGCGAGACGCACGAGTCGCCCCAGTCGAACACGAGACTGCGATCCCCCGAGACGAACACCTGACCATCGTGGAGGTCGTTGTGCTGGATCGTCTCGGGGACTCCCAGCTCCGCGAGCTCCCGGCACATCGCTTCGACATCGGCCGCACGGTCGATCAGGCGATTGCGTTGCTCCGGCGAGAGACCCTCGGTCTCGCCGACGAGGCGCGAGTAGACCCGAGGGAGACTCGCGAGCCGGAGATCGGGCGTGCCGAGCGCGACCAGCTCCTCGGCCCGGGGCGCGGCGGCGAGCTGGAGCTCGGCGTAGAGCGGGAGGACGTCGAGCCACCGGTCGAGCCGGCGCTCCTCCGCGACGACCTCGCGCAGCCGCTCACCGCCGGCGCGCATGAGCATCCAGCCGCGCTCTGGCTCCACCCCGACGAGCTCGGGAACGAGGTCTGGACGCACTCGCGAGAGGATCTGGACGACGCTTGCCTCGTACCGGAGCAGCGGGGCGTTCGCCTTGAACCAGAGGTCGCCGGCCGAGGTCGGCACACGCATGGCCGTCGACCACGGGCGGACGTGCGGCTGCTCGATCGGGCCCGTCCGGCGGGCGCCCAGACCGCCGAGGCGTTGCTCGATCCACTCGTGCGCCTCGGCGAGCCAGGCGCGAGCCGTCCAGTCGACCACGGGAAGAAGGTAGTCGGGTCGCCGCCGCCTGTCAGCCGGCTGTCAGCGGAGCATGAAGGATCCGTAAACGGGGTGAAACTTCCGTAAGCAGGCGGTTCGGCGCCTGGGATCGCGGATATCTCCTGTCTCGTCTCTCCCATCGAGGAAAGGACGCGCGATGCGTACGACACGCAGGACCACAGTTGCCTGGACGCTCGCGGCCGCCGCGCTCGCGTCGCTCGCGACCGTCCTGGCGCTGCCGGGAGGCGGAGGAGCCGTCACCACGGCGACGCCGGACAACACGGCAGAGCCGCGGATCAGCGGCAGCGCCGTCGTCGGCTCGGAGCTGACGGCGAGCCAGGGGTCGTGGAACGGCTCGCCCACCAGCTTCGCGTATCAGTGGGTGCGCTGCCCGCGGGGCGGCGGCCTCCCGTCCGGAGGCGACTGCGCCGCGATCGGCGGAGCCACGACGACCAAGTACGTCGTCGCGACGGCCGACGTCGATCATCGCCTGCGAGTCAGGGTGACCGCGTCGAACGCGGACGGTTCGAGGACCGTCGCGTCGAACGCGACCGCGCTCGTCCGGGCAGCTGACGCCGGACGCCCGGTCAACGTGCAGGCTCCGACGCTGAGCGGGACTCCCGCGCAGGGGCAGACGATCCGCGTCAACCCCGGGACGTGGAACGGCCAGCAGCCGATCGCCTTCACGTTCAACTGGCTCCGCTGCGACACGGGAGGCAACAACTGCATCGTGCAGGCGGGCTTCCGCGACGACTCCTACGTGCTCCGCGAGGGTGACGTCGGCAAGACGATGAGGGCACGCGTCATCGCGCGGAACTCGCGGGGCGAAGCGACCAGGCTGACGGCGCAGAGCGGCGTCGTGCAGGGCCCGCAGGCGCCTCCGGGGCCTGCCGGCGTGATCACGCTGCCGAACGGCGAGAAGTCGATCCCGGTCACGAGCGTCCCGTCGAACGAGCGGCTCGTCGTCGACCAGGCGCAGTTCTCGCCGAGCCCCGTGCGGTCGCGCACGGAGCCGATCACCGTCCGCATCAAGGTGAAGGACACGCGCGGTTACGTCGTCCGTGACGCGCTGGTGTTCTTGCGCTCCACGCCGCTCGTGACCCGGAACGCCCAGGACCAGAAGACGGGGCAGGACGGCTGGCTCCAGCTCACGGTCACTCCGGAACAGGACTTTCCGGAGATCCGGCCCGCGTACGCGGTGCAGTTCTTCGTCAAGGCCTGGCGCCAGGGCGATCCCGTGCTGGCCGGCGTCGCCGGCTACCGGCTCGTCCAGGTTCCGATGGGCTGACGGACGAACGGACGGGGATCCGCCGGAGGGCGGATCCCCGCCGACTCGATCCTCCGGACGCGAGGCGGAGCCTCGCGTCCTACTGGTAGCTCTCGACCTCCGGCACCGCCCCGTCGCGATCGATCGGGCCGATGCCGGCGACGACCGTCTCCTGTGAGCGCTCGTGGAGCCGCTCGCGGCCTCGCCGGACGGCGCCGAGGAACTTGTCGAGGTTGACCTCGAGCGTCGAGAGGATCCCGTCGGCCCAGTCCTCCATCTCGAGACGCGTCTCGCGTGCGTCGCGCCGCGCCTCTTCGACGATGTCCTGTGACTGGCGCTCGGCCAGCTTGACGATCTCCGTCTGCGACGCTTCGCGCATCGCCTGCTCGCGGGCCTCGCCGATCAGGCGGTCGCATTCGCGCTTCGCCTCCGCGAGCATCTCCTGGCGCTCCTTCACGATCCACCGGGCCTGCTTGATCTCCTCGGGGATCGTCGCGCGCATCTGGTCGAGAATGTCGTAGATCTCCTCGCGGTCGATGCGGACCTGGTCGGTCAGCGGCACCGCCTTCGCGTTGTGCACGAGATCGTCGAGCTTGTCGATGAGTACGAGGACGTCCATGCCCCGGATGGTACTTGTGGTGCCGGATTGCGTGTGTGCGGCCGAGGTACGACCGCAGTGCCGCATCGTCGTGCCGCTCGCACGGTTACCGACCGTTGCGGCGGGAGGCCGGACAGCGGGGGCGATGGCGGAACGCGAACGGAGGGCCGGTGGGGGAACCATGGCTCCCCCCGCGCCTGGCTAGTCCTGAGGACTGAGAGGCGCACCCGGGCGGCCGTTCGGGTAGAGCTCGCGGAAGCGCTCGGCGACTGCGGGGGTGACGAGGCTCTCGACCCTGCCGCCGAACGACGCGATCTCCTTGACGCCGCTCGAGGAGACGAAGGCGTACTCGGGGCTCGACATGACGTACATCGTCTCGACCTCGGGCGCGAGCAGGTGGTTGAGCCGGTTCATCTGGAACTCCCACTCGAAGTCGGCGATCACGCGGAGGCCCTTCACCATCGTCCTGGCGCCGTGCTTGCGCGCAAAGTCGACGACGAGCTGGCTGAAGACGTCGACGACGACGTTCCCGACGTCGGCGAGCGCGTCCTCGAGGAAGGCGACGCGCTCCTCGACGGTGAACAGCGTCTGCTTGTGGTGCGGGTCGCGGACGACGCCGATGACGACCCGGTCGAAGATCGCGGCTGCGCGCTTGATCACGTCGACGTGCCCGAGCGTGACGGGGTCGAAGGTCCCCGGATTGATGGCGACGATGGGCTCGCGGTCGGTCATGGGTCGAAGAGGGTGAGACGGGCGGAACCGTACCGCCGCGTCGTCCGGAGGGACAAGGGGAGCGTCGGCTGGATCGCGGCGTCCGTCTCGACGACGACGACGGCCGCGTCGGCGAGCACGGGCGCGAGCAGCCGGCCGAGCCGTTCCTCGACGTCGGCCCAGCGCCCGTAGGGCGGGTCGAGGAGGACGAGCTCGTGGCGGCGTGCGGCCGACGCCTCGTCCCTCAGCACGGCGAGCGCGTCGCGCTGCACCACGAGGCCGCCGGTGAGCCCGAGGCTCGCGAGATTCGCCCGGATGACCCGGCAGGCGGCGGCGTCGGTCTCGGCGAACAGGCACCGGCGCGCACCGCGCGACAGGGCCTCGAGTCCGAGCGCGCCCGAGCCCGCGTAGAGGTCGAGCACCGACGCGCCGTCGACGGGGCCGAGCAGGTTGAAGAGCGCCTCGCGCACGCGATCCCCCGTCGGCCGCGTGTGCGCGCCCTTCGGTGCCGCGATCCTGCGCCCCCCGTGCGTGCCGGCGATGATCCGCATGCCGCTACGACTCGCCGACGTGCTCCGCCTCACCGAGGAGCCGCTCGACCGCCGCGTCGAGGAGTGTCTCGCCGTCGAGCGTCACGGCAAGCTCGCGGGCGCGCTCGAGCAGGTCGCGGTCGGCGCGCAGACTGGTGAAGCGGAGGTCCGTCAGCCCCGACTGGCGGGCGCCGACGAGCTGGCCTTCGCCGCGGATCTCGAGGTCGCGCTCGGCGAGCTCGAACCCGTCGGTCGTCGAGACCATCGCCTCGAGGCGCTCGACCGCAGTCTCCGAGAGCTCGTCGCGATGCCGCGAGACGAGCAGGCAGTACGACTGCTCCGCGCCGCGCCCGACGCGCCCGCGCAGCTGGTGCAGCTGGGCGAGGCCGAAGCGGTCGGCCTCCTGAACGATCATGATCGTCGCGTTGGGCACGTCGACTCCGACCTCGATCACGGTCGTCGCGACCAGCACGTCGAGCTCCCCGTCCTTGAACGCCGCCATCGTCGCCCGCCGCTCCGCCGTCTTGAGCCGGCCGTGGACGCAGCCGACGCGGTAGCCGGAGAGCTCATGGGCGCGCAGCCGCGCCGCCTCGTCCTCTGCTGCCCGGGCGAGGGTCGTCTCCGACCCCTCGACGAGCGGGCAGACGACGTAGGCCTGCCGACCGTCGTCGAGGTGCGTTCGCAGGCGCGCGTAGGCCTCGGGGCTTCGTTCCTCGGTCACCCATGCGGTCTTGATCGGCTTTCGGTTCGCGGGCGGGGCCGCAATCTCCGAGACGGCGAGGTCGCCGTACACCGTCAGCGCCAGCGTGCGCGGGATCGGCGTCGCGGTCATGTGCAGCACGTGCGGGCTGCGTCCCTCGGCGAGGGCGGCCCGCTGTTCCACGCCGAAGCGATGCTGCTCGTCGACGACCGCGACGGCAAGGTCGGAGAACTCCACCTCGCGCTGGATGAGCGCGTGGGTCCCGACGGCGATGCCGACGTCGCCCGATGCGACGAGTTGGTGGGCGGCGCGCCGCTCGCGCGCCGTGAGGCTCGACGTGAGCAGAGCAACCCGGACGCCGAGCTCCGTGCAGAGCGCCTCGATCGTCAGGAAATGCTGCTCGGCGAGCGTCTCCGTCGGCGCCATCAGCGCGCCCTGGCGGCCTCCCTCGACCGCCCGCAGCAGCGTGTAGAGCGCGACTGCCGTCTTCCCCGAGCCGACGTCTCCCTGCAGGAGGCGCTGCATCGGCGTCGAGCGGGCGAGATCGGCGTCGATCTCGGCGATCGCCGTGTCCTGCGCGTCGGTGAGGACGAACGGCAATGCATCGCGGTAGCGGACGACGAGCTCAGCCGGCGGCGGCAGCGGCTCGGCCACGAGCACCTCGCGTTCGGTCGCGCGGCGGCGAAGCGCGAGCTGGAGCGTCAGGAGCTCGTCGAGCGCGAGGCGGCGGCGTGCCCGCTCGGCCTCGTCATCGGAGCGCGGCCGGTGGAGGCGGACGACGGCATCGGCGCGCAACGGCCACGACTCGGCGGTGCGGACGGCGGCCGGAAGCGGCTCGCCGCCGTCCCGCGCGAACGCGAGCGCCGCCTCCGTGATCGAGCGCAGCGTCTTCTGCGCGAGGTCGGCCGTGGACGGGTAGACCGGTGCGAAGTCGGCCGTCTCGGCAGCCTCACCGATGTCGTAGGAGGAGACCTGAAACCCGTAGCGGCTCGGCTTGCCCCGGAGCCGCAGGCGCGTACCGTGCACGAGCCTCGCCTCGAGCCAGGGCTGGTTGAACCACGTCGCGCGGATGTCGCCGGTCGCGTCGGCGACATGGGCGGTGAGGATGTGGAGGCGGCCGCGGCGCCGGGCCGACGCGCGGCGCACCGTCACGTCGAGCACGGCCTCGTCGTCCCCGAAGAGCTCCGAGATCGTCCGCTCCTCGGCCGCCGACTCGTAGCGCCGAGGCCGGTGGGCGAGGACGTCGCCCACCGTCGCGATCCCGAGGCGCGCGAGCTTCCGTCGCAACCCCGGGCCGACCCCGGGCAGCGTCTCGACCGGCTGCTCGAGCAGCGTCGGACGGGGAATCGAGCGCGTCCGGGGCAGGCGCTCGGGCTGGTCCAGCCCTGCAAAGCCGGCTCGCGGCCGGGTGCGTGGCGTCGCGGAAGGCACCGGGACCGAGTCTACGACCCGGAGCCGGACGTGCCCCCCGCCGCGCCGGAGGCGAGCGGGAGACGCACGACGGCGACCGCTCCCCCGGCGGGCGCGTCCTCCAAGTGGATCGTCCCGCCGTCGAGCTCGACGAGCCGACGGCTGATCGCGAGCCCGAGGCCGGAGCCCGGAGTCGTGCGCTTGCGCCAGAAGCGCTCGAACGCATGGAGCTTCTCTTCGTCGGAGAGCCCCGGCCCGTCGTCCCGGACGCGGAGCTCGCCGTACGCGCCCGTCGCAGCGGTCGACACCTCGACCTCGCCACCCGGGCCGACCGCCTCGAACGCGTTCGAAAGGAGGTTGTCGAGCACCTGCTCGACCCGGTCGCGGCCCGCGCGCACGACCGGCGTCGAGGACGAGCCGAACCGGAGCCCGAGGCCGCGCTCTTCGGCGAGGGCAGCCCAGGCGTCCACCCGGTCTCGCACGACGGCCGCGAGGTCGACGTCGCCCGGCGGGCGGGTGACGTGGTCCGCGCGCGCGATCGCGAGCAGCCCGTCGACGAGATCCGACAGCCGCTCGACCTCGGCCGTCGCTGCGGCGAGGCTCGCCTCGCCCTCCGACCCGACGTCGCGCTCGAGGTTCTCGAGCCGCAGCCGGAGCCCGGTCAGCGGCGTCCGGAGCTGGTGGGAGGCGTCCGCGACGAAAGCCTCCTGGGCGGAGAGCAGCTCCTCGAGCCGGCCCACCATCGTGTTGAACGCCGTCGCGACCGACCGGACCTCGTGCGGCCCCTCGACGGGAGCACGAATGGTGAGGTCACCTGCCCCGGCGCGCCCGGCCGCGGACTCGAGCTTCGTCAGCGGCCGCGTGGCCCAACGCGCGAGCAGCACGCCCACGACGGCAGCGGCGGCCAGCGCGCTCAGGGAGATCGCGCTCAGCACGAGCCAGAAGCGCCGGACACGGCGGTCGGCCTCGGATGTCGGATACGTCACCCGCACGGCGCCGTGCACCCGTCCGCTCGACGCCACCGGCACGGCGACGTAGAGCAGGTCCGTGCCGAGCGTCCGCGAGGGACGGGTGCCGACCGAGATGCGTCCGTCGAGCGCCGCGGCGATCTCGGGCCTCGAGCGAAAGCTCCGCCCCACACCTCCCTCCGAGTCGACGACCGCGACGCCGTTCCGACGGACGACCACGACGCGGCCGCCCGTGCGCGCCTCGTACGCACGGGCGACGCGCGCACCGCTCGCGATCACGGCCGGGTCGGCGCGCTCGAGCCCGTCTTCCACGATGGACGACAGCGCCTGGGCATCCCGCTCCACTTTCGACTCGAGGTCGCGTCGCTCCGAGCGCGCGTTCGCGATTCCGAGGGGAACGACCAGAGCGGCGAGCACGACCGTGGTCATGCCCACCGCGGCGACGAGCAGTCTCGCGGTCACGCGCGGATGCGAAGCCCGACGCCGCGCACGGTCTGGACGACGTCCGGGTCGCCCAGCTTGCGTCGGAGCGAGGCGACGTGCACGTCCACCGTCTTGCCCGCTCCGAGCCAGCTCCCGCCCCACACCTCCTGGAGCAGACGCTGCTTCGACACCACGGCGCCGTCGGCGCCCACGAGCGCGACGAGGACGTCGTACTCCTTGGGCGTCAGCTCGACACGGCGGCCGTCGACGGCGACGCTGCGGGCGCGCGTGTCGATCTCGACCGGCCCGGCGACGAGTCGCGTGCTCCCTTCGCGGCGCGTCGTGCGCCGTGTGACGGCACGGATCCTGGCGACGAGCTCGCGGACGCCGAACGGCTTGACCACGTAGTCGTCCGCTCCGAGCTCGAGCCCCACGACCCGGTCGATCTCCTCTCCCTTCGCCGTGACCATGATGATCGGCACGTCCGACCGCGAGCGGAGCTCCCGGCACACGGTGAACCCGTCGACGTCGGGCAGCCGTACGTCGAGCAGGACGACCTCCGCGTCCGCCCCATGAGCGAGCCCTTCCTCGCCGGTGGCGACGCGCGTCACGTCGAACCCCTCCCGGCGCAGCCCCTCGGCGAGCGGCTCGGCGATCGCGTCCTCGTCCTCGACGATCAGCACGCGCATGCGCGAATCGTAGGGACGCCGGGCGGTCGTCCCCAGGAGCCTTGGCCTCTGTCTGGCGTTTCCTGGCCATCCCTTTGCCCGGCGCCGGAACGCGTCGCCGTACCGTCGGGATCAGCCGAGATCGAACGACGGAGGTGAAACCGTGAAGCGCCGACACGCACTGCTCACGAGCCTGCTCCTGGGACTGGCCGTCGTCGCCGGCGCGCTCGCCCTGACGCGCACGATGGCGCTCGGCCAGCACGCCTCGGCCGGCGACGCGCAGATCGCACGCCGCGCCGCACAGCTCGACCGCGCGGAGGCCCAGGTCCGGCGGCTCCGCGCGGAACGCCCTCCGGCCCTGCCGGCCGCCCCGGCCGCGCAGTCGGCGCCGCGCGTCGTCGTCGTCCGCGCGTCGCAGTCGCACGGCGAGCCGTACGAGCACGAGGGCGACGAGCACGAGGACGGCGGCCACGATGACTAGCTTCCTGGGCCGCGTCTACGTCGTCGCAGGGTCGCTGCTCGCCTTCTTCGTCCTCTGGGCCGGGATCGCCGCCCGTCCCTGGTCGTCGGCCGCCTCCACGTCCGACCCCCGCGTGGCGGCGCTCGACCGCCGGGAGGCGCGCGTCCGGCTGGAGGCCGCCGCTGCGCAGACCGCCGCGGCGCAGCGCTGGGCCACGTATCGCGCGAAGGTCGCCGCCCGCGCCGCGGCGACCGCCGCGGCTCCGCCGCCCGTTCGCATCGTCACGGTCCCCGCGATCACCTCGACGAGGACCTCCTGATGCTGCGACATGCCTTCCGGGCGATGGGAACGGACGTCGAGCTGCTCCTCGACGCGCAGCCCGGCCCCCCGGCGCGCGACCTGCTGCGGTGTTGCGAGGCGGAGGTCGAGCGGCTCGAGCGGCTGCTCTCCCGGTTTCGCGAGGGCTCGGAGCTCTCGCAGCTCAACCGCCGCGGCGCGATGCGGTGCGGCCCGGACCTCGTGCGGGTCGTCGAGCTCGCGCTGGAGGCGCGCGAGCGCACATCGGGACTGTTCGACCCGACGGTGCACGATGCAGTCGTCGCCGCAGGCTACGACCGCTCGTTCGAGCTGCTCGGCGACGTCGCCACCGACGGGCGTCCGCGGCGCTGCGGCGGTCGAGTCCAGGTGGAGGGGGACGTCGTCTCGCTGGGCGACGGCGTGAGACTCGACCTCGGCGGGATCGCGAAGGGCTACACCGCAGACCGTGTGGCGGAGCGACTCGCGACGGCAGGCCCGTGCCTCGTCAACCTCGGCGGCGACCTCACCGTCCGCTCCGGCCGCTGGCCGGTCGCCGTGACCGACGACCTGACGCTCGAGCTGACGGCGGGCGCGCTCGCGACGAGTGGGCGCGACCGCCGCCGCTGGCGGCGGCGCGGAGTGGAGGCGCACCACCTGATCGACCCGACGACGGGCTTGCCCGCGAGAATCGACGTCGTTCGCGCGACCGTCTTCGCGGCCACGGCGGCCGAGGCGGAGGCGCTCGCAACGGCGGCGTTCCTCGGAGCCGAGCTGGACGTCCCACGTGTCCTCGTCCTGGCGGACGGCCGCACGATCGTCGCCGGAGGGCTCGCGTGAGACACGACCCGACGTTCTGGATCCTCGCCCGCGCGTCGGGGCTGACGGCCTACCTCCTCGTCACCGCCTCGATGCTCGCAGGGCTCGTCCTGAAGTCGCGACCTCTCGGGAAGGCCCTTCGTCCGGCCGCCGTGACGGACGTCCACCGGACGCTCGCCCTCGCGGCGCTCGGGATGACGAGCCTCCACGGCGTCGCGCTCGTGCTCGACAGCACGGTGGCGATCGGCCCGCTCGCGCTCGTGGTTCCGGGGCTCGTCCCCTACCGGCCGGTCTGGACCGGCCTCGGTGTCGCGAGCGCCGAGCTGCTCGCCGTCCTGATCGCGTCGTTCTCGGTGCGGAAGCGGATCGGCACGCGCGCCTGGCGGCGCCTGCACTGGGCGAGCTACGGCCTGTTCGCGGCGGCCACCCTGCACGGCCTCGCCGCCGGGAGCGACAGCGGTGCGCCGTGGGCGATCGCGCTCTACGCCGGCGCTCTCGGAACGGTCGCCGTCGCCACGGTGTTCCGCGCCCTCTACCGGCCGAGTCCGGCGCGCGGCCGGTCGCCGGCCAAAGTGCCGTCGG
Organism: Gaiella sp.; assembly: GCF_035558935.1. Taxonomy (GTDB): domain Bacteria; phylum Actinomycetota; class Thermoleophilia; order Gaiellales; family Gaiellaceae; genus Gaiella. The sequence goes on along the minus strand of NZ_DATMBZ010000029.1, from coordinate 20,055 downwards.
CCGTATCCTCGACGTCGTGAGAGGCGCCCGCGGCATCTGGGTCTTCCTCGTCCTGGCCGGGGTGGCGGCCGTCGTGGTCGCGAACGTCGCGCTGCTCGGGCTCGCCTCGGAGCGCCACGACCCCGTCGGCCGTCTCCAGCCGGTGACGACCCTCGACCTCGGACCGGCGACGGGCACCGTCCCCGGAGTGACCACGACCGATACCGGCACGCAGACGGAGCCCGACGACCACGGTCACGGATCCGGCCACGACGGGCGGGACGACTGACCCCGACCCGCGGCCGGGTCAGTCCTGGAACCAGAAGAACCCGACCGCTCCGGGGCCTGCGTGCGTGCCGACGACCGCGCCGAGCGGCTCGACGAGCTCGAGCGTCGCCTTCGGCCTCACCTTGGCGGCCATGTCCGTGAGCACCTCCACCCACTCCGGCGCGTCCGCGTGCGCGATCGCGATGCGCAGCCCGTCACGGTCCTCCGTCTTCTCGGCGAAGAGCTTCGCGAACTCCTCGAGCGCCTTCTGCCGGCCGCGGACGCGACCGAGCGGCACGATCACGCCGTCCTCGACCGTGAGGATCGGCTTGACGTTGAGCAGGGACCCGGCGAGCGCCTGGGCCTTGCCGATCCGCCCGCCCTTCTGCAGATACTCGAGCGTCGCCACGGTGAAGACGACGCCGTTCGTCTCCTTGAACCGCTCGACGAGGCTCTCGATCTCCTCGTCGCTCGTCCCGGCGTCGAGTCGGCGGTCGACGGCCTCGGCGAGCAGGGCAACGGCGAGAGACGCCGTCTCGGTGTCGACCAGCCGTACCCGGTCGCCGCCGAGCTGCTCGGCGGCGCGGACGGCGGACTCGAACGTGCCCGAGAGCTTCGACGTGAGGTGGAGCGACCAGATCCGCTCGTAGCCGGCGGCGACCAGCTCCTCGTAGCAGGCGAGGAAGTCGGCCGGCGTGGGCTGCGACGTCGTGGGAAGCGTCCTCGCGGCCGCGAGCCGCTCGTAGAACTGCTCGGGGCCGATGTCGACGTGATCGCGCAGCGACTCGCCGTCGAAGAGGACGTACAGGGGGACGAGCCTCATGTTCGCGTGCCGGTCGCGCGCGTCGACGAAGTCGGAGGTCGAGTCGAGCACGATCGCGGTGTTCTCGCGCGTCAGCCGCACGCGCGGAAGCCTACGCGGCGGCGGCGCGGATCGCGCCCGCGAGACCGTCGATCGGGCTCCCCTTCTCGACGAGCGCGACGGCTCCGGCGCGCAGGATCTCCTCCCGCTCTTCCGCAGTCGCCTCGGCGGTCAGGCAGACGACGGCCGCGCCGGACGCGGCGATCACCGCGCGGGTCGCGGCGGCGCCGTCTAGCCCCGGCAGCCGGTAGTCCATCAGGACGACGTCGGCGGCGAGCTCGCGCGCCGCCTTCGCGGCCTCGTCCCCCGTGCCGACGGCGCCGACCACCTCGAGCCCCGTCTGCAGCCCGAGCAGGAGCTCCAGCGAAGAGCGGTACACCGCGTTGTCCTCGACGAGCAGGACGCGGGTCGCCACGTTCTACTCCGCCCAGAGGAGGACCGGGTAGTGCGGCTGCCCCCCCTGCGAGACCACGGTCTCGAGGCCGTGCGCCTCTGCGCGAGCGCGGAGCTCGTCGTCGCCGGGCGCGCCCTCCCCGCGGAGCACGTGGACATACGAGCGGCCGTCGGCGGCGAACCGCTCGAGCAGCGCGTCGAGCGCGTCCCAGAGGTTCCCCCCGGCCGCGACTGCACGTCCGTCGACGAGCGCCAGGAAATCGCCCTCGGCGGCGGTCACGCCGTCGACGGTCGCGTCCCGCGACGCTCGTGTGATCTCACCCGTCTCGATCGCCCCGGCAGCGTCGCGCATCGCCGCCTCGTTGACGTCCACGTTCCGGGACGCGTCGAACTCGAACGCCGCGACGATGCCTTCCGGCACCGACGCCGTGGCGATCACACGGACGTCCTTCGTCGACTCTGCCGCCGCGTTCTCCGCCGCGAGCCGCACGTTCGGGTTGTTCGGCAGCACGATCACGTGGTCCGTGTTCACGGCCGTCACTGCCTCGAGGATCTGACCCACCGACGGGTTCATCGTCTGCCCGCCCTCGATCACGATCGAGGCTCCCTCGCTCCGCAGGATCTCGCGGTTGCCCGCGCCCTGCGCGACTGCGACGAGCGCCACGTCGGACGGCAGTGCCTGCGCTGCCGCGTGGAGCTGCGCCAGCCACCGCTCGCGCTCCGCGGCCTGGCTCCGCATGTCGCCGATCTCGACGCGCTCCTGGTCGACGACGCCGACAGCGCGGCCGATCGCCAGCGCGCCGTCCGGCTCGTCGGTGTGGACGTGGATCTTGGCCACTGTCTCGTCTCCCGTCACGAGGAGCGAGTCGCCGAGCGGCTCGAGCTGCGAGTGGAGGGCATCGAGGTCGAGTGCCTGTCCTTCGACCACGAACACCGTGCAGTACCGAAACTCCGATTCGTCGAGATGGATCGCCTCCTCGGTCAGCTCCTCGGCGACGCCGGTCGCGTCGGGCAGCTCTTCCCCGGTCAGCCCGTGGAGCACTCCTCGCACGAGCTCGACGAGCCCCGCCCCCCCGGCGTCGACGACGCCGGCCTCTCTGAGCTTGTCGAGCATCTCCGGCGTCCGCTCGACCGCGTCGTCACCGCGCGCCACGATTCGGGTGAGCCCCTCGACGACCGGCAGCGCGCGAACCTCCGGAAGCTGGGCCTCCTCGGCCATCTCCCGGATCACGGTGAGCATCGTCCCTTCGACGGGAACCTTCACCGCCTGGTAGGCGCTCGTCGCGCCGGCGCGGAGGGCCTCGGCCATCACGGCGCCGTCGACGCGCTCGGCCTCGCCGAGCACGCGGGCCATGCCGCGGACGATCGTGGAGAGGATCACTCCCGAGTTGCCCTTCGCCTCCATCGTCGCGGCGCGCTGGACTTCCGCTGCAAGGCTCGCCGTCGTCGACGCCTCCGAGCGCTCGAGCGCCGCGACGATGCCCTCCATCGTCTTCTCCAGGTTCGTCCCCGTGTCCCCGTCCGGGACGGGATAGACGTTCAGCGCGTTGATCCGCGTCCGCTGTCGCGTGATGCTCTCGAGCGCCGACCCCGCGAGCAATCGCACGGTCGCGAGGTCGATCACTCCGCTCTCCGCGCGCTGTCGACGTGCACGTCGACGGCCTTCACGGGCAGGCCCGTATGCCGCCCCACCTCGTACGCGACGCGCGAGCGCACCATCTCGGTGACTTCGGCGAGGTTCACCCCGTAGTCGACGACGACGTGCAGCTCGAGCGCGAGGCCGTCGTCCGACTGCCGCACGCGGACGCCGGGGTCGTGCTTGCGGACGAGCAGCCGCAGTGGGCCCCGGCGGTCGGCCTGGTCGACGACGCCGAACGATTCCTCGACCGCCCTCCCCGCGATCGCGGCGATGGCGCCCGTCGTCATCGTCACGCGGCCGAGCTCGGTCTCGCGCAAGAGGACGGTGCCCTTCCTCACGGCGCGAGTCTAGGCCCTCGGCCTATCGGCCGCGGGCTAGACGGCCTTGACGACCTTGCCGGCCTTGAGACAGCGCGTGCAGACGTACTCGCGGCTCGGCTTGCCGTCGAGCACCAGGCGGACGCGCTGGAGGTTCGGATTGAAGCGCCGCTTCGTGGCGACCATCGAGTGCGACCGGTTGTTGCCGGTGGCGGGCTTCTTCCCGCAGATGACGCAGACCCTGGACATGCGGCCGAGGATGGTAGCAGCGCCAGGGGTCTGTCCCCGAGAGGGGACTGACCCCCGCCACACGGGCCGTTGCGACCGCGAAGCGGGCGCCTTCAGGGATCTGCCCCGCCGCAGGCGGGGATCAGGCCGCAGGATTCGGCTCCTGCCGAATCCTGCTCGGCGGACGAGTCAGCGAGCGGCTGCAGCGCGCAGGTTCGAGAAGAGGTCAGCCATCTCGAGCGCGGTGCGGACTGCCTCGGCGCCCTTCTCGAAGCGAGGCTCCGCCTGGTCGGCACGGTCGAGCGTCAGCACGCCGAACGCGACTGGCACACCGGTCTCGATCGCCGCGAGCTGCAGGCCGGATGCGGCCTCGCCGGCGACGTAGTCGAAGTGCGGTGTGTCGCCGCGGATGATGCAGCCGAGGGCGACGACACACGCGAAGCGCCGCGTCTTGGCGAGCGCCATTGCCGCGAGCGGAAGCTCGAAGGCTCCCGGGACGGGCATCACGGTGATCGAGCCGGCGTCGACCTCCCGCGCCTCGAGCTCCGCGAGGGCCGAGTCGAGGAGCGCCCCCGTGACCTCGCCGTTGAAGCGCGAGACGACGATCCCGACTGCCCGGCGTCCGCCGCGCGGCTCGCCCTCGAGCACCGCGTAACCAGGCGGGATCGTGAGCTCGCCGGGCGCGTGCTCTGCGATTGCCTCGCCCGCTGCGGCAGCCGGGTCCTCGTTCGCCTCGAGCTCCTCGTGGACGGCAGCGTCGGGCGCCGAAGCGGCCTCAGGGGGCACGGCGTCGTCCGGAGCCTCGAACGGCGGCGGCTCGACGACGGTGTCGAACGGCGGCGGCTCCTCCGCCTCGGTGCTCTGTGCCTGCGCGGGCTCGGTCGGCCACGACTCCAGCACGTTCTCGCTCGCATGCTCGAGCCCGCCCTCCTCGGGGTCCCAGCCGCCTTCCTCGTCGTGCTGCCGTGCGTCGTCCTCTTCGATCCGGCTCATCCCACCGTCCTCAGAACTCGGCGCCGTCGTAGCGCTCGTTTTGATGGTGCAGCCTCATGCCGATCGTGTGCCCGAGCTTGTCCCGTTTCGTCTCGAGGTAGCCGCGGTTCTCGGCGTTCGGCTCGATCTCGATCGGCTCCTGCGAGACCGCGGTGAGCCCGTAACCCGAGATCCCCGAGATCTTGCGCGGATTGTTCGTCAGCACGCGGATCGTGCTCAGCCCGAGGTCCGACAGGATCTGGGAGCCGATGCCGTACTCGCGCGGGTCGGCCTGGAAGCCGAGCTCGAGATTCGCCTCCACGGTGTCGAGCCCCTGCTCCTGCAGCTCGTACGCGCGCAGCTTGTTGAGGAGGCCGATGCCCCGGCCCTCCTGCGCGAGGTAGAGAAGGACGCCGAGCCCCTCCTGCTCGATGCGCGCGAGTGCCCGCTCGAGCTGCTCGCCGCAGTCACAGCGCCGCGAGTGGAAGACGTCGCCGGTGAGGCACTCCGAGTGCACCCTGACGAGGACGTTCTCCTTGCCGTCGACGTCGCCCTTCACGAGCGCGACGTGCTGCTTGCCGGTCAGCGTCTCGCGGTACGCGACCGCCTGGAAGTCGCCGTACTCGGTCGGGAGACGCACCGAGACGACCCGCTCGATCAGCCTCTCCGTCTGCTTGCGGTACTCGATCAGGTCGGCGACGGTGACGAGCTTGAGATCGTGGCGCGCGCAGAACTCGACGAGGTCGGGAACGCGGGCCATCGTCCCGTCGTCGTTCATGATCTCGCAGACGACGCCCGCCGGAGCCAGGCCGGCGAGGCTCGCCAGGTCGACGGCCGCCTCGGTCTGACCCGAGCGCTGGAGGACACCGCCGTTCCGCGCCCGGAGCGGGAAGACATGGCCCGGCGAGACGAGGTCGTACGCCGTCGAAGTCGGGTCGACGGCGACCTGGATCGTCCGCGCGCGGTCGGCGGCGGAGATGCCGGTGGAGACGCCGTCGCGCGCCTCGATCGTGACGGTGAACGCGGTCCCGAACTGGGCCTCGTTCTGGTCGGTCATCTGGCGCAGGCCGAGCTCCTCGCAACGCTCGGGCGTCAGGCAGAGGCAGATGAGGCCGCGGCCGTGGGTCGCCATGAAGTTGACCGCGTCCGGCGTCACGAACTGCGCGGCGATCGTGAGGTCTCCCTCGTTCTCGCGATCCTCGTCGTCCACGACGACGACGAACCGTCCGGCACGGATCTCCTCGATCGCCTCTTCGATGCTGGCGAAGGGGCTCGTCTGGGGCTCGGACACCGTCGTCACCGGGCCATCGTAGCCTGGGTCAGCGAGGCGCCAGCAGCCGCTCGACGTACTTCGCGAGCACGTCTACCTCGAGGTTCACCGCCTGCCCCGGAGCCAGGTCACGCAACGTCGTCGCCGACAGCGTGTGCGGCACGAGCGCAACCGCGAACGCGTCCTCGAGGAGCTCGGCCACGGTCAGCGAGACACCGTCGACCGTGATCGACCCCTTCTCCACGCAGTAGCGGAGGATCTCCGGCGACGCCTCGACGACGACCCGCAGGCCGTCTCCCTCCCACTCCACCGACGAGATCCGGCCCAGCCCGTCGACGTGGCCCTGCACGACGTGGCCGCCGAGCGGCTCGCCGGCCCGGAGCGCGGGTTCGACGTTGACCTCGCCACCCGCTGCGAGACGGCCGAGGCTCGTGCGGCGGAGCGTCTCCGTGACGGCGTGGAAGCGGATCCGGCCGGCGTCGACGGACTCGGCGGTGAGACAGACGCCGCCGATCGAGACCGAGTCGCCGACCGCGGTCGACGCCGCGGTCTCCGGGGCTTCTACGACCAGCGTCCGGCCGCTCTCGCCGCCGTCCGCCGAGACGACGCGGCCGACTTCCCGCACGATGCCCGTGAACATGAAGCGAGGCTACCGTGGATCGGGCGTGGGTACGGGGCGTGACTTCCGAGGCGTGGCGTCAGCCTCGCCGCTTCGTTCACACCTCGCGAAGCCGCCACTCGAGCAAGACGTCGCCTCCGAGCCGCTCGACCTCCGGTGCGCCGAGGTCGACCGGCTCGGGCAGCTCGCCGAGCATCGCTACGCCGCCGCCGGCGATCACCGGTGCGACGAAGACGAGGAGCCGGTCGACGAGGCGGTCGAAGAGGAAGGAGGTCGCGATCGTCGGGCCGCCCTCGAGCAGCAGCGACTGGACGCCCTCCGCGGCGAGCACGGCGAGCTCGTCCGCGAGCCGGCCCGTGTGCAACTCGAGCTCCGACCCCGCCGGGAGCGGGCCGCGGCCGAACGCGAGACGACGCGGTTGTCGCGCCACGGGGACCTCGCGCGCGTCGAGGCGCGGCGCGTCCGCCCTCACGGTTCCCATGCCGACGCCGACGGCGTCGACGGACGCTCGCAGCTCGTGCACCCTGCGCCGCGCCTGAGGGCCGGTGACCCAGCGCCGCCCCGGCACCACGGCGCGGCCGTCGACGGAGACCGCGAGCTTGAGCGTCACGTGCGGCCGCCCGAGCGCCGCCCACGTCCGCCAGGCTTCGTTCTGGCGCCGCGCCTCGGCGAGGTCGAGGAGCTCGACCTCGACGCCTGCGGCCCGCAGGCGCTCCGCTCCCCCGCGGGCCTCCGCGCTCGGGTCGGCGCACGCGGCGACGACCCGCGCGACACCCGCCTCGACGACGCGGTCGACGCAGGGCGGCGTTCGGCCGTGGTGGGCGCACGGCTCCATCGTCACGTAGAGCGTTGCGCCTCTCGCCGCCTTGCCGGCCGTGTCGAGGGCGACGACCTCCGCGTGCCGCCCGCCCGCGGGCTCGCTGACCCCCTCGCCGAGAGTCTGACCTCCTGGAGCGACGACCACCGCGCCGACGGTCGGGTTGGGATAGCCGCCCCCCTGCGCGGCGTCGACCAGCGCGAGCGCCCGCTCGAGGCTCACGCGACGGCCGCGGCGAGCCCGCGATACGCCTCGGCGGGATCGGGAGCGCCGAAGATCGCGCTGCCGGCGATGAACAGCGAAGCCCCCGCCGCGTGCAGCGTTTCCACGTTGTCGCGGCCGACGCCCCCGTCGACCTGGATCGGCACGTCCACGAGCCCGGCGAGCGTCTCGATCCTCCCCAGCGCCTCGGGCATGAACGCCTGGCCCGAGTAACCGGGGTGGATGCTCATGCAGAGCACGATCTCCGCTGCGGCCGAAGCGGCCGCCTCGGCTGCCCGCTCGGGGCTCGTCTCCGGGTTGAAGACGACCCCCACGGCGAGCCCGTGCGCGCGTGCGCGGTCGGCGATCGCGGCCGGGTCGTCCGCGACCTCGACGTGAAACGTGACGGAGTCGGCGCCCGACGCAGCGAACTCCTCGAAGTGATGGACCGGATCGTCGACCATCAGGTGGCAGTCGAGGACCCCGCCCGCCTCGTGGATCGACGGCGCGATCGAGCGGAGCACGACGGGGCCGATCGTCACCGGCGGGACGAAGTGCCCGTCGCCGCAGTCGAAGTGGAACACGCGGCACCCCGCGACCAGGAGGCTGTCGATCTGCTCTCCGAGCCGCCGGAAATCCGCTGCGTAGAGGGAGGGCTCGACCTCGGTATCGCCCCGGATCCAGTCGCTCCACCCCACGGCGCGATCGTACTCGCGGCGCCTCAGGCGACCAGCAACCGGGCGACGAAGAACCCGCTCGTGCCGTGGACGTGCGGCAGCGTCTGCAGGAACTCGGGCCGCGTCCGGTGTCGGAACATCGGCCAGTCGTCGCCGAGCGTCGGATCGACGGCGGCGCGCCCCTCCGCGACGGTCGCGTCCACCACGTGCTCGCACTCGTCCACGTTGATCGTGCAGACCGAGTACACGACCGTGCCGCCCGCGCGCAGCCGCGCGATCGCCGCCCGCAGGAGCTCGAGCTGGAGCGCGGGGAGCGGCTCCGCGCGCCAGCGGAGGTCGGGTCGCGAGGCGAGGACGCCGAGGCCGGAGCACGGCGCGTCCACGAGCGCGCGGTCGAAGCCGTCGAGCTCGGGCGGGAGCGCGCGGCCGTCGGCCTGGACGACGCGAACGTTGGCCGCGCCGAGCCGGCGCGCCGTCGCTTCGAGCTGCTCCGCGCGTGCCTCGTCGATCTCGACCGCGTCGACGTCGCCGGCAAGCATCGTCGCCTTGCCTCCCGGGGCGGCGCAGAGGTCGAGCGTCCGCTCGCCGGGGCGCGAGCCGACGACGTGGCCGACGAGCTGCGAGGCGCGGCTCTGCGGCCAGATACGTCCCTCGGAAAGCGCCTGCTCGTCGACGCGGTCGACGACCCATGCGCCCGAGACGACGGGGTCGGGTCGTCCCTCGATCTCGCCGCGGACGAGGCGCACTGCGGTCTCGGGCTCCTCGTTCTGCACGGTCATCAGCGCCCGCGCGTCCTCCGACCCGAGGTCACGCCACCAGGTCTCCGCGACCCAGTCCGGGTACGAGTGCCGCAGCGCGGCCTCTGCGGGCGTCGCCTCGGGAAGCGCGGCGACGAGCCCGCGGGCCCCGTCGGCGAGGCGGCGCAGGACGGCGTTCGCGAACGGCACGGCGCGCTCGAGGCGCGCCCGCCGGACGAGCTCGACCGACTCGTTGACCGCCGCGTAGCGCGGCACGCCGTCGAGGAACGCGAGCTGGTAGCAGCCGAGGCGCAGCGCGGCGCGCACGGGTGGGTCGAGCTTCCGCACCGGCCGGCGGCCGAGCGTCTCGATCGCGTGGTCGAGCGTGCGAGCCCGCTGGATCGAGCCGTACGCGAGGTGTCGCGCGAGCGCGCGGTCGCGCTCGTCGAGCCCCTCCGAGGCCGATCGGAGCGCCCGGTCGGCGTAGGCACCGTCCTCGAAGACGCGCTGCAGGACCGTGAACGCGGCGCGACGCGCCGGGCTCACCTGAGGCCGCGACGCCACGCCCCGACCTCCATCCGCCGGCCGCCCTCGGGCTGCACCTCGAGCGGCTCGAACGAGCCCTTCTCACCGACCCGGGCCCGCCAGACGGTGACGCGCCGCCCTTCGAGCTCTGCCCTCGCGCCGATGTGCGGGCTCAGCGCACGCACGACGCGGACGAGCTCGGCCGCGGGCCGCTCCAGATCGAGCACGCGGTCGCCCGGACGGATCTTCTCCGCGTACGTCGCCTCCCCCACCTGCGGCCGAAACCGCGGCTCAGGCTCCGCGAGGACACCGTCGAGCAGCCGGACAGCGACCTCGGCGGCACGAGTGAAGACGTCGCCGGCGTCGGCGTCCGCCCCGATCGGGAAGGCCTCCTGTGCCGCGACAGGTCCGGCGTCGAGCTCGGCCACGGTCTCGTGGATCGTGACGCCGGTCTCCGTATCGCCGGCCATGATCGCCCGCTCGACCGGAGCCGCGCCACGCCAGCGCGGGAGGAGCGACGGGTGGACGTTGAGCCAGAGCCGCTCGGCGAGCGTCTCGGGCGGGACCAGCAGGCCATAGGCGCAGACGACGACGACCGGCGCGTCGAGCGCGAGCCCCGGGAGCGGGCGCTCGGGCTGGAGCACGGGGATCCCGAGGCGGTCGGCGACAGCCTTCGCGGGCGGCGCCGTCAGGCGGCGGCCCCGTCCCGCGGGTGCGTCGGGACGCGTGAGGAGCGCCGCGACGTCGTGCCGCGCGGCGAGCCGCCCGAGCACGTCCGCCCCGAACGGCGCGGTCGCGGCGACGGCGATCCGTGCCACGCGCGGGCGACGCTAGGAGGAGAGGACGAGCCGCGGCCGCAGGGCCCGGAGCGCCTCGCGCCTCGACTCGTCGTCGGTGCGGTCGAGCATCAGCCTGCCGTCCAGGTGGTCGACCTCGTGCTGCACGACGCGAGCCGGATACCCCTCGAGCTCGAGCGAGACCGGCTCCCCGGAGACGTCACGCGCCTCGACGGCAACCTTCGTCGTCCGCTCCACAGGAACCCGCACCGAGCCGAGCGAGAGGCATCCCTCCGAGTCGACGTCGGTGTCCTTCCCGAGCTGGGTGACCACCGGGTTGACGAGCACGCGGTCCTCCCCGTCGATCGTGCAGACGAAGAAACGGCGCAGGATGCCGACCTGGGTCGCGGCGAGCCCGACACCCTCCGCGTCGTGCATGACGCCGGTCATGCGCTCGGCGACGGCGCGCAGCTCCTCGTCGAACTCCTCGACCTCCTCCGCGCGCATGCGCAGCGCGGGATCGCCGTACTGGCGGATCTGCGCGAGCGCGATCTCCTTGCGGACGAGACGCTCGGCCTCCGCCTGCGCCTCCTCCTCGGTCAGCTCGTCGTGCTCGTGCTCGTCGTCGGGCTCGTGCTCGTCGTCGTGCTCGTGCTCGGCCATCGAGGCGAGTCTAGCCGCCGTTTCCCTCGATCACGGCCTGTGTCTGGAGCGTCCGCGTGACCAGTCGGCCCGCGTCGTCGGTCACGTCGACCTGGATGACGATCGTCCTCCGGCCCGCGTGCACGAGCTCCGCCCGCGCCGTGACCGAGCCCTCCCGCACGGCCGCGAGGAAGTTCGTCTTCGCCTCGATCGTCGCCGTCGTGGCGCCCGTGGGCACGTTCAGGTACGCGAGCGTGGCGGCTGCGGAGTCAGCGAGCGTCATCAGGTAGCCGCCGTGAAGCACTCCCGCCGCGGTGCAGCGCTCCTCGGCCCAGGTACCGCGCACGACGACCGCTTCGGGCCCCGCTGCGACGCCCTCGAAGGCGAGCAGCGCCGCGAGCGGCATCGCGTCGCGGATCATCGCGGTGACGCGGTCGTCCATCCGGCGTGTTCTACAGCGACTGAGGGTCGACGTCGACGACTGCGGTGAGGCCGTCCCGCCGCATCGTCCGTGCAGCGGCGGCGAGGAGTGTCGAGGCGTGCCGGGCGACCGAGCGGGGCTGCGTCGTCTTCGCGACGAGTTGCGCCCGGTAGCGGCCGCGCAGCCTGAGGACCGGTGCCGGACCGAGCAGGTTCCCTTCGGCCCCGGCCCCCTCGAGCCTCGCGCGCAGCTCCCGCAGCGCGGCGAGGGGCGCGTCGGGCGCCGGCCCCGAGACGAGGATCGCGACCAGATGACGGTACGGCGGGTAGCCGAGCGCCTCGCGGCGCTCGAGCTCGCCGGCGAGAAAGCCCGGCACGTCGTGGTTCTGCGCGTGGCGAAGCGGCGTCGCGTCGGGCTGGAAGGTCTGCACGAGGACGCGGCCGGGGGCGTCGCGGCCGCTTCTCCCGGCGAGCTGCGTGACGAGCTGGAAGGTGCGCTCCTCGGCGCGGAAGTCGGGCAGCGAGAGACCCGTGTCCGCGTCGACCACGGCGGCGAGCGCGACCCCGGGAATGTGGTGCCCCTTCGCGACCATCTGAGTGCCGACGAGCACAGCCGCTTCGGCGGCGCGGAAGCGTGAGAGCACGTCGTGTACGGCGCCGGGCCGCCGCGACACGTCGGCATCGAGGCGGAACCGCTCGAGCTCCGGGATCCGCTTCGCGAGCTCGGTCTCGAGCTTCTGCGTGCCGGCACCGATCCGCGCGAGCTCGACCGAGCCGCACTCCGGGCAGCGCCGCGGAACGTCCTCGACGTAGCCGCAGTGATGGCAGTGGAGCCGCTCGTCGGTGTGGAGCGTGAGCGCGACGTCGCAGTTCGAGCATCGGCGCGAGACGCCGCAGGCGCGACAGTGGATCGCGGGCGCGACGCCCCGGCGGTTCAGGAGGAGGATCGCGCGGCCGCGCCCGTCGGCGACGCGGCCGAGCGCCTCGAGAAGCGGCGCGGAAAGCGGATACCCGGCCTCGCGGCGGAGGTCGACCAGCTTGACGGACGGGAGGGGCGCGCCGATCCTCGCGCCGAGCGGCAGCCGCGCGAGCCGCGCCCAGCTCTCGGGCCGCGGCGTCGCGGAGCCGTACACGGCGACGGCCCCTTCGAGCGCCGCGCGCTTCGCGGCAACGGTGCGCGCGTCGTACCGGGGGTCGGACTCCTGCTTGTACGCCGTGTCGTGCTCCTCGTCGACGACGATCAGCCCGACGCCGCGCATCGGCGCGAAGACGGCGGAGCGTGCGCCGACGACGATCCGCGCCTCACCGCTCGCGATCCGGTCGCGCTCGTCGCGGCGCTCCGCGTCGCCGAGCGACGAGTGCAGGATCGCGACGCGATCGCCGAACCGGCGGCGGAAGCGGCCGACCGTCTGCGGCGCGAGCGCGATCTCCGGCACGAGCACGATCGTCCCCAGGCCGCGCTCGAGCGCCGCCGCGCAGGCCTGGAGGTAGACCTCCGTCTTGCCGCTCCCGGTCGGCCCGGCGAGCAGGACGTGCTCGCCGACGCCCTCGTCGAGCGCCGCGACGATCCGCTCGACCGCGGCCTCCTGGTCGGGCGTCAGCTCCTCCGGCTCGGCTTCGCCGCCGAGCGCCTCGCGTGCGGCGGGCGAGGGTCGCTCCCCGCGCGGCGTGCGGCGCACGGGGGCGACGAGCTCGAGGGCTCGCGCGGGCGTCGATCCGTAGTAGTCCGCCACCCAGAGCGCGAGGTCGACGAGGGTCGCCGGAATCTCGTCGAGCAGCCGGCCGACTGGCGCCGGCTCGATGCCCATGGGAGCGTCGACCCCCACGTCGGCGACGACGCCGCGGGTCGAGCTCCGCCCCAGGCGGACGGACACCACCGCGCCCTTGCCGACGGTCTCGGGCACCTCGTACGTGAACGGCTTCGCGAGCGCGCGGGTCGAGACGAGCGGGTAGACCGACGCGAGCGGCATGCGACCCAACGTAACCGCCGCACCGTACGGACAGGGCCTGCGAGCCCGGGTAAGGTTTGCCTTACACGATGGGAACGGCGATCCGACTCGAAGGGGTGACCAAGCGCTTCGGCGACGTCTCGGCCGTGCGTGACGCAACGCTCGACGTCGCAGGCGGCGAGATCCTCGCGCTGCTCGGTCCCTCCGGCTGCGGCAAGACGACCCTGCTGCGCACGATCGCGGGCTTCGAGCGACCGGACGCCGGGACGATCGAGGTCGGTGGGCGGGTCGTCGCGGGTGCGGCCTGGGCGCCGCCCGAGGCGCGCGGCGTCGGGATGGTGTTCCAGGACTACGCGCTCTTCCCCCACCTGACGGTCGCCGAGAACGTCGGCTTCGGCCTCGCGCGGCGCGACCGCGCCACGCGCGTGCCCGCCCTCCTGGCGCTCGTCGACCTCTGCGGCCTCGGCGCACGCTATCCGCACGAGCTGTCGGGCGGCCAGCAGCAGCGCGTCGCCCTCGCGCGGGCGCTGGCTCCGGCTCCGAGGGTCGTGCTGCTGGACGAGCCGTGGTCGAACGTCGACCCGCAGCTCCGCGCGGAACTCCGAGCCGAGGTCTCGGCGGTGCTGCGTCCTCTCCACGTGACGGCGATCCTCGTCACACACGACCGGGAGGAGGCGTTCTCCGTCGCCGACCGGATCGCGCTCATGCGCGACGGCTCGATCGTCCAGGTCGGCACGCCGGAGGAGCTCTACTTCGCGCCGGTCGACCGGTGGGCGGCCGAGTTCCTCGGCGCGGGGAACGTCCTCACCGGCGAGGCCCACCGAGGCGTCGCCCATACGCCCCTCGGCGCGGTCGCCACGAACGGGGCCGCAGGAGCGGTGGCGCTTCTCGTCCGTCCCGAGCTCGTCGGGCTGGCGCCGGATCCCGACGGCGATGGTGAGGTGGTGAGCCGCGAGTTCCGCGGCCACGACGTCTTCTACCGGGTGCGCGTCAACGGCCTCGAGCTCGTCTCCCAGCGTCCGTCGAACGAGGTGGTCCCGCTCGGCTCTCGGGTCGAGGTGACGCTGCACGACGGGCAGGTCGCCATCCTCTCCTGACTCTCAGTAAGGTCAGCCTTACATCAATCGCAGGGCGAACCTTACGGGAGGTCGGATGAAGGGAATCACGACGATCGTCGTGCTGGCACTGGCGCTGCTTGCCGCGGGCTGCGGCGGCGACGAGGCGGCAGGCGGGCCGCTCACGGTGTACTCGGGTCGCGAGGAGGAGCTCGTCGCGCCGCTCTTCGAGAAGTTCACCGACGCGACGGGCGTCGACGTCGAGGTTCGCTACGGCGACTCCGCGGAGCTCGCTGCGACGATCGCGGAGGAAGGGGACAACTCGCCCGCGGACGTCTTCTTCGCGCAGGACCCGGGATCGCTCGGAGCGGTCGACCCGCAGCTCGAGGAGCTGCCGCAGGCGACGCTCGACCGCGTCGCGGCGCGCTTCCGCGACGCCGAAGGACGATGGGTCGGGACCTCCGGGCGCACGCGCGTCCTCGCGTACAACACCGACCGCGTCCAGGAGAGCGATCTCCCGGCGTCCGTGCTCGAGCTGACGAGGCCGGAGTGGAAGGGCCGCGTGGGCGTCGCGCCGACGAATGCGTCGTTCCAGGCATTCGTCACGGCGATGCGCCTGTCGCTCGGCGACGAGCGCACGCGCGAGTGGCTGGAGGCGCTCCGGGCGAACGGCGCGAAGACCTACGAGAAGAACCTCCCGATCGTCGAGGCGGTCGCGGCGGGCGAGGTCGACGTCGGACTCGTCAACCACTACTACCTCGCGCTCGTCAAGGAGGAGCAGCCCGACGCTCCGGTCGCGAACCACCTCTTCGAGGCGGGCGACCCCGGCACGCTCGTCAGCGTCGCGGGGGCCGGCGTCCTCGCGAGCACCGACCAGCGCGACGACGCCGAGGCGTTCGTCGAGTTCCTGCTCTCCGAGGACGCGCAGCGCTTCTACGTCGACCAGGCGGAGGAGAACGAGTACCCGCTCGTGGCCGGGATCGACCCGCCCGCGGGGCTCGTCCCCCTCGACGAGATCCAGGGGCCGGACGTCGAGCTGACCGCGTTCGGCGCCGAGCTCGAGTCGACCGTGGAGCTGCTCCGCGAGACCGGCTGGCTCTCATAGTGTCGTCCGCGGGTCGGCGGCCGCCGTTCGCGCTCGCCCTCGCCGCGACCGTCGTCGTCGCACTCCTCCTGCTGCCGCTCGCGTACCTGGTGATCCGGGTCGCGGGCGGCGGGCAGGTGCTCGACGTCATCTGGGACGAGTCGACGCTCGACCTCGTCGTGAACACCGTCCTGCTCGTGGGCGGGGTCGTCGTCGCGGCGATCGTCGTCGCCGTGCCGACCGCATGGCTCGTCACTCGCACCGACCTCCCCGGACGGCGGGTCTGGGCGGTCGCGACCGCGTTGCCGCTCGTGATCCCGAGCTACGTCGCGGCGTTCTGCCTGCTCGGCTTCTTCGGTGAGCGCGGCCTGCTGCAGCAGGCGCTCGGCGTCGAGCGGCTTCCCGATCCGACGGGGTACTGGGGAGCCGTCGCGGCCCTCACGCTCTCCACCTATCCCTATGTCTTCCTGCTCACGCAGGCCTCGCTCCGCGGGCTGGACCCGTCCCTCGAGGAGGCGGCGCGCGGGCTCGGCGTCACACGGGCTCGCGCCCTCGCGCGAGTGACGCTGCCCACGGTGCGGCCGTCTATCGCGCTCGGCTCGCTGCTCGTCGCGCTCTACGTCCTGTCCGACTTCGGGGTCGTCTCGCTCATGCGCTACGACTCGCTCACGCGGGCGATCTACCTGCAGTACCGGAGCCTCTTCGACCGGACGCCCGCGGCGGTGCTCGCGCTCGTGCTCGTCGGGCTCACAGCAATCGCCCTCGCGTTCGAGCTGCGGGCACGCGCTCGCGGCCGGCTCTGGCGTGCAGGCCCCGGGACGGCGCGCCGACTGCGCCCCGTGGAGCTCGGGAGGGCCCGCTACGCCGCCCTGGCGTGGTGCACGCTCGTGACGGGAGTGTTCCTCGTCCTGCCCGCGAGCGTGCTCGGCTACTGGCTGGCCCGCGGGATCGCCAACGACCGCGAGCTGGAGATGCCGTGGCGCGAGGCGATGCATTCGCTCGGCGCCTCCGGCCTCGCGGCCGTCGTCACGCTCGCGGCCGCGCTTCCGATCGCGGTCCTCGTCGCACGCTACCCGTCGAGGCTCTCACGGCTGCTCGAGCGCCTCGCGTACGCGGGGAACGCCCTTCCGGGAATCGTGATCGCACTCTCGCTCGTCTTCTTTGCGGCCCGGTACGCGTCGCCCGTCTACCAGACGCTCGCACTGCTCGTCTTCGCCTACGCCGTGCGGTTCTTCCCGCAGGCGCTCTCGGGCCTCGACACCGGCCTCGCGCGCGTGGGGCCGCGGGTCGAGGAGGCCGCGCGCGGCCTGGGGCGCGGCCCGATCTCGACCGCGTGGCTCGTCACCGTGCCGCTCGTCCGGTCGGGGGCCCTCGCGGGCGCCGCGCTCGTCTTCCTGTCCGCCATGAAGGAGCTTCCGGCGACGATCCTCCTGCGGCCGATCGGGTTCGACACGCTCGCGACGGAAATCTGGGGCGCGACCCAGGTCGGCGCCTACTCGCAGGCCGCCGTTCCCGCGCTGCTGCTCGTCGTGCTCTCGGCGCCGGTGCTCTGGCTCGTCCACGGTGACCGGGGGCTTGCGGAGACCGGCGGGTAGACTCGGCCCCATGGCGGGCCATGGCCACTCGGTCGACGAGTACCTCGAGGTGATCTATTTTCTCGCCTTCCCGATCGGCGAGTACCGGCCGGCGGGAGAGAGCGCGATCGCCTCGCGCGTCGCCGAGATGCTCGGCGTCTCGCGCGCCTCGGCGGGCGAGATGCTGAAGCGACTCGAGGCCGAAGGGCTCGTCGAGCGCGGCGAGCAGAAGGAGGCGATCCTCACGCCGAGCGGCATCGAGCGGGCGGAACGCGTCGTCCGCAAGCACCGGATCATCGAGCGCTTCCTCACCGACTTCATGGGCTACACGGCCTCGGAGTCCCACGTGTTCGCGGACGAGATGGGCGACACGTTCACCGACGAGATGATCGAGCGGATGTACGAGCGCCTCGGGCGCCCCGACCGCTGCCCGCACGGCTGGCCCGTCGAGCCCGAGGTCGAGCAGTCGGAGAACCAGGGCCTCTTAGCGCTCGCCGAACTCGAGCCCGGACAGCGTGGCGAGATCGTCCGGCTCGCCGAGCACGACGGCGACCTGCTCCACTGGTTCTACGACGAGGGCTACGTCCCGGGCTCGAACGTCGAGATGCGCGAGGCGCAGCCGGCGGCGGGTCAGCTCAAGGTCGTGCTCGCAGACGGCGAGCGGGCGATCGGCGAGAAGGCCGCGCAGGGTCTCTACGTCCGGGTCGCCGCCTAGCCACGCGCGTTCGGGGCGTCGCTTCAACCACGCCCTCTTCCTTCGGGCTTACCTGCACTTTACGCAACCCTCACGGAGCGCCAACGGCGCGGTGATTCGCTTGCCGGAACGTCCCCGCCCGAGGAGAATTCAGGCATGACCAGAATCGTCTCTCTCGCCGCATCGCTCGTCGCCGTCGCCGCGCTCGCGGTCGGAGCCGCAGCCGCGGGTGCCGCCGACCGGCCGCCGCTGGCGGACGACGTGGCCGCCCGCCTCGGCATCCCGCCCGAGAAGCTCCGCGACGCGTTCAAGGCCGCGCTCACGGCCAGGATCGACGCCGCAGTCGCCGCCGGCCGGCTCACGCCGGAGCAGGGCGCCAGGCTGAAGACGCGGATCGCGAACGCGAAGGGCCTCGGGCTCGGGATCCGCAACGGGTTCACGAGGAGGCACCACGCGTTCGTGGGACGGGTCGTCGCGCACGGCAGGGCGATCGGTGCCGCAGCCACCTACCTCGGGCTCAGCCGCGAGGCGCTGCGGGCGGAGCTCGCCAAGGGCCAGTCGCTCGCGCAGCTCGCGAAGGCGAAGCAGAAGACCACGGACGGCCTCGTCGCGGCGATGGTCGCTCCGGCGAAGGCCGCCCTTGCGAAGGCGGTCGCAGGCGGCAGGCTCACGCAGCAGCGTGCAGACGCGATCCTCGCGCGACTGACGGCGCGCGTCGAGGCGCTCGTCGAGCGCGTCCCGCCGAAGAAGAAGTAGCGCGCTTCAGACGGCGGCCGGAGCCGCGAGCCCTGCGGCGACGCGGAGCGCGTCGGCCTTGTCCGTGCGCTCCCACGTGAAGTCCGCCGAGTCCGTACGGCCGAAGTGCCCGTACGCCGCCGTCTTCCGGTAGATGGGGCGTCGCAGGTCGAGGTCGCGCACGATCGCGCCCGGGCGCAGGTCGAAGTACTGGAGGACGAGCTCGGAGATCCGCTCGTTGGTCAGCCCCTCGGCTTCGGTGCCGAACGTGTCGACGAGCACGCTCATCGGGTGCGCGACGCCGATCGCGTAGGCGACCTGCACCTGGCAGCGATCCGCGAGACCCGCCGCGACGACGTTCTTCGCCACGTACCGCGCCGCATACGCTGCGGAGCGGTCGACCTTCGTCGGATCCTTGCCGGAGAAGGCGCCGCCGCCGTGCGGGGCCGCGCCGCCGTAGGTGTCGACGATGATCTTGCGCCCGGTCAGTCCCGTGTCGCCCATCGGCCCGCCGATCACGAACTTTCCCGTCGGGTTGACGAAGAAGAAGCCCTTCGCGCCGAGCTTCGCGGGGTCGAAGAGGTCGCGGTAGTCGGCGTGCAGGATCGGCTCGACCACATGCTCGAGCAGGTCGGGCTTGATCAGCGACTCCGCGTCGAGCCCGTCGCGGTGCTGCGTCGAGACGAGGACCCGCTCGATCTCGACCGGCCGCTGGATCCCACGGTCGTCGATCTCGTAGCGCACGGTCACCTGCGTCTTGCCGTCCGGTCGCAGGTAGGGCAGCACGTCGGCCTTCCGCACCGCGGCGAGCCTCCTGGCGAGCTTGTGCGCGAGCATGATCGGGAGCGGCATCAGCTCGTCCGTCTCGTGCGTCGCGTAGCCGAACATCATCCCCTGGTCGCCCGCGCCGATCCGATCGATCGGGTCGGTGTCGCCGTGCTGCGCCTCGAACGACTCGTCGACGCCCTGGGCGATGTCCGACGACTGGTCGTCGATCGCGACCATCACACCGCATGTCTCGGCGTCGAATCCGTACTTCGCGCGCGTGTAGCCGATGTCCTTGATCGTGTCGCGCACGATCGAGCGGACGTCGACGTACGTGTTGGTCGTCATCTCGCCGGCGACGACGACGAGGCCGGTGGTGATGAGCGTCTCGCAGGCGACCCGCCCCTGCTCGTCGTCCTTCAGGACGGCGTCGAGGACGGCGTCGGAGATCTGGTCGGCGATCTTGTCGGGATGACCCTCCGTCACCGACTCCGACGTGAACTGGAACGTGCGCGCGGCCATGTGCGCGTCGAACCTTAGCCGGGATCTCCGGCGCCGCCAGCCGCGGCGGTCACTCGACCGTCGGGTCGCGGCGCATCAGCTGTCCGAACAGGTCCGAGAGCGCGACGCCGTCGAGGACGGCACAGACGCCTTCGGTGATCGGCATCTCGACGTCGAGCCGGTGCGCGAGGTCGCGCAACGTCGGTGCCGTGGTCAGCCCCTCGACGGCCATGCCGATCGAGCGCGCGCCCTCGTCCGGCGTCATTCCCTGCGCGACGAGCTCCCCGCAGCGGCGGTTGCGGCCGGACGGCGACCAGCACGTGACGATGAGATCGCCCATCCCGGCGAGGCCGGCGA
>NZ_DATMBZ010000028.1:0-25407 GCF_035558935.1 Gaiella sp. | reverse complement strand
TCGGCGAGCCGCGCATGCAGCTGCTCGCGCTCGCCGGGGAGGACCGTGGCGTAGATCGCCTCCGCCAGCAGCGCGTGGCGGAACCGAAAGCCGCTCGTCGACGGCTCGGCGACGAGGACGCCGGCCTCCACCGCGGCGCGGAGCGAGTCGCGCAACTCGCCGTCCGGCAGCTCCACCGTCGCGCGAAGCAGCTGATAGCCGACATCGCGTCCCGCCGCGGACGCCAGACGGAGCACGTCCTGCGTCGTGTGGTCGAGGCGGACGACGCGCTCGAGGAGGACGTCTCGCAAGACCGGGGGAAGCTCCACGCGTTGTTCGTTCGCCGCCGCAAGCAGCTCTTCGGCGAGGAACGGGTTTCCCTCGGAGCGCGCGACGATCGCATCCGTCAGCGCCGCCGACAGGGGACGGTCGGCGTGAGCCGCGAGCAGCTCGGCAAGCTCGTCGCGCTCGAGCGGGCCGAGCTGGACGTGGAGCGTCGAGCCGGAGCGCTGGACGCGGTCGGCCAGCCGTCGCATCCGCTCGCTCGAGGCCGTGTCGTCGGCGCGGTAGGTCGTGAGCAGGAGAACCGGCCGGTCGTGCAGGTTGTGCGCGAGGAAGACGACGAGATCGAGCGTCGAGGTGTCGGCCCAGTGGAGGTCTTCGAGCAGGAGCAGCAGCGGTGTGGAAGCCGCACGCTCGGTGAGGAGCGCAAGGGTCTCCTCGAACACGCGCAGCTGCGACCCGGACGCCTGGGGGTCGACCTCCCAGGGCATTCCGAGCGGGCGCAGCGCCTCGACGAACGGCTGGTACGGAAGCTCGGTGCCGACGAGATCGATCGAGCGCCCGACGAGAACCTCGAAACCGGTGTCGCGCGCCCGTCGAACCAGCTCGGAGGCGAGGCGAGTCTTCCCGATTCCGGCCTCCCCGGCGGCGAGGACCGTCGCACCGCTTCCGGCGCGCGTCGCGTCGAGCGCGCGCTCGAGCTCCTCGAGCTCGCGACTCCGTCCCACGAACACCTCGCGCGCGCGAGCCACCTCCCGGTCAGTATCGCGCAGCGACCCGCCACGAGATAGGGAGGCCCGGCGCGGAAGATAAGGACCTCCGCCCGATGCGCTCCGGCCCGCCCCCGGCCACCATCGTTCGTCGAGGCGAACGGGAGGAGGCCAGGAGATGACGACGATTGCGCGCGACGCGCGGGTATCGACGGCTCGGACGAAGGCACACACGGTGCGAGGCGGGGGAGGCCTCGGGCTGCACGTGCGCGAGTGGGGGCCGGAGGACGGGACGCCGATCGTGCTCGTGCACGGCTGGTCGCAGAACCACCTCTGCTGGGCGAAGCAGGTCGAGAGCGCGCTCGCACGGGAGTTCCGGCTCGTCGCGTTCGACCTGCGCGGCCACGGCATGTCGGGGGCGCCGCTCGGCCGCGAGCACTACACGGACGCCGCGCTCTGGGCGGACGACCTCGCGGCGGTCCTCGGCGAGCTGGGCCTCGTCCGCCCGGTGCTGGTCGGCTGGTCGTACGGCGCCTTCGTCATCTGCGACTACCTCCGCGCGCACGGCGAGGCGCGGATCGCCGCGATCGAGTTCGTGGAGGGCGTCACCGAGCTCGGAGAGTCGGCGTTCGGCACGTTCATCGGTCCCGGCTTCCTCGACCACTTCGTCGACGCCACGAGTGACGACCTGCCGACGAGCCTACGCGCGATGCGTTCGTTCGTCCGCACGTGCCTCGTGGCGCCCGTGTCGGACGAGGACGTGGAGGCGGCGATCTGCTGGAACATCGTCGTGCCGGCCGCGATCCGGGCCAACCTCGCAGCCCGCGAGATCCATGGCGACGACGTCCTGCGCGGTCTCGGCGTCCCCCTGCTCCTCACGCATGGTCGCGAGGATTCGGTCGTGCTCCCGGCGATGGCGGAGCACCTGCTCGCCACCTGCGCGACGGCCGAAGCGTCGTGGTACGACGGCGTCGGCCACGCGCCGCACATCGAGGCGCCCGATCGCTTCAACCGCGAGCTGGCCGCGCTCGCCCGACGCGTACACGCCTGAGGCCGTCCGCGGCGTCTCGCCTCCGCGCATTCCACGCATCGGCGATCGGTGCACTCCCCGATGCTGCGGGGCACGGTGCGCGGGAGACTCACGGCGGGATGTGATCAGGATGACGCGCCCGCAGCCGGCGCCTGCACACCGAGAGAAGGAGCTCCACGCACAGACGACGTCTCGAACGTCGGTTGAGCCAGCGCGGGCCGGGACGTCCGTCGACGGCGGCGCCGTGGTGTGTGCCGAGCACCTCACGAAACGCTTCGGCGAGGTACTGGCCGTCGACGACCTGAGCTTCGCGCTCGAGCGCGGCACCGTGACCGGCTTCCTCGGCCCGAACGGAGCCGGGAAGACGACGACCCTGCGGATGCTGCTCCACCTCGTCCACCCGACGGAGGGCCGTGCGCTCGTCCTCGGCGGCCGCTACGAGGAGCTCCGCCGCCCCGCGGAGCGGGTGGGAGCCGTGCTCGAAGCCGCGGACTTCCATCCGGGCCGCTCGGGACGCGACCACCTGTTCGCGCTCGCTCTCGCGCTCGGCGGCGCCCGCGGCGACGAGGGCTCGTTCCGCGGTCGCGAGCGGGCGGCGAGGACGCGGGTCGACTCGGTGCTCGAGCTCGTCGAGCTGACCGGCGCGGCGCATCGTCGCGTGGGGAGCTATTCGCTCGGGATGCGGCAGCGCCTCGGCCTCGCCGGCGCGCTGCTCGGCGATCCCGAGCTCCTGATCCTGGACGAGCCGGCAAACGGCCTCGATCCCGAGGGCGTGCGCTGGCTGCGCGACTTCCTGCGCGGCTTCGCGGGAGAGGGGAAGACGGTCTTCGTCTCGAGCCACGTGCTTGCCGAGGTCGCGCAGACCGTCGACCAGGTCCTGATCATCAACAAGGGAAGGCTCGTGACGTTCTCGTCGCTCGCGGAGCTGACCGCTCGGCTGACAGGCGGCGTCCATGTGCGCGCACCCGGCATCGACCGCCTGCAGGCCGCGCTGGAGGCGGAGGGCATCCGCTCGACGCTGTTGGACGGCGCTGAGCTCCTCGTCGACGCGGCGCCGAGCGCCCGTGTCGGTGAGATCGCCTTCCGGGCCGGCGTGCCCTTGCACGAGCTCGTCCCGCAGTCGTCGACTCTCGAGGATGCCTTCCTCGAGCTGACCGCCGAGGATGCGTCGTGATCGACCAGCTCCTCAGCGAGCTCCGCAAGATGCGCTCGACGCGCACCAATCTCGGCCTCCTCGCCGGGATGGTCGGCCTGACGCTGCTGGCGGTGCTGATCAACGGCTTCGTCCTCGGAGCGGCCGAGCTTGCCCGCCACGACGACCAGCACACACTCCTGTCGGCGGGCACCTCCGGCGCGCTCTTCGCCTCGCTGATCGGCGTGATGGCGATCACGAGCGAGTTCCGGCATGGAACGATTCGCTCCACCTTCCTCGTCACGCCGGACCGCACCCGCGTGATCGCGGCGAAGGTGATCGCGAGCCTGCTGATGGGAATCCTGTTCGGGATCGTCGCGATCGGACTGTCCCTCGGCCTCGGCTATGCCATTCTGCGGATCCGCGGAATCGACTTCGCCCTCGACACCGGCCACGTGGTGCTGCTCGTGCTCGGCACGCTTCTGATGACGGCGCTGTGGGCCGCACTCGGCGTCGGCGTGGGCGCCGTGGTCACGAACCAGGTGTTCGCCGTGATCGGCGTGATCGTCTGGGCCTTCTTCGTCGAGAACCTCCTCCGCGCCCTCGAGCCGGACGTCGGCCGCTTCACGCCGGTGGCGGCCAGCGACTCCCTCACGGCGGGCTTCGCCGACTACCTGCTCGCCCCGGCGCTGGGCGGCCTCGTCCTCGCCGCATATGCCGTGGTGTTCCTCGCCGCGGGCGCGGCCCTCGTCGCGCGCCGCGATGTGACGTAGCGATGCTCGGCATCGAGGGCGTCCGCAAGCGGTTCGGGCCGATTGAGGCGCTTGCCGGTTGCTCGTTCTCGCTCGAGCGCGGCCGGATGCTCGGCTTCCTGGGGCCGAACGGCGCGGGGAAGACGACGGCGATGCGCGGGATCTTCGGGCTCGTCGAGCTCGACGGGGGAGACGTGCTCTGGGACGGTCGCCCGGTCGGCGAGGAGGAGCGGCTGCGGTTCGGCTACATGCCGGAGGAGCGCGGCCTCTATCCGCGCATGCGGGTCGCCGAGCAGCTTGCCTACTTCGGCCGGCTGCATGGACTGGAGGCGGACACGGCGCGCGCCGCGGCGTTCGACTGGTTGCAACGGCTCGGGCTCGCCGACCGCGCCGATGCAAAGGTCGAGGAGCTCTCGCACGGCAACCAGCAGCGTGCGCAGCTCGCCGCGGCGCTCGTGCACACCCCGGACCTGCTCGTCCTCGACGAGCCCTTCGCCGGCCTCGACCCCGTCGCCGTGCGAACGCTTGCCGACGTGCTCCGCGACGAGGCGGCACGCGGCGCCGCCGTTCTCTTCTCGAGCCACCAGCTCGACCTCGTCGAGGAGATCTGCGAGGAGGTCGTGATCATCGACCACGGCTCGATCGTGGCCGAGGGTGAGCTCGATGCCCTGAGACGCGCCTCGGCCCGGCGCCGGATCGCGCTGCAGCTGGAAGGCGCGCCGTCGGACTGGCTTCCCGACGTCGCCGGGGTGCAGCTCCTCGCGCGCCGGAACGGCACCCTCCGGCTGGCGGTCGGGCGAGACGTCGATCCGAAGCACGTCCTCGCGGCGGCCGAGCGCGTGGCGTCGGTCGTCGAGTTCCGCTACGGGCCGCCCACCCTCGACGAGCTCTTTCTCGAGCTGGTAGCGCGATGAACGGACGGCGCGCCACCACGCTCGTCGCGTCGCGCGAGATCCGCGAACGGCTTCGCAGCAAGGCGTTCATCGCCTCGACCGTCCTGATCCTCGCCCTCCTCGGCGTATCGGCCCTCCTCGTGCGGCTCGTCGATCCGCACGAGACGTACCGCGTCGCCGTCACGGCGCCGGCGCCGACCGGCCTCGCTGGTGCCCTCGAGCGAGCTGCCCAGCCGTTCGACGACGCGAAGGTCCGTCTCCGGACGGTCGAGTCGGCCGCCGCAGGGCGCCGGCTCCTCGAAGAAAAGGGGGTGGACGCACTGCTCCTGCTCTCCGCCGACAAGCTCGTCTTTCGGCAGAACGTCGACGTGAAGGCGGCCGCCGTCGCCGACGCGGCGGTCCGGGCGCTGCGCAACGAGCTGCCGCCGACGCCCGCGCTGACGACGGCGACGCTGCATCCGCCCGAGCACGAGCCCGGCGACGCGGCGGTTCTCGTCGCGTATGCCGGTTCGCTCCTCCTGTTCATGTCGCTCGCCTTCTACGGCCAGTGGGTGATCAGCGGTGTCGTGGAGGAGAAGAACAACCGCGTCGTCGAGGTGATTCTCTCTGCGGTCCGGCCGCGCGACCTGCTCGCCGGCAAGGTGATCGGGATCGGCTTGCTCGGCTTCGCGCAGCTGGCGCTCATCGCCGGGCTCGCGGCCGGGATGCTGGTTGCGGGAGTCTTCGATGCGCCGGCCGGGCTCGGCGTCGACATCGCGCTCGTGATCCCGTGGTTCGTCCTCGGGTTCGCGCTCTACGCCGTCGCGTACGCGGTCGCGGGCGCGCTCGCCTCGAGCCAGCAGAATGCCGAGACCGCCGGGCAACCGGTGACGTACGCGCTGCTCGCCGTCTACTTCGCAGGCTACGTCGCGCTCGCGAGCGACCCGGAAGGCCTTCTCGCGAGCGTGCTGACCGTCTTCCCGCTGACGGCGCCGCTCGTCCTTCCCGCTCGCAGCGCGCTGGTCGGGGTGCCGCTCTGGCAGCACCTCCTCGCCGCCGTGCTCGTCCTCGCCGCGATCTACGCGCTCGTGCGCTTCGCCGGCCGCGTGTACGCGCTCGGGCTCCTGCACGGCGGGTCCGGGCTCGGACTGCGCGCTGCCTGGCGGATCGCCCGCGCGCACTGACCGAACGTTCGGGATATGGCACCACGGCGCGTCGTCCCGGCGTGTCGCGCGGGCGAGCCATTGGCGTTAGGCTCGCCGTGAGCAGCGCGGGAATGGACGAGACCGACTTCCTGGACCGGGTGCGGCTGGTCGCCGAGGCCTTCCGCCCCGCGGCCCCGATCGATCGGCGAGAGCTCTTCGCCGGGCGCGCCGAGCAGATCGCCGAGCTCTTCTCGATCGTCTCCCAGCCAGGTCAGCACGCGATCGTCTACGGCGAGCGCGGCGTCGGGAAGACGTCGCTCGGACTGGTCGCCGCGGAGCTGCTGGGGGCGGCGGACGTCCTGTGCGCCTGGGCGACCTGCGACGCGAGCGACGACTTCTCGAGCGTGTGGCGGAAGGCGCTCGGCGAGATCGGTCTCACGACCGCGAAACAGGCGCTCGGCTTCGGTGAGCACGTCGACCAGACGACGGAGCCTCTCTCGAAGCTTCTGGCGTCGGAGGTCACGCCGCACGCGGTCCAGGGCGCCCTCAAGCAGGCCAGCCGCCAGCGCCCGGTCGCGATCGTCTTCGACGAGTTCGACCGCTTCCAGGACGCGGACGGGCGCGTGCTCTTCGCCGACACGATCAAGGCGCTCTCGGACCGGGTCGTGTCGTCGACGCTCGTCCTAATCGGCGTCGCGGACAGCGTCGGGGAGCTGATCCGCGAGCACCGCTCTGTCGAGCGAGCGCTCGTCCAGATCCAGATGCCGCGTATGTCGGCCTCCGAGCTGGCCGAGATCGCGACGAACGGCGTCACGGCGGCGCGGATGACGATCACCCGCGCAGCGGTCGCCAGAATCACCGCCCTCTCGCAGGGATTGCCGCACTACACGCACCTCCTCACGCAACTGGCCGCGCAGGCCGCTCTCGCCGAGCGACGCGCCGACATCGGGGTTCGTGACGTCGACGCAGCGGTGACGCGTGCGATCGACCGCGCGCAGCAGAGCATCGTCGAGGCGTATCGCGAGGCCGTCACCGGCAGGCCGGGCACCATCTATCCGCAGGTGCTGCTCGCGTGCGCCCTCGCGGAGGAAGACGAGTTCGGCTTCTTCGTCTCCTCGGACGTGCGAGAGCCGCTGAGCAAGATCCTCCACAAGCCGTCCAGGACGAGCGCGTTCGCTCGGCACCTCGAGGAGCTGTCGAGCGAGTCGCGGGGCGCCGTGCTCCAGAGGTCGAGCGGAGGAGGAGGAGCGGCGCGCTACCGGTTCGTCAACCCGCTCCTCCAGCCGTACGTCGCCATGCGCGGGATCTCGGAGGGCGTCGTCCGCGTGAGCGAGCTGCAGCCCGGAAGGTAGGCGAGTCGCCGTGAGGCTCGAGGAGCTCTGCCGGGTCTCGATGCGCTACGTCACCGGAAGCTGGCGTGAACGAGGTCGCGCACGGGCCGCCCGCGATCGGCGAGGAGCCGCCCGAGAGATTCCGTCAGCGCTCCGCGTGAGCTCGGTGGAGCCGCCTAGCGCCGGGCGCTTCGCCTCGCATCGCCGGTAGAGGTTTCACGGAGCGGCGCGGACGGGCAGGATGCCCCCGTGGAAGCGGCGGCGGGCGAGATCCGGCCCTCGACGACGACGGGCATCCCCGGCTCGTCCTCGGCGCCGTGAGCTCCGCCGTCCTCCTGCCGGCGAGCTTCGCCATCCTGCTCGCCGGCGCGCTGCTGTTCACGAACGCGATCGAGTGGTTCGGCAGCATGGTCGGGCTCGGGCAGGGGGCTGTCGGCAGCCTCCTCGCCGCCGTGGCGACGGCGCTGCCGGAGTCGCTGATCCCGATCGTCGCCATCATCGAGGGCGGCGAGGGATCCGAGGACGTCGCGGTCGGGGCGATCATCGGCGCGCCGCTGCTCCTGGCGACGATTGCAATGGCACTCGTGGGGCTCGGGGCGGTGCTCTACCGCCGTCGTCGCGAGACGGGGCTGCACCTGGACGTGCACTTCCCGACGCTCGAGCGCGACCTCGCCTTCTTCATGGGCTGCTTCCTCGTCGGTCTCCTGCTCGGGCTCGGCGCGCCTCCCGCGGTCCAGATTCCTGCGGCGGTCCTGCTTGTCGTGGCGTACGCCGTCTACGCGCGCTGGACACTCCGGCACAGCGGCGACGTCGAGGAGGCGGAGGAGCTGCGGCCGCTCGTCCTCGACGCGACCCGTGGCGACCCGCCGACCATGGGCCTCGTCGTCCTTCAGCTCCTCGTCGCGCTCGGAGCGATCGTCGGCGGTGCGCACATCTTCGTCGAGCAGGTGCTGCACGTCGCCGACAGCGTCGGCCTCGAGCCGCTCGTGCTGTCACTCGTGCTCGCACCGTTCGCGACCGAGTTGCCCGAGAAGGCGAACAGCTTCTTCTGGGTTCGGGAGGGCAAGGACTCGCTTGCGCTCGGCAACATCACCGGCGCGCTGGTGTTCCAGTCGACCCTGCCGATGGCGGTCGGCCTGGCGTTCACCTCGTGGGAGCTCGACACCTACTCGATCCTCGCCGGCTGCCTGGCGCTCGCCGGTGGGCTCGTCGCGATCGTGACGCTGCAGGTGCGGCGCCGCTTCAGCGCTCCTGCGATCGCGCTGTGGGCGGCGCTCTATGCGGCGTTCGTCGTCTACGTAATCTCCACCGCGTGAGTCGCGGACGCGCCGACGTGCTCGCCTGGTCGGCGGTGGCGAGCGCGGCGGCGGCGTTCGTGGCGTGCCTGGCGGGGTGGCTGGCGGGAGGCGGTTCGGTCGAGCTCGCCTGGGCCCCCACGCTCGGGCTCCGCATCGACCTCGCGTTCGACGGGCTCGCCGCGCTCTACTCGCTCCTCGCCACCGGCATCGGCGCGCTCGTGTTCGCCTATGGCGCCGGCTACCTGCCGTGGCACCTCGAGCACGTCGGGCGTCCGGCGCACGACGCCTGGCGGTTCTGGCCCTGGATGGTCGTCTTCATGGGCTCGATGGTCGGCCTCGCGTGCGCCCGCGACCTCGTGCTGCTCTTCGTGTTCTTCGACCTGACTGCCGTGGCGTCCTACTTCCTGATCGGCTTCGACCGGGACCGGGACGCGCGCGGTGCCGCCCTGATGGCCCTGCTCGTCACCGGTGTCAGTGCGGTGGCGTTGCTCATCGCCGCGGTCCTCCTCTACGACGCCTACGGCACCTTCTCCCTTCCCGAGCTCTTCGAGCGCGCCGAGACCGGGACGACGACCACCGTCGCCGGCGTACTGATCGCCGTCGCCGCGCTCGCGAAGAGCGCCCAGGTGCCCCTGCACTTCTGGCTTCCGCGCGCGATGGCCGCGCCGACGCCCGTCTCCGCCTACCTGCATTCGGCGGCGATGGTCGCCGCCGGCGTCCTCGTGCTCGGCCGTGTCCATCCGCTGCTCGTGAAGAGCGACCTCGTGCTCGACGGGCTGCTCGTCGTCGGGCTCGTGTCGATCGCGGTCGGCGGCGTGCTCGCGCTCGCGCAGGACGAGCTGAAGCAGATCCTCGCCCACTCGACGATCTCCCAGTACGGCTACGTCGTGACGCTCTACGGAATCGGCGGCGCGACGGCCGCCGGCGCGGCCACGCTCTACGTGCTCGCGCACGCGATCGCGAAGAGCGCCTTGTTCATGACCGCAGGGGCGGTGACCGTGACGACCGGCGAGTCGCAACTCTCCCGGCTCGGCGGGCTCGGGCGACGCCTTCCCGCGCTCGCTGTCGCGAGCGGCGTCGCGGCAGCGACGCTGGCCGCGCTCCCGCTGACGCTCGGCTTCTTCAAGGACGAGCTGTTCTTCCAGGCCGCCGGCGAGCACGGACGCCTCGTGCAGTTGCTCGCCGTGGGAGCGGCGGCGCTCACCGTCGCTTACATCGGGCGCTTCTGGCTCGGCCTCTTCACCGGCCCTCTCCGGGCGAGACCGAGCGGTGGCGTCCCTCCGCTCTTGCTCGGGCCGATCGCGGTCCTCGGCGCACTGGCGCTGGTCGGCGGCTTCGTCGTCGAGCCGTTCGCCCGGCTGGCCGAGGACGCGGCCGAGGTCACGCACGTGGGCGGGCTCGACGTCGCTCCGGCGTACCACCTCGACGCAGGCACAGAGAACGCGATGGCCCTCGCCGCGTGGGGGCTCGGGGCACTCGTGCTGCTGGCGTCTCGGTTCCGCGAGCCGCTCGTGCGCGCCTTCGCGCGAGCGGGGGAGCGCGTGGGGCCCCGCCGCTGGTACGCCCTGTCGCTCCTCGGTCTGAACCGGCTCTCCGACTGGGCGCACGACACCGAGGTGCGCGACCTGCGCAACAGCATCGCCGCGGTGCTCGTGCCGGCGGCCGCGCTGATCGCTCTCGCGTTCGTCGTGACCCCGACCCGCGGCTCGTACGCGGCCGGCTCCCTCGGGGCGGACGACCTGCCGATCGTCGTCCTGCTCGCGCTCGGGGTGGCGGCGGCGGTGACCGCCGCGCGCGACCGCGGCCGTCTGCGCCCGGTCCTGGCGCTCTCGGTGCTCGGCTTCGCGCTCGCGGGCGTGTACGCGATGGCGGGCGCGCCGGACGTCGCGCTCGTCGCGGTCCTCGTCGAGACCGTTCTCACGCTCGTTTTCGTCGGCGTCTTCGCACGGCTTCCGTCCGCCTCCGTACGCCGTCCCCGCCTGCGGGCGCGCAACGCGATCATCGGTGCGGCCGCAGGGGCATCCGTGTTCGCGGCGATCTGGGGCGCTCTCTCGCGCCGGACGCCGGCAGAGGGGGTGGCGGCCGAGCACATCGAGAGGGCGCCCGGGGCACACGGAGGCGACGTCGTGACGGTGATCCTCGCCGACTTCCGCGGGCTCGACACGATGGTCGAGATCACCGTCCTCGCGGTCGCGGTCGTCGGTATCGCGAGCCTGCTCAGTCGCGGGAGACCGTGGTGAGCCTGATCCTGGAAGTCGTCGCTCCACGTCTGCTCGGGCCGGCGGTGATGGTCGCGGCCGCGATCATCGTCAAGGGCTACGCCGACGTCGGCGACGGGTTCAGCGCGGGAGTCGTGGTC
Source organism: Gaiella sp. (assembly GCF_035558935.1). GTDB lineage: Bacteria > Actinomycetota > Thermoleophilia > Gaiellales > Gaiellaceae > Gaiella. The sequence goes on along the minus strand of NZ_DATMBZ010000028.1, from coordinate 14,517 downwards.
GCCCTCGCCGTTGCGCTGCGCTATGTCACGCTCGGTGCCGAGCGCGCGGAGAGCGGCCTTCCCGTGCTCAGGCACGCCCCCGCCCTCGCGGCCGCGGGGCTCCTGCTCGCGCTGGCGATCGGCTTCTTCCCCGTCGCCTTTGGCGATCCGCCGTTCACCCACTTCCCACGGCCAGGCGAGCACGTCGTCGAGATCGGGGCCCTGGAGCTGACGACTGCGGTGGCGTTCGACGTCGGCGTCTTCCTCCTCGTCGCGGGCTCGCTCGTCGAGGTGATCCACCAGCTCACACGGCTCGTCGAGGGCCCGCGACGGTGAACCTCGTCTTCGCACTGGCCGCCTCCGCGCTGTTCGGCACGGGCGCCTACCTGATGCTCGACCGCGACCTCGTCCGCGTCGTCTTCGGCGTGGTCCTCGTCTCGCAGGCAGCCGTGCTGACGCTCGTGGCCTCAGGGCTCGCGCGTGGGTCGGCGCCGATCTACCCCCTCCCCAAGGGCTCGGTGAGCGACCCGCTCAGCCAGGCGATGGCGCTGACGGCGATCGTCATCGGGCTGGCCGTCACCGCGCTGCTCCTCGTCCTGGTCCTTCGCGTCGTCCAGGCCTACCGGTCGCCCGAGCTCGCGGAGCTCGCCGGACGCGAGGCGGAGCGAGACGCGCGTCTCGCGCGCCTCCACGAGCGAGAGCACGCCGAGGAGGAGGCGGCAGCCCGATGACCGCCCTCTCGCTGGCGCTCCTCGTCCCCTGGGCCGCGGGCATCGTCCTCGCGCTGTTGGACGGGCGGCGGCCGCTGGTCGGGTGGCTCGCCGTCGGCGTCCTCGCGACGAACCTCGGCGCGCTCGTGGCACTGGCCGTGCCGGTGCTGCCCGACAGTTCCGTCGTCGTGACGACAGGCGACTGGCCGGCCGGGATCGGAATCACGCTCCGGGCCGACGCGCTCGGCGTGCTGTTCGCGCTGTTGTCGTCGCTTGCGCTGCTCGCCGCGATGCTGCACGAGGTCCTCGACGGCGTGCGCGAGCGGGTGTTCCCCGGCCTCGTCACGTTGCTCGCCGCCGGACTCACGGGCGTGTTCCTGACGGGCGACCTCTTCAACTTCTACGTCTTCTTCGAGCTGGCGATGACGGCCGGGTACGTGCTCGCCACCTACGGGGGCGGCAGGCGAGAGCTCGGCGCCGCGCTCGTCTTCACGACGGTCAACCTGCTCGGGACGTTCATCTTCCTCCTATCGGTCGCGGGCGTGTACCACGTCACGGGAACCCTCGAGATGTCGGGCATCGCTGCCCGGATGGACGACGTCGATCCGAACGCCGCTGTGCTGCTCGCCGTCGGCTTCTTCGTCGCCTTTGCCGTCAAGCTCGGGCTGTTCCCGTTCCATTTCTGGCTGCCGACCGTCTACAGCGGCGCGCGCCCCGCGGTGGCTGCGATCCTGAGCGGCGGCCTCGCGAACATCGGCGCCTACGGCCTCTTGCGGTTCGGCGGGGAGCTGCTACCGGACGAGCTCGACCTCGCGGCGGGCGCGCTGATCGTCGTCGGGGGCGCCTCGATCGTGTACGGCGGGATCCTCGCCGTCTCGCGCCGCAGCGCGAGCGAGATGCTCGCCTACTCGGCGATCGGCCAGGTCGGCTACGTCCTCGTTGCAATCGGCGTCGGCGGTCCCGTCGGCTTCGCCGCCGCGATCCTCTACACGGTCGTGAACGCGCTCAACAAGACCCTCCTCTTCCTGACGGCGCAGATGCGCGGAGCGGTCGTGGGTGCGGCATTCGCGCTCGGTGCGCTGAGCGTCGCGGGGGTACCTCCCGCGGGGGGGTTCGTCGGCAAGCTCGAGCTCTTCCGGGCGGTCGCGGACGATCCTGCACTGATCGTGCTGTTCTTCCTCGGCAGCGCACTGTCGTTCGTCTACGCGTTCCAGACGTACCAATACGACTTCTGGCGCGGCGAGCGACGGGGCCGGCGGAGCACGATCCCGCAACAGGCGGTCGTCGCGGCGCTCGCCCTGCTCGTTCTCGCGCTCGGCGTCTGGCCCGAGCCGCTGCTCGCGCTCAGCCACGATGCCGCGGAGCTCCTCGCCGGGGGCGGCGGATGAGGGGCACACTCGTGCGCGCGGCGGGCCTCGCCGTCGTCTACCTCCTCGTCCTCACGAGCGTGGCGCCCGGCGACGTGCTGGTGGCGGTCGCGCTGGGCCTCGGAGTCGCGCTGGGGCTCCGTCCTCGTCGCCCGACCCACTCCGCCGTTCCGTGGCCCGAGCGTGTCGTCGCAGCCGCGGTCGTCGCGGCGCAGACCGCGCTCGAGATGGTGCGCGGCAGCTGGCGCGTCGCCCGCTTCTGCCTCGGCGACCGCACCGGCCCGGGATTCGTCGAGATCCCCCGCGATGCCCGCTCGCGCCACGAGACAGCTCTCTGGGGAGTGCTGACCGGGGAGGCGCCCGACGAGGTCGTCGTCGAGGCCGGGCGCGACGTCCTGGTCACCCACCTCGTCGATGCGCGCGACCCGGACGCCGTCAGGGCGAGGCACGCCGCCACCCACGAGCAGTGGCAGCGCAAGGTGGTGCGGTAGCGGCGTGCCCGACGCGGTCGCCGCTGTCGCGCTCGCGTGGGCGACGCTGCTCGTGCTCGGCGGCGGCGTCGTGCTCCTGCGCTCGCACGACACGCTCCACCGCGTGCTGGCGCTGGACGTGCTCGTGTCGATCGTCGTCGCGCTGCTGACGATCCTCTCCTACCTGCGCGACGTCTCGTACTACCTCGACGCGGCGCTCGCGCTCGCACTGCTCTCGTTCGTCGCGACGCTCGTCGCGGTCAGGCACCTGACCCGGGGAATCCCCTCGTGATCGAGTCGGCGCTCGACGTGCTCGGGGCGGGCGTGCTCGGGCTCGGGCTGCTCCTCGCGACGATCGGTCTGTACGGGCTCCTGCGGATGCCCGACATCTTCGACCAGCTCCACGCGGCGGGGCTCGTCACCGGCCCGGCGGTCCTCGTGATCCTCCTCGCCTCGGTCTCCACGGGAAGCGCCGACATCGTCACGAGCGCCGCCCTGGTCTTCGTCTTCGTGCTGGTCACCGCCCCGCTCGCAGGCCACACGATCGCCCGAGCGGCCTGGTTGCTGGCGGGTGCGGACGACGACGATGCGTCGCCGGGGGCTCCGCCGCGCGCCGATAGCCTGTCGGGAGACGGCATGCGGACGCTTGTTGCCTACGACGGGTCGGACGCGGCGAAGCGGGCGCTCGGGGTCGCTGCGCAGCTCGCGGCGTCGGGTGCGGACATCGCCGTCGCGAACGTGGCGCCTCCGCTCGGCGAGCCGGACTTCGCGGGCTCGCCCGAAGTCGAGGACCCGGAACAGGAGATGCTGCTCGCCGAGGCGCGCTCCGAGGTCGCCCGCAGCGGGACGGCCGCGGTGACCGTCCGTCGGCGGGGAGACGCCGTCACGGAGCTCCTCGCGGCCGCCGAGGAGCTCGAGCCGGAACTGATCGTGGTCGGCTCGCGGGGACGCGGCCCCCTCACAGCGGCACTTCTCGGCAGCGTCTCCGCGGCCGTTGCGGGGCGCGCGAACGCGCCGGTCCTCGTCGTCGGTCCTACGGCCGTGTTGGGCGAGGGGCCGATCGTCGTCGGCGTCGACGGGTCGGAAGCCTCCCTGGACGCCGCTCGCGCCGCCGCGAGGCTCGACCGAAGCCTCGGCCGCGGCCTCGAGGTCGTGCACTCGTACACGTTGCGTCCGATCCCCGGCGCGTCAGCGGTGCCGGAGGCGCGGGCAGAGCTCGCGCAGGTCGACGAGCAGCGAGCCGAAGAGCTGCTCGCCGGGGTCGCCGACGCGCTCGGCGTCCCCCGCGAGGCGACGCAGACCGTGCGCAACGGCAGCGAGCCGGCCGCGCTCCTCGGGCTCGCGCGCGACCTCGACGCGACGCTCCTCGTCGTGGCCTCCCGCGGCAGGGGAGCGGTTCGCGCCGCGCTGCTCGGCAGCTTCTCGATGAGCATCCTCGCCGACGCCCCGTGCCCCGTGGTCGTCGTCCCGCCGGGAGCGCGCGCGTCGTCACCCGGCTGAGGCGCTAGGGCCCGGCAGGCGGCGCGAACAGGTCGACGATCCGTCCCCGGTGCCGTGCGAGAAAGGCGGGGTCGTGCGCGTCGAGGCCGAGTGCCCCGACGAACGTGCGGCTGTGCGCGAACGGAAACCAGCAGAGCGAGAACAGCTCCAGGAAGAGGTGGTCCACGTCGGCGTCCGCGACCGCGCCGGCCAGCGCTCGTCGCGCCTCGTCGAGCGCCTTTTCGCCGAGCAGCGTCGAGAGGGACGGCCGCTCGGCGAGCGCCTCACGCTGCATCAGCAGGACGTAGTTCGGGTCGCCGGCGAGGAAATCGATCAGGCGGCCGACGATCGCGTCGAGCGCCTCCGCCGGTGAGCCGGCGGCCGCCGCCGCTGCGAACGCGGGCTGCATGGCCTCCCGACCGCGCTCGAGCACGCGCACGAGAACTGCGTCGTAGAGCTCCTGCTTCGAGTGGAAGAAGTATCCGGGCGTGCTGCGCGCGAACCCCGCCGCCTCCCCGATCCGCTGCAGGCTCGTCTCCGCAAACCCCTGACGCGCGAACATCGCCTCGGCGGTGTCGAGGATCGCGTTCCTCGTTCGCTCGGCGTCGCGTGTGGCCATTACGGAATGATAACTGGCTGGTCGGCCAGCTAGTGATAAGCTTGTGCTCGCAACCATTATTTGGGAGGAGCCAAGTTGAGTGCTATCGCTACGCCTGACGTCCCCGCCGTCGAGCCGGCGACGTCCGGGAGCGTCGTCGCTGCGCGCGACGTGACGCGCGTCTACGGTGAGGGTGAGACGGCCGTGCACGCCCTGCGCGGTGTGAGCGTCGACTTCCCGCGCGGCCAGTTCGCCGCGATCATGGGCCCGTCCGGCTCGGGCAAGTCGACGCTGATGCACATCCTTGCCGGTCTCGACCGACCGACCAGCGGCTCGGTCACGATCGACGGCAAGGAGATCGTCGGTCTCGGAGACGTCGAGCTCACGAAGTTGCGCCGGGACAAGGTCGGCTTCGTCTTCCAGTTCTTCAACCTGCTTCCCATCCTCACCGCGGCCGAGAACATCGAGCTGCCGCTCTCGATCGCGCGCCGTCGGCCCGACCAGGCCTGGCTCGATGAGCTCGTCGGCGCGGTGCGGCTCGAGGATCGCCTCGACCACCGGCCCGACGAGCTGTCGGGCGGGCAGCAGCAGCGGGTCGCCATCGCACGCGCGCTGCTCCCGCGGCCCGCGGTCGTGTTCGGCGACGAGCCGACCGGCAACCTGGATTCCAAGACCGGCGCCGACGTGCTCCGCCTGCTGCGCCGGGCGGTCGACGAGTACGGACAGACGATCGTCATGGTCACCCACGACGCCTTCGCCGCAGCCGAGGCCGATCGCGTCCTCTTCCTCCGCGACGGCGAGATCGTCCGGGACGAGCGGCACCGGATGCAGGGCACCGAGATCCTCGACGTCGTGAAGGGACTGGAATAGCTATGGGCCGAGTCATCCTCCGCGGGTTCTTCTCACGCAAGCTCCGCTCGGCGCTGACGGCCGTTGCCGTCGTCCTCGGCGTCGCGATGGTCTCGGGCACGTTCGTGCTCACGGACAAGATCAACGCCGCGTTCACGAACATCATTCAAGAGGGCAACCGGAACGTCGACGTCTCGATCACGAAGGCGGGGGCGTTCGGCTCCGGGATCCCCGGCGAGAGCGGCGTGCCGTTCGACTCCTCCGTCCTCGGCGACGTCACCCGCGTGGCGGGCGTCCGCGAGGCGGCCGCCGTCGTCGAGACCTCGGGATTCCTCGTCAAGGGCTCCGAGAAGCTCACCGCCCAGGGCGGCGCCCCGTCGATCCTCGCGAGCGTCGAGCCGCCGGCGCTCAGCCCGTATACGCCCGTCGCCGGCTCGCTCCCGAACCGAAGCGGCGAGGTCGCGGTCAACCAGAAGCTCGCGCAGGACGAGGCTCTGCGGATCGGTCAGCGACTGCAGCTGTCGACCGCCACGGGCCTTCACCCGGTCGAGATCGTCGGCATCGTCAAGTTCGGCGACGTCTCGTCGATCGGCGGCGCGTCGATCGTCGTCGCTCCCCTCGGCGACGTGCAGGAGTGGTCGCATCTTCGGGGACAGGCGACGCGCATCACCGTCGCAGGCGACCCCGGCATGGACGACGCCGCTCTTGCGGAGCGCCTGCGGGCGAGCGTGCCCGCCGACCTGACCGTCGAGACGGGTGCCGTCAACGCTGCGAGGCAGGCAGATGACGTCGCCGAGCAGCTCGGCTTTCTGAAGTACATGCTGCTCGCGTTCGGGTTCGTCGCCGTCTTCGTCGGCGCCTTCATCATCTTCAACACCTACTCGATCACCGTCGCTCAGCGCACGCGCGAGTTCGGCGTGCTGCGAACGCTCGGCGCCACGGGCCGCCAGACGCTTCTGGCGGTGCTCGGCGAGGCGCTGCTCGTGGGCCTGATCGCAACCGCCCTCGGAATCCTCGGCGGCATCGGCTTCGCGTCGCTGCTGATGTGGGTGTTCGACCGCGCCGGCTTCGGCATCCCCTCCGCCGGCACGATCGTCGAGGTCCGCACGATCGTCTGGGCGGTCGTCGTCGGGCTGGGCGTCACGTTGCTCGCGGCGCTCCTGCCTGCGCTTCGCGCTCGCGGTGTGTCGCCTCTGGCCGCGCTCAGGGAGGGGCTCACCGCCCGCCGCGGGCGTCGCTGGGTGCGCGTCTCCCTCGCCTCGGTGTTCCTCCTGCTCGCGCTGGCGATGATCGGCCTCGGGGTCGCCGGCGACGGCACGCTCGAGACGCGGCTCGCCACGCTCGGAGGTGCCGCGCTCACGTTCTTCGTCGCCGTCGCCCTCGCGATGCCGTACCTGGTGCGGCCGGTCGTCGCGGTTCTCGCTCCCGTCGTCCACCGTCTCGGCGGCGAGGGCAAGCTCGCGACCGGCAACACGACCCGGAACCCCGGCCGTACCGGCGTCACTGCAGCGGCGCTGATGATCGGAACCGGGCTCGTGGTGTTCGTGGCCATCCTCGGGAGCGGGCTCAAGGCGTCCATCAACGACTCGCTCGACCGGTCGGTGCGAGGCGACCTGATCGTTCAGGCCGAGACCTACGGCTCCCCGCTTCCGTCGGGCGTGGTCGACGCGACCGACGGGGTGCCCGGTGTTGCCGTCACCTCGGCGGTCGGCGTCGCACCCGTGCAGATCGACGGGAAGACCGAATCCCTCATCGCCGGAATCGACGTCGACACCTTCGGATCGGTGTACGCGTTCGAGTGGGACGAGGGGTCGGACGCGCTGGTCGCCGACCTGGGCACGTCCGGCGCCCTCCTCGAGCGAAACATCGCACAGGCCGCGGGCGTCGACGTCGGCGACACGATCACCGTCCGCAACCGCGTCGGCCATACCGGCTCGTTCGAGGTCCGCGGCACGTACGACGACCCGAACGTCCTCGGTGCCGTGCTCGTCTCCGACGTGGCGCTCCGGCCGCTGCTCGAGCCGGGCAACACCGGCGTCGGGTTGATGCTCGTCAAGGCGGCCGGCGGGGCCGACACCGGCGTCGTCCAGCGGGACGTCGAGAGCGCGCTCGCGAAGTTCCCCGTCGCCTCGGTGCAGTCGAACGCCGAGCTGCAGGACGAGGTCGAGAGCAGCGTCAACCAGCTGCTCGCGATCTTCTACGCGCTCCTCGCCATGAGTGTCGTGATCTCGCTGTTCGGGATCGTCAACACGCTCGTCCTCTCGGTCTACGAGCGGACGCGCGAGATCGGCCTCCTGCGGGCGATCGGAACGACGCACCGGCAGGTGCGCCGGATGATCCGTTACGAGAGCGTCCTCACCGCGGTGCTCGGGGCGTTCGTCGGCGTCGGGGTCGGCGTGCTGTTCGGGTACGCGATCACGACCGCGCTGTCCGACGAGGGCCTCGCGTTCGCGCTCCCGCTGGGGCAGATCGTGGTGTTCATGCTCCTCGCGGTAGTCGCTGGCGTCCTGGCGGCGGTCTTCCCCGCACGCCGCGCATCGAGGCTCGACGTCCTCCAGGCCCTCCAGCACGAATGACGAGGAAGGAGATACCTGTGGCAACGGAACTGAGCCACGAGATCGAGATCGACGCACCGACCGACGAGGTCTGGCGGGCGCTCGAGGAGACCGAGCGCTACGCCGAGTGGAACCCGTTCATCGAGAGCCTGCGCGGCGAGCTTCGCGAAGGCGCGAAGCTCGAGGTGCGGGTCGCGCCGCCCGGCGGAAAGGCGATGACGTTCCGGCCGACCGTGACGGCTGCCCTGCCGGGGCGAGAGCTTCGCTGGCTCGGGCGCCTGCTCGTGCCCGGGCTCTTCGACGGCGAGCATCGATTCCTGCTCGAGCCGCTCGCCGGCGGACGGACCCGGTTCGTCCAGAGCGAGCGCTTCAGCGGCGTCCTCGTGCCGTTGCTCCGCGGGACGTTGGCCAAGACCCGCCTCGGCTTCGAGCAGATGAACCGGGCACTCGCGGCCGAGGTGGAAGCCCGACAGGGCAAAGCGGCATAGGCTTTGTGCGCCCTGCGAGCCGAGAGGCGGCGACGAGCGCGAGAATGAGCGCATGAAGCGGATCGAGGCCGCGCATCGCTTCGACGTCCCCGTCGAGCGCGGTTTCGCGTTCGTCACCGACACCGGCAACTGGCCCAGGTTCTGGCCTGGATACGTCCGCCTCGAGGACGGCTCCAGCTGGCGAGGCGTCGGTGACACGGCGCGGCTCGTGACCCGGCTGCTCGGCCGCGAGCGGCTGCTGACGATGACGATCACGTCCTTCGAGCCCAACCGGCTGGTCACGTACACGTCGACCCAGCCCGGCCTCCCGGACGCGTCTCACGAGCGCCGTTTCGATCCGGCCGACGGCGGGTTCCTCTACGGGCTCGTCGTCGAGTACGAGCCGCGTCCCGGGCTCGCGGGCCTCTTCGACCGCATGCTCCTCCCGCGGGGGATCCGGCGGGCGTTCGAGAGCACCTTCGCCGCGCTGGAGGCTGGGCTCGGCTCAGGCTGAAGCGGCGAACGCGCGGAGAACCTCGCGCCCGCTGCCGACGAACGGCTCGCCGTGCGCGAGCAGCAGGTGGTCGAAGTCGAGCTCGGCCAGTCGTCCGTAGGCCTCGCGCAGGCCCTCTTTCGTCCGCTCGGGCTGGTCCATCAGGAAGTCGGGGACGAACGCGAGCGCGCCTCCCTCCTCCCAGCGCACCGCGCCGTCGGCGACTGCGAGCGCGCGATACGCCGGCATGTACAGCGCGCTCTCGTCCGGGCAGATCGCGCCGACCTCGTGGACGACGATGCCCCCCGGGAGCTCGTCTCCGAAGTCGAAGGGCTGCACGGGTTCGCCTTGCTCGAACTCGTGCAGGCCCTCCCGGACACAGCCGACGGACGCACCGAAGCGCTCGACGAACTCCCCGCTCGAGCGGTAGTGGTGGCGGTTGGTCAGGAGGATCTGCTCGGGTGGGCCGTGCTCGGCGAACCAGTCGAGCCCGTCGGGCGGCGCGATCGGGTCGATCAACGTTCGTTCCGCCGGGAGGTAGTACGAATGGACCCGGATCTCGATGCGCGGATGGGGCGCGGCCCAGTGCCAGATGCCCGGAGCGATCTCGTTCACGGCGGGGAACGTAGCGCAGAGCGCGCTGCGAACGTGTGGCACGTTCGCCGATGACCGTTGTGGGGCATGATCTGCGCATGTCGACCGGTGGGACCCGCCTCCTGATTGCGGCCGGCGAGGCAGCTGCCGGCCTCGCGGAGCTCCCGCCCGACGTGCGGAAGCTCGTCGAGGGCGCGGCGGAGATCCTCGTCGTCTCGCCCGTGCTCGTCGGGCGGCTTCAATGGCTCGCATCGGACACGGACCGCGCGCGGTACGAGGCGGACGAGCGGCTCGAGGCCGTGCTCGGGCACGTACGGGAGCTGGCGCCCGGCGCGCAGACACGGGGCCAGGCCGGGGACGACACGCCGCTGACGGCGTTCGAGGACGCGATCCGCGCGTTTCGGCCGGATCACGTCCTCGTCGCGCTGCGCGCAGCCGACCACGCCTCGTGGCAGGAGCGAGGGCTGATCGATGCCGTGCGCGACGAGTTCCAGCTCCCTGTGACGGTCTTCGAAATCGACCGCGCGGGCCAGGTTCCCGACTAGCGCGAACCGCTCGGCCTACTGCGTCATCCGGTACGCGACCTGGTACTTCGCGACGTCCGAACGCCGGCCGGGCGTGTCGCCGGCGGGCATCGCGTTCAGGATCTCGTCGCCTGCGCGGTAGTCGTCCTCGTTGCCGAAGAAGAGGATGACGAGCGACCGCTCCGCGTCGGGGTCGTGGAGCACGACGATCTCGGTCGCGTTCAGCCCTTCGGGCTGCTCCTCGTCCTGCATGTCGCGCTGCATCTGTGCGACGCGATCGCTGGAGACGCCGTCGAACGTGACGACACGTGCGAGAGCCATTGCGGCCTCCTTCTCGAATTGCCAGCCGGGCCAGCGTACGACAGCTCGGGCTCGGTTTGCACTTCCTCGATCGCTCTGTCCACAAACGACCCTGACGTGGCGCTGGCGCTGCACGCTCAGTACCCGTTGAGCTCGCCGATCTGGATCCCGAACACCTGACCGGCCGCGCGCAACCGGTTCGCGCCGCGCCTGAGGTAGTGGTCGGCTCGTTTCGCGTCCCTCGTGGCGGCGGCGACCTCCCCGCTGTCGTTCTCGACGAAGTCGAGCTGACTCTGGGTTCCCTCGAGCGTCGCCTCGAACCCCTGAAGCGCGAGCTCTCTCCCGCGTCGCGCGGTCTCTGTCGTCCCGTGCAGGCGCCGTAGGTGCGCGAGTAGGTGAACCAGCTCGACACGAAGCGTCCTTCGATCGTGCGTCGTACGGATCTCTCTGACACCACGGAGCAGGTCTTGCTCGATGGAACGATCGGCCGGCCCGGGCGTCGGCGCCGACGACCCGCATCCGCTGACCACCGCGAAACCGACCAGGCAGAGCGTCATACAGCCGAGGAGACGCGCGCGAACGAGCCGAAGGTGCCGTGCGATCTTCCGCATCGACAGATTCTTCACCGTACCCCGCTACTGCGGCGAAACGGCCTAGAGCCGACAACGCTCTACGATCGCCGTGTGGCCGAGTTCGTTCCGCCGGATTTCGACGTACCGCTCGGGCTCGAGACGCCGCAGTTCGTGCTGGAGCCGCTTGGACCGGAGCACTGCGAGCGCGACTACGCCGCCTGGACGTCGTCGATGGATCACATTCGCTCGACCCCCGGCTGGTCCGAAAGCCGCTGGCCGCGCGAGATGACCCTCGACGAGAACCGCGCCGACCTGGAGCGCCACGCGAACGACTTCCGCAGCCGCACCGGGTTCACGTACACGGTGCTCGATCCCCAGAGCAGCGACGTGATCGGCTGCGTCTACATCTACCCGCTCCCCGACGGTGAGCACGATGCCCGCGCACGGTCGTGGGTGCGCGCAAGCCGTGCCGATCTCGACACACCGCTGTGGCGCGCCGTGCAAGGCTGGCTCGCGTCGGACTGGCCGCTCGGCAGGGTCGAGTACGCGCCGCGCACCTAGCGCCGAAGCGCCTCCACCAGGCGTCCGGGCTTCGCATGTTCCTCATGTCGCCGTGGTAGACAGGCCGGGTGACGGTCGAACCGGTCAGGCGCCATCGGCCAAGGCGGTCGGCGGCTCGGATGCTCGTCTGGGCGTGTGGACTGACGTTGATGGTCTGCGGGCTCGCGGTCGGCGCTGCTCTGGTCTGGTGGCCCGCGCCGCGTGTCGAGCCGGACACCGAGGCGCTCGCGCACGTCGTGCAGCCTGGCTACGCGGGTCGTGTTTCGAGCGTCGTCGTCCGTGGGCCTGATGGAAGCGCGATCCCCGTTCGCCTGCGCCGGGGCCGACTGTGGCCCGAGAGGCCACTCGCGGTGGGTGAGCGGCTGTCCGTGGAGGTGACGGTTCGTCGGCCGCGCTGGTCAGGCTGGCTCGTCGGCCGAAGCGCACGATCCACGCTCGTGGTGCGCACGCCGAGCGCTCGTCTTCGTGACCGCTGGCTCGAGGTCGGCACCGGGGAGCCTGTCATCGCGACGTTCGACAAGCCGGTGCGGTCAGTGGTCCTCCGCGTGCGCGGACAGGCGCGGATGCTCCGCTTCGCCCGAGCGCGCACGAGGGTGGACGTCGGTGTGGTCGCGGCGGGGACCCGGCCCGCAGGGAGCGTCTCGGTCGGCGCTGTGCCGCGTGTGTGGGAGCAGATGCCGAAGCCCACTCCGTTGAGCTGGTTCCCGGGCCGCCGCGGCGCACAGGCGCTCGTCGAGCCCGACGCCGGCATCACTCTGGCACCTGACAGGCCGATCACGCTCACGTTCTCCCGTGCGGTGCGAACCATCTTCGGAACGCGTCTGCCGACGCTCACTCCGCCGACACCGGGGCAGTGGCACCGCCTCGACACGCACACGCTCTCGTTCCGTCCTCGCGGGCTCGGGTATCCCCTGGGTGCTCACGTGGCCGTTCGCCTCCCCCACCCGGTGGGTGTAGCCAACCCGCCCAGCGGCGCCACCCGAACGCTCGGGTGGGACGTGCGTCATGGGACGATCCTGCGTCTCCAGCAGCTCTTGGCGCAGGCTGGCTATCTCCCACTTCGCTGGAGCCCGGCCGAGGACCCCGTGACGTCGACCGCCCACACGGAGCTCGCCGCAGCGGCAGAGCCACCGCCCGGACGGTTCCGGTGGCGCTATGCGAACACGCCGCACGAGCTGCGTTCGCTCTGGCAGACCGGAAGCTGGAACGAGATCGTCCGCGGCGCGGTGATGATGTTCGAGGACACGCACCACCTCGACGTGGACGGCTTCGTCGGCCCGAAGGTCTGGAGCGCGCTCCTTGCCGACACGATCGCGGGGCGCACGCGAACCGACGGCTACAGCTACGTCTATGTCCACCGCAACGTCCCGCAGTCGCTGACCCTCTGGCACAACGGGCAGACGATTCTCCGCTCGCCCGGGAACACCGGTGTGCCCGCCGCCCCCACGCAGCTCGGCAGCTTCCCGGTCTTCGAGCACATACCGGTCGGGACGATGAGCGGCACCAACCCCGACGGCTCCCACTACCACGATCCCGGCATTCGCTGGATCAGCTACTTCAACCACGGGGACGCCATCCACGCCTTCAACCGCGCGAGCTTCGGCACGCCGCAGAGCCTCGGCTGCGTCGAGCTCCCGCTCACCGCCGCCGCCAAGGTGTGGCCGTACACGCCGATCGGGACTCTCGTCACCGTCGAGAACTGAGGCCCGCGGCCGCCGAACCGGGTCCGCCCGACTCGGGCGCTACCCTCGTGCGCCGTGGAGACCGTCGAGGTGCGGTGGTCGCCGCGAGCGCGGCGATGGCGACTGGAGGTGCCGTGGGGACAGGCGCCGCGGCTTACCGTGCCTCAGGGGACGAGTCGCGCGGGCGTCGAGCGCTTGCTCGCAGAGAAGCGCCCGTGGATCGAAGATCAGCGGGCTCGGCAGGTGCCGCGACTCCGTCTCGACCCAGCTGCGGTCAGCGAGTCGCAGGCGCGGTCGACCGCCCGGCAGCTCGTTTCGACGGTGGCCTCGGAGGAGGCCGCGCGCATCGGCGTCGAGTATCGCCGAATCCGTATCGGGGGGCAACGCACTCTCTGGGGCTCGTGCTCCTCGCGCGGCACGCTCTCCTTCAACTGGCGGCTCGTGCTCGCGCCGTCCGAGGTGCTGGACTACGTGGTCGTGCACGAGCTCTGCCACCTGCGCGTGCCGAACCACTCGAGACATTTCTGGGCGCTCGTCGAGCGACACCGTCCGCACTGGCGCCGGCAGCGTGACTGGCTGCGTGACCACGGGCCCGAGCTCCTGGCGTTCCGTCCGCGCGCCTGATGGCACCGCGCTGGCACACCCGTCGACGGCATCTCGAACGCGTCGGAGCGCGGGCGACCGCGACTAGGGTGTGGCGGCCGGATCGGAGGAGCAGATGAGCGAGTACATCGTCAGAGCGCTCAGCCCGGACACCTGGGACGGGTTCGCCGGGCTCGCGCAACGGCACAACGGCGTGTTCGGGGGCTGCTGGTGCACCTACTTCCACACGATGCACTCCGAGAAGACGTTCGACGCCGACGACAACCGGAGTCTCAAGCGGCGCCTCGTCGAGGAGGGCCGGGCGCATGCCGCGCTCGTCTACGACGGGGACGAGGCGGTCGCGTGGTGCGAGTACGGAAGCCCCGAGGAGCTGCCGAACATCTACCACCGCAAGCAGTACGAGGAGGAGCTCGACCTCGTCCCCGACTACCGGATCACCTGCATCTTCGTGGACAGGCGCTACCGGCGAAAGGGGCTGTCGGCCGTCGCGCTGCAGGGTGCCGTCGACCTGATCTCGGAGGCGGGCGGTGGCGTCGTCGAGGGCTACCCGCACGACACGCAGGGCAAGAAGAAGTCCGTGCTCTACAACGGGACGCGCACCCTCTTCGAGAGGGCGGGCTTCACGTTCGTCCGCAGCAAGGGCACAGGCAACTGCGTCATGCGCCGCTCCGTCCCCTGACCCGCCGCGGTCATCGAGGTGGGCTGCAGGATGCG
>NZ_DATMBZ010000027.1:0-17606 GCF_035558935.1 Gaiella sp. | reverse complement strand
CCGGAGTGCCGTCCCGGCTTCGGGCCCTCACAGGGGCGAAACTGGAAGACGCGGTTCAGGACGTCCAGGGTCTCGCGCACCTTCTTCGCATTGGCGTACGGCCCGAAGTAGACGTTGCCGCGCCGGTGCCGCTCGCGCGTGAACATCACGCGGGGATACGGGTCGGAGACCGTCACGGCGATGTACGGGAACGACTTGTCGTCGCGCAGGCGCACGTTGAACGGCGGCCGGTGGCGCTTGACGAGGTTCTGCTCGAGGTGGAGTGCCTCCGCCTCGCTCTGCGTGACGATCACCTCGAGCGAGCGGATCCGGTTCACCAGCTGGCCGATCCCGGCGCGCGTGTCGCCGCCGCGGTTCCAGTAGCTGCGGACACGGGCCCGGAGCGACTTCGCCTTGCCGACGTAGAGGATCTCGTCGCGCTCGTCGCGAAAGAGGTAGACGCCCGGGCCCGTCGGCAGCCGCTTCAGCTGGCTCCGAACGGAATCTTCACCCACGCGAGCTAGCGTACCCCCACTCTTGCGGCGAACCCTCGTCATCGCTCTCGGCTCGTTGGGTGCCTGGCTGGCGCTCGCCGTGCCCGCGCACGCCGGCGGCCCGTCGATGATCCTCGGCGCCGCGGAGGACGCGGTGCGCGCCCCCGATCTCGTCACGACGAAGGCGAAGATGACCGAGCTGCGCCTCGCGGGCTTCACTGCGGTGCGCGTGACGTCGAACTGGCGGCCTGGACTCACCGCTCCGACGTCGGGCGAGCTTGGCGTCTTGCGCAACATCGAGGCGGCGGCCCGCCTGTCGGGCGTCAAGGTGCTCGTCTCCGTCTATTCGCCGGGCTCGGCGACGACTCCCCTCGATCCGGCAGCGCAGTCGCAGTTCGCGCAGTACGCCGCCGCACTCGCACGGGCGCTCCCGAGCTTCGACGACATCATCGTGGGCAACGAGCCGAATCTGAACCGCTTCTGGCTGCCGCAGTTCGGTCCCGACGGCTCGAACGCCTCGGCGCCCGCCTACCTCTCGCTCCTCGCGCAGACCTACGACGCGCTCAAGGCGGTCGACCCCGCACTCAGGGTGTGGGGCGGCGCACTGGCTCCGCGCGGCTCCGACCGGCCGGAGGGGATCAGGCCGACCTCGTCGCCGACAGCGTTCATCCAGGCGATGGGCACGGCCTACCGGGCCAGTGGCCGGACGCTTCCGGTCATGGACGGGCTGGCGTTCCACCCCTATCCCGACAACTCCTCGCAGAGCCCGGACTTCCCCCATCCCCGATCGACGTCGATCGGCCTCGCCGACTACGGGAAGCTCGTCTCGCTGCTCGCGACCGCGTTCGACGGCACGGCGCAACCCGGCTCGACCCTGCCGATCCTCTACGACGAGTTCGGGATCGAGTCGACGATCCCCGCGGGGAAGGCGAGTCTCTACACGGGGACGGAACCGGCGACGACGAAGCCGGTGGACGAGTACCAGCAGGCCGCGTCGTACGACGTCGGCCTGCAACTCGCCTTCTGCCAGCCGACGGTCGCCGGCGTGCTCCTCTTCCACTCGCAGGACGAGACCGCGCTCTTGAGCTGGCAGTCCGGCGTCTACTACGCCGACGGAACGCCGAAAGCGAGCTTCTCCGCGGTGCAGGATTCGCTCGACCGGACGCGCGGCGGCTCGATCACCCGCTGCGACGGCCTCTCGCTCGACGTCGGTCTCACGAACGTCCGCTTCCCCGGGCCACGGCAGTTCACGGACGGGATGCGCGACACGCGCTTCCGCTGCACGCTCGACTGCGCGTGGGAGCTCCGCGCAACCCGGACGACGACGGGCGCCGTCGCGGCGAGGGTTCGTGGCTTCGCCCGGTACGGGCGCACGACGGTCGCCTCGCTCGCGGGCCGGAAGCTGGGCGCCGCACCCCTGCGCCTCTCGCTCACGGTCACTCAGGCGGTGAATCCCGGCGCCTCGGCCACCCGCGAGAGCGGCGAGCTGCGGCCGCGCTGACTCAGGGCGCAGTGACGGAGTAGACGAGCAGCACCTGCTGCCCGTCCTGGCGCGCCGACTCGAGCCGGATGCGCTTCGAGGTCAGGCGACGGGGAAGCAACGGCGCCCCCGCACCGAGGAACACGGGCTGCATGCCAAGGAGGATCTCGTCGAGGAGGCCCGCGTCGGCGAAGGAGCCGACGAGCTCTCCGCCGCCGACGAGCCATACGTTGCGGCCGTCCGCCGCGTCCATCATCTCGGCGTGCACGGGCGCGACGTCACCCTCCACGAAGCGGATGTCCGCGCCCGGGACCGTGGCCAGCTTGCGATGCGTGAAGACCCACGTCGGCGTCGACCCGTACCACTCCGCCCACTTCTCGGGGCGCTCGTCCAGCCGCTCGTGGGCATACACCCATTCGTAGGTCGTCGCGCCCATCGCCATCGCCCCGACCGCGGCGAAGAACGCCTTGAAGCCCTCGGCTCCGCTGCCGCCGTTGCGCGGCACCTCGAACAGCCAGTCGAGCGAGTTGTCGGCGTCTGCGATGAACCCGTCGACGGTCGTCGCCGTGTAGTACTGCGTCTTCGCCACTTACCCATCTTGCCTCAACGCCCGCGCGTACCATTCGAGGCGCATGGGCGAGCGCCAGTACGAGCGGATCGAGGGCTCCGGTGTGGGCCAGTACGTGGGCTACCGGTTCTTCCGGGTCGACCCGGCCTGGCGTCGCCTCCCGATCGAGGAACGGGCCGCGGGCAAGGATGCGTTCGCAGAGGTCGTCGAGGAGCTCGCGGGCCGGATGGAGGGTCTGCGCGCCTATTCGACGACCGGCGTTCGGCCCGAGGCCGACTTCTTCCTCTGGTCGATCACCGAGCGCTACGACGACCTGCTCGAGCTCGGCTCCGCGCTGAACGGGACGCCCCTCGCGGGCTGGCTCGAGACGCCGTACTCGTACCTCGGCACGACGAAGCCCTCGGTCTACACGGACAAGAAGCGCGTCCGCCAGGGCCGCGTGGCGCCGCGGAACGCGCCGTACCTCGTCGTCTACCCGTTCGTGAAGCGCCGTCCCTGGTACTTCCTGAGCTTCGAGGAACGGGCCGCCGCGATGCGCGAGCACGCGGAGGTCGGCGGGAAGTTCGTCACCGTCACGAACCACACCACGTACTCGTTCGGGATCGACGACCAGGAGTTCATCCCGGCCTTCGAGACCGAGGAGCCGGCCGACTTCATGCACCTGATGATGACCCTGCGCGAGACCGAGGCTTCTCGCTGGACGGAGCGCGACACGCCCATCTTCGTCGGCAAGCTCGTCGACGTCCGTACCGCGCTCGACGCCCTGGACGGAGCCGTCACGGAGCTTCCGAGCGCGGAGACGCTCTACACCGCCCCGGACGGGACCCGCTACCCCGCGCCGGCCAGGTAGCGCGAGTCAGCCGTACCGGTGCTCTCTGCGCCAGACGCGCCAGACAGCCCACCCGCAGCACGCGATCACGCCGAAGAAGGCGAGCGCGTCCGCGCCGGACGGACCGAGGCCGATCAGCGCCCCGATCGCGACGACGGCGAGAACGATCGCGCCGTAGAACGTGCGGCGCGAGAGATCGCTCCACATCTCGATGTCGGAGCGGCGCTCGCGCCAGAGGAGGAAGAGGAAGAACGCGATCGCCAGGAAGAACGCGATCCGCATCAACGCGCCCGCGGTGATGAGGGCGTTCTCGAGCGACAGCGCGACGATCGCCGCGGAGACGATCGCGACCAGCGCCAGGCCGCGGACGAACCGGTTCTCCCAGAGGCTTCTCAAGCGGGGCCCGTCATGTACGCGCGGATGGCGAGCGCTCCCGCGACGCCGGTCGTCGCGGCGAACCAGAGCAGACGCCTCGGGCCCGACTCGGGGGCGTAGAACCACGGCACGAGGGCGGCACCGAGCGCCATCGTCCCGTACGCGTAGTGAAGCTCGTCGCCCGCACGGTGGTCGTCGGCGAGGAGCAGGAGGCCGATCGCGACCTGCGCGACGAGCAACGTCTGCGCGAGGGACAGGAGGTGCGTCGTCATTCTCCCCGCGCCGCGGCCGCGCCAGTAGAGGTAGCCGCCGGTGAATGCCGCGCCCGCGCAGACCGCGATCACGGCCAGGCCCAGCCACGGATGGATCCCCGCCACGCGGCGAGGGTAGCGCAGCGCCCGCACGCGGGGCTCACGGCGTGTGGTCCTGGACGTACTTCTTGCACTCGGCCTCGCTGGTGAACTGGGCGTAGTTCTTCCAGCGACCCTGTTCGCAGTCCTCGAGCGTCGTCGGATAGGACAGCGATGGCGAGGGGGGAGGTGCGAACGGCGCCTGTGGCGAGGGCCCGTCCGTGGCGTCGAAGCGCCCGCGGATCCCGGCGACGAGGAACAGCGCGGCGATCACGCACGCGACGGCGATCGCCGCGATGATCACGGCGTACTCCGCGAGCGTCTGGCCGGACGCCCCGCCGCCTCCGCGTGCCTCAGATGACCGGCGGCGGAACGGGATCCGGCTCATCGGGCGGCTCCGGGTCGGGCGCGGGGAGCGGGTCGGGCGCCGGAATCGGAGGGCTCGGCGAGGGCGGCAACGGGGTCTCGGTCACCATCGGACGTGGATGCCCGGCACCGAGCGGACGCAAACGTCGCGCAGCGCGCCGAATGCAGCACCTGTCGCGGGCGCACGGCTACGCTCGCGTCGGACAGGGGGATATTGCCACTCGACGAACGGAGGCGATCTTGGCAGTCGAAGAGGGAAGCCCGGCACCCGACTTCACGCTCACGTCCGACGCAGGCGACGCCGTCACGCTGTCCTCCCTCAAAGGAACCCCCGTCGTTCTCTACTTCTATCCCAAGGACGATACTCCCGGCTGCACGGCGCAGGCATGCGGGATTCGGGACGCATGGACGGAGTTCGAAGCGGCCGGGGCAGTCGTGCTCGGCGTCAGCCCCGACGGCGAGGCGTCCCACGCGAAGTTCAAGGAGAAGTACGGGCTGCCGTTCGCGCTCCTCGCCGACACCGACCACGAGGTCGCCGAGGAATACGGCGTCTGGGGCGAGAAGTCCTACGCGGGCAAGACGTACATGGGCGTCAACCGCTCGACGTTCGTCATCGGCCCCGACGGCAACGTCGCGAAGGCTTTCTACGACGTGAAGCCTGCCGAGCACGCCGACCAGGTGCTCGAGGCGCTCGGGAGCGGCTAGCCAGACCGGCGATCCGGGCCTCGTGGTACGCGATCCGCTCGGCGAGGACCTGCGGTTCCCGGGCAATTGTCGAGACGTCGAATCGAGCCGTGGCCGAGACGGCCCCGGCTACACTGGTCGTCCCCGCGGATGTGGCGGAATTGGTAGACGCGCACGGTTCAGGTCCGTGTGCCCGTAAGGGCGTGGAGGTTCAAGTCCTCTCATCCGCATAGCGCAGGCCGCCGCCGACTCCGGGCGCCGTCCCGCGTCTCAATCACCGGTGACGCGCGCGCTCTCCTTCCTCGCCGTTCTCGCTCTCGGGGCGGGCCTCGCGCTGCTCGTGACCGCCGGTGGCAGTCCTCGGCCGCCCGTCTCCGCGACGCAGGTCGTCGTGGAGCTCACCGCGCCGCCCCTGGCGCGGGCGCACGGGCCGGCGGCGGTACGGCGCGTCGAGACCCAGCAACGACGCTTCGTCACCGCGCTCCGCCGGTCGGTGCCGAGCGCGTCCGTGCACTGGCGCTACCGGCTCGTCGCGAACGGCGTCGCGGTCGTCCTCCCGGCCGCGGATGTCCCGCGACTCGGCCGGCTGCCGGGCGTGCGACAGGTGTTCGGCAACGCGACGTACCACGTCCTCGCGGGGCCCGACGCGGCGACGATCCGCGCCCGTGAGCTCACCGGCTCGCAGCTGCCGAACGCCGGTGCGGGGATCAAGATCGGGATCATCGACGACGGCGTCGACCAGCGGCATCCGTTCTTCGACCCCGCCGGGTACACGATGCCGGAGGGCTTCCCGAAGGGCCAGGCCGCGTACACGACCGCCAAGGTGATCGTCGCCCGCGCCTTTGCGCCCCCCAGGGCGACGTGGAAGTACGCCGGCCGGCCGTTCGACCCCGAGGAGTCCGGTCATGCGACCCACGTCGCCGGGATCGCGGCAGGCAACGCGAACACCCTCGCGAACGGCCTGCGCATCAGCGGCATCGCGCCACGCGCCTATATCGGCAACTACAAGGCGCTGACGATCCCGACGGACTCCGGGCTCGGGCTCAACGGCAACGCGCCCGAGATCGTCGCTGCGATCGAGGCCGCGGTCGCGGACGGCATGGACGTGATCAACCTCTCGCTCGGCGAGCCCGAGGTCGAGCCGTCGCGCGACCTCGTCGCGCTGGCGCTCGACGCGGCGGCGGCCGCGGGCGTGGTCCCCGTCGTTGCGGCCGGGAACGACTTCGACGACTTCGGGCGCGGCTCGCTCGGGTCGCCCGGGAGCGCCGCGGCGGCCATCACGGTCGGCGCCACGACCTCCGGCGACTCTCCGTCGATGGCGAGCTTCTCCTCGGCCGGGCCGACACCGATCTCGTTGCGGTTGAAGCCCGACGTCGTCGCACCCGGTACGTCGATTCTCTCGTCCCGCCCGGGCGGCTGGCAGCTCTCGTCGGGCACGAGCATGGCGGCGCCGCACGTCTCCGGCGCGGTCGCGCTGCTGCTGCAACGGCACCCCGGCTGGACTCCCGCCCAGGTCAAGGCGGCGCTGACTGCCACGGCCCGGCCGCTCACGTCGAGTGACGGCGGGGTCGGCCCCACCCGCGCCGGCGCAGGCCTCGTCGACGTCGCAGCGGCGGACGAGCCGCTCCTCCGCGCGATGCCCACAGGCGTCTCGTTCGGCCTCGTGACCGCCGGGACGACCGTCACCCGGATGGTGACGATCGAGGATGCGGGCGGCGGCCCCGCGCCGTGGGCGACGTCGGTCGAGTTGGACAGCGCACCGGGCGGCGCGCACGTCGTCGTCGGGCCCACCGTGAGCGCGCCCGGAAGCCTGACGCTGACGTTCTCCGCAGGCCAGGACGACGGCGAGATGTCCGGGGACGTGCTCCTGCGGCGCGACGGCGTCACGCGCCGCGTCCCCTTCTGGGGCCGGATCACGACGCCGAAGCTCGACGCGAGCGGCGCACGCACACTGCTCCGTCCCGGCGTCTACGCCGGCGACACGCGCGGGCGGCGGTCGCTCGTCGACGTCTACCGCTACCCGGAGGTGCCCCGCGGCGGGCCGGTGTCCGCGACGCTCGCGGGCCCCGAGCAGGTCTTCCGTGTGCGCGTCGGCCCGGGCGTCGCGAACTTCGGAGTCGTCGTCGTCCAGCGCGGGCCCGGATCACGCGTGGAGCCGCGCGTCGTGCGCGGCGGTGACGAGAACAGGCTCACGGGGTACGCCGCGCTCCCGCTCGACCAGAACCCGTACGTCGAGGAGTTCGGCAGCGCCGTCCCCGCTGCGGGGGCGCTTCGGCCGGCACCGGGGGTCTACGACATCGTGTTCGACAGCCCGACCGCCGACGGAGCGGGGACGTTCCGCTTCCGGTTCTGGACGAACGACGTCGCGCCCCCGAAGGCGGCGATCGTGCGCCGGACGGTGCGAAGGGGCGAGCCGATTCGCTTGCGCGTCTCCGACCCCGGGTCGGGAATCGACGTCCGGTCGGTCGAGGCGACGCTGGACGGCAAGGCGACGCGCGCGCGACTCGTCGGCTCGGAGATTCGCATCCCGACGGCCGCGGTCGGCACGGGGCGGCACCGCCTCCAGGTCAGCCTCGCGGACTACCAGGAGACGCGGAACAACGAGAACGTGACGCGCATCCTCCCCAACACCCGGACCGTCACCGCGCAGGTGACCGTGAGATCCGGCTGATGATCGGTGCCACGAGATCTAGGGCCGCTTCGAGCGGGGCTCTTCGATCGTCGGCAGCGCGTCGAGGTCGCGCTGGACGCTCTCGACGAAGTCGTCGTCCTCCGTTACGACGCGCAGCCTGGCCTTGCGCCGCTCGCGGTCACGGCGGCGCCGTGCGTCGGCGCCCACGACGCCGGAGACCCTCGGCCATTCCGCGGCGACGACCACCAGGACGCCGAGGGCGAGCAGGACGATCCACGGCCAGCTCACGGCATCGATTCTACGCCACGGGACGGGTCAAGGAGGCACGGGCGTCGTCGACCCGCCGCCGGGCGATGCAGCCCTCGAGATGGTCGTTGACGAGGCCCATCGCCTGCATGAACGCGTACACGGTCGTCGGTCCGACGAACGTCCAGCCACGCCGCTTGAGCTCTCTCGCGAGCGACCGCGACGCGTCGGTCTGCGTGAGCTCGAAGAGGGCCTCGCGCGTCATGCGGCGCGGCCTGGCGGCCGCGTCCGGCTCGAATCGCCAGACGAACGCCGCGAGCGAGCCCTGCTCCTCCACGATGTCGAGCGCGCGCCGCGCGTTCGAGATCGTCGACTCGATCTTCCCCCGGTGCCGCACGATCGAGGCGTCGCCGAGGAGCCGTTCGACGTCGCGCGGGCCGAAGCGAGCGACGCGCGTGAAGTCGAACCCCGCGAATGCCCGCCGGAACGCTTCGCGCTTGCGGAGGATCGTGAGCCACGAGAGCCCCGCCTGGAACCCCTCGAGCGAGAGCTTCTCGAACAGGCGCACGTCGTCGGTGACGGGCATGCCCCACTCGTCGTCGTGGTAGGCGCGGTACGCGAGGTCTCCGTCGCCCCACCAGCAGCGCGTGACGCCGTCCTCGCTCCGGACGAGGCCTTCAGCGAGGCTCATTCGACCAGCAGGGTGTGTTCCCGGAGGGGACTGACGCCTCGTGAGCGTCGCGGGGGACACCCCCTCGGGGCCAGTCCCCGTGGAGGCCTCATCTGACGACGATCTCCATCGGGAGGTCGGCGAGCGGCACGCCGCCCTCCTCGGTGACGAGCCACGTGTCCTGCATGTAGAGGCAGTCTTCCCCGTTCGCCGCGATCGCGTGCGGATGCATCGAGAGCACCATGTTCGCGCGAAGCTCGGTTTCGACGCCCTCCCCCACCTTCGGGAACTCGATCATCGTCATCCCGATCGAGTGCCCCGTGACATGGCCGAGGTGGTAGCCGCGCTCGGAGAAACCCTTCGACACGGCGGTGTGCACGTCGTGGCACGTCGCGCCGGCCCGCATCGCGCCCTTCGCCGCCTCGTAGTACTCGACGTATGCCTCGGCCATCGCCTTCGTGTCGTCCGAGAGCGGCGCGCCCTCGGCGGCGATCGCGCGCGAGACCTCGACCCAGTGCATCCCCGGCCCCGCGACCTCGAGCGACGGGAGAACGAAGTCGCCGAGCACCTCCTCCTTCCGCGCGATCTTGAACTCGGGGAGCGCGACGCCCGAGCGGCCGGGAGCGGTGAGCACCATGTTCATCGTCAGCCGCCCGCAGCCCTCGGAGATGAAGTACTCCTCCGCCGCCGCCATCACCTCGGCCGCCGTGCGTCCGGGTGCATACGCGTCTGCCCAGACCTCGAACCCGCGCCGGTTGATCCTCACCGAGTCGCGGACGCTCACGAGCTCCGCCTCGCTCTTCACCGCGCGCGCGAGGTCGAACTCGACGTCGAAGGGGACGATGTCGAAGGCGTCGAGCTCGCGGTAGTCGCGGACGGTCATCACGTAGTCGAGGCCGTAGACCCCGATGCGCTGCCAGCCGGCGTCGCGCGCATACGCCGCGATCGCCGCCCCCGGGTGCGGGTCGAACCGCTGCTCGAGGAGCGCGGTGCCGTGCTCGCCGACGTAGCGCGCCTCGGACGGGAAGACGACGAACGGGTCGCCGTCCGCCGGGACGACGACGTAGGCGTACCGGTGCACGATCTGGAATCCCGAGAGGTACGTGACGGCGCCTTCGAAGCCCGAGTACTCGCTTCCGGCGACGATCAGCCCGTCGAGCTCGGCGGCGGCCATCGCCTCGCGGACGTTGGCGTAGCGGCGGTCGAGCTCGGCCCGGAGAAGGCTGCGGTCTAGGACTGTTGGTGCCACGAGGCTTCTACCCCCTTGATCAGCGCGGTGATGGTGTCGTGGAGCGGCGTCGGCACGCCGAGCTCGCGGCCGAAGCGCGCGATGCCGCCGTTCAGGTAGTCGATCTCGGTCGGCCGCCGGGCCTCGACGTCCTGGAGCATCGACGCCTTGTGGCCGTAGGCGACGTCGGGGCGCGCCGCGTGGTCGATCAGCTCCTCGGGGTCGGCGTCGAGCGTGATGCCCTGCGCCGCCGCGACGGCTGTGCCCTCGTCGACGAGCCCGGAGACGAGCGCCCGGAGGTCGGGACGCTCGCACACGCGGCCGTGCGTGAGCCCCGTGAGGGCGCCCATCGGGTTGGTGGCCGCATTGAAGATCACCTTGCGCCACTGGCCGGGGCGCGCATCCGCGACGGCCGTCGCCGGCATGCCCGCCCGCGTGCAGGCGTCGGCCAGCGGCTCGATCGCCTCGAGCGGGATCGGGCGCGGCTCGAACGGACCGAAGGTCGTGTCGCCCTTGACGTCCCACTGCACGACTCCGGGCTCGAGCAGCTTGCCGGCCGGGAAGGTCGTGCCGCGAATCACGCGCTCGACGTGCTCGGCGAGGGTCTCCTCGTTGCCGACGCCGTTCATCACGGTGGCGACGGCACCGTCGGCGAACGCATGCGCCGTCGCCGAGATCGCCGAGGCGGCGTGCATCGCCTTCGTCGCGACGATTCCGAAATCGCACGGTGGGAGCTCCTCCGGGGCGCTCGTCGCGGTCGGCTGTCCGACCACCGAGCCCGCTCCGACGAGTTGCAGTCCGTTCTTTTTGATAGCGTCTACATGCGCCTTGTTCAGGTCGAACGCCCAGACCTCGACGTCCGCGAGGGTCGCGAGGTTCGCGGCGAACAGCGAGCCGACCGCACCACACCCGACCACGCAGATCCTCATGCGGCACCCTCCTTTGCGGATCGCGGTCGCAGGAGCCGTCCCAGGCTGACCTCGCGGCCGCGGGTGATGCCGTCGGGCCGGAGGATGAGGACGAGCGCCATCAGCGCGCCGACGACGATGGTGCGGCTCCCCGCGGGAAGATCGACGCCGCCGAGCCCGTTCTCGGCCTCGGCCAGCAGGGAGTCGAGCCCCGATACGGCGAGCGCGCCGACGACGGCGCCCCAGAGGCTCGTCATCCCGCCGATGACGAGCATCGCGAGCGTGATGAACGTCAGGTCGAGGTAGACGGCGTCGACGTTGATCGGGAGAAAGTGGACGTAGAGCCCGCCGGCGAACCCGGCAAGCGCGCCGGACACTGCGAATGCGATCAGCCGCTGCCGGTAGACCGAGATGCCGACCGCGCGCGCTGCCGGAGCGTCGTCGCGTGCGGCACGGAGCTGGCGCCCGAAGCGGCTGACCTGGTACGTGAAGGCGACGACGATCGCGACCACGGCGCCGATCGCAGCCTGCTGGAGGTCGGTGGTCTCCGGCACGGACGAGAAGACGTTGAGACCCGGCCCGATCTTCTCGTAGTAGCGAAGGATGTTGTTCGTGATCTCGAGCACCGCGAACGTCGCGATCCCGGCCGCGAGGCCGGAGAGCCGCATGAGCGGCAGCCCCGCGACGAGCGCGAAGACGCCTCCCACGAGGGCGGCGAGCAGGAGCGACGGGATGTTCCCGACCGTCGTGTCCCCGAGAAAGCCGAAGAGTGACGGCATCGTCGCCGGCTTCTCCTCGACCGGAACCGAGAGCACCCCCGCCGTCCAGGCACCGACCGCAACGAAGCTCATGTGCCCGAACGAGAGGACGCCCGAGTTGCCGACGAACACGTAGAGCGCGACGACCATCGACACCGACACGAGGGCGTTGATGAAGTAGATCTCGGTCGAGCGGTCGAAGAAGGTGCCGATGACGCCCGTGGCGACGACGAGCGCGATCGGAAACGCGAGCGGCACCGTCGTGCGCGCGCGTCTCATACCCGCTCCACGGGCCCGCCGCCGCGGGTGAAGAGGCCGCCCGGCCGGACGAGCAGCGTGAGGATGACGAGCCCGAAGAGGAAGGACGGCAGGTACTGGCTTTGCTCGGTCGGCAGCGCACCGCCGAGCAGTCCGGAGGCGTAGCCGATCGCGAACCCGCCGAGGGTCGCGGACAGAAGCCGGTTCATACCGCCCACGACGACGCCCGCGAGCACGACGATCGTCTCGCGCAGCGCGAAGGTCGACGTGACGAGTGGCTGCTGCACGGTGAGCATCACCGCCACGATCGCGGCGAGGACACCCGAGAGGAAGACCGCCGACGCGATCACGCGGTTGGCGCGGACGCCGAGCAGCCGGGCGGTCTGGAAGTCCATCGCCGCAGCGCGCATCTGGAGGCCGACCGTCGTCCGCTCGAGGAACAGCACGAGCGCCAGCAGGCAGACCGCGGCGGTGACGATCGCGACGACGGTGATCTTCCTGACGTCGGTGCCGAAGATCACCCATGGCAGGTTGAGTCGCGCGAGCGACGCGGCGGGCTCGCCCAGGGTGTCGTCGCGCTGGTCGATGACGAGTGCGATCGCCTGCAGGAGGAACGCCACCGCAAACGTCGCGACGAGCATCGTCGCCGCCGACTGCGTCCGGAGCGGCCGGAAGACGATGCGCTCCATCGCCATCGAGAGCGCGATCACGACCGCGAAGCAGAGGACGATGCCCGCCCACACCGGCCAGTCCTGGTTGGAGGCGAACGCCAGCGCGAACGCGCCGGCCATCACGAGCTGCCCGTACGCGAAGTTGACGAGCCGCAGGACTCCGAAGACGAGCCCGATCCCGACGGCCATCAAGGCGTAGATCGCGCCGATCCCGATCGCGTCGACCTGCACCTGCGGCTCCACCGCGGCGCGCAGGAAGTCGGTCAGCCCGCTGGCGACGACACCGGTCACGACAGGTATGCGTGGATCATGCGCTCGGTGTCGGCGGCGTCCTCGGGTGTCAGCGTGAGGCGAATCTGGCCGTTCGCGAGGACGAGAGACCGGTTCGCGAGCGCGACCGTCCGCTGCGCGCGCTGCTCGACGAGGAGGACGGCGAGGCCCTGGTCGCGGATCGCCGCAAGGGCGTCGAACACCGCGTCGGTGACGGTCGGCGAGAGCCCGAGCGACGGCTCGTCGAGCAGCAGGACGTCGGGCGCCGAGACGAGCGCTCGGGCGATCGCGAGCTGTTGCTGCTGTCCTCCGGAGAGCGTCCCCGCCTGGCGCGAGCGGAATTCGCGGACGACGGGGAAGAGCTCCGACACCCGCTCGAGGTCCTCCGCCGCTCTCTCCGCCGAGCGTCGCGCGCTGAGCCCGAGCCGAAGGTTCTCGTCGACCGTCAGCTCTCCGAAGATCCGCCGCCCCTCGGGGACGAGCGCGATGCCGCTGCGCGCGATCACCTCGGGCGAGCGTCCGTGGAGCGACCGCTCTCCGAGGTGGAGGTCGCCCGCCGCGGCCCGGACGAGGCCCATGATCGCGTGGAGCGTCGAGGACTTTCCCGCGCCGTTCGGGCCGATCAGCCCGACGATCTCTCCCGGCGCGACCTCGAACGAGACGCCGCGGACCGCCGCGACGGATCCGTAGCGCACCTCGAGGTCGGAGACGACGAGAGACGGGCCGCTCACGACGGATCCTCGTGGACGGCGCTCTCGCCGAGGTAGGCGGCCGCGACGTCGAGATTGGCCTGGATCTCGGCCGGCGTGCCCGCCGCGATCGTTCTCCCCTGATCGAGAACCTCGATCCGGTCGCACACGTCCATGATCAGCGCCATGTTGTGGTCGATCAGGAGCACGCCCGCACCGTGGTCGTCGCGGACGGAGCGGACGACGGCCGCGAACTCGGGCACCTCGGCTTCCGGAAGCCCCGCGGCGGGCTCGTCCATGAGCACGAAACTCGGTCGCGTCGCGAGCGCACGAGCCACACCGAGCCGCCGCTCGTGGCCGTGCGCGAGCGACGCGGCGGGCGCCTCGGCGTCGCCTTCGAGACCGAGGAGCTCGAGCAGCTCGTCTGCCGTGCCACGAGCCTCGGCCGGGGACGCGCCGGCACCGAGCGCCGCCACCTCGACGTTCTCGCGGACCGAGAGGGAGCGGAACGGATGGCTGTGCTGGAACGTCCTCGCGAGCCCGTGACGGCCGCGCCTGCTCGCGCTCCACCTCGTGACATCCCTCCCCTGCAGCTCGACCGTCCCGGAGCTCGGCCGGTCGAAGCCCGTGAGAAGGTTCACGAGCGTCGACTTGCCGGCGCCGTTCGGCCCGATGAGCCCGACGACCTCGTGCCGGTGCAGCTCGAGGGAGACCTCCCGGACCGCGGCGACGCCGTCGAACGAACGGGAAAGCGCGGCGGCCCGGAGTGTGCCTCCGGGCCGCCGCCTCTCCTGCGGCTGCTCCTCCGCGCCGATCGTCGCCGTCCCGGTCAGATCTTCGGGACGACCTTCGCGGTGACGGCGCCGATGCGCTTGCCCTTGTTGTCCTGGATCTGCATCACGCGGTACTGCCGGCCGAACACGGTGTGCAGGGTGGGCGAGAAGCTGACGAGGCCCGAGAGCGTCGGGACCTTCTTGAACTTCTCCATCGTCGCCGCGAGCCGGGCGCCGTTCGTCGAGCCGCCCGAGCGGCGGATCGCGGTGGCGACACCGTCGATCGCGGCCGAGCCCGTCACGAACCCTCCGGTTCCGGCCTTGAGCGTCTTGGCGAGCTGGTTGATCGCCGGCACGGGGTCGTCGCCGAAGATCGAGGCGAAGGTGACGAAGTAGTAGTTCGTCACCTGCGGCTCCTTCGTGACCCAGTAGACCCCGTCACCCGCCCACGAGTTGAGCACGGGCGTGTTGTTCCCGAGCGTCCGCAGCCCCGAGATCATCTGCGGGAGCGCACCGAACGCGCCCGCCGTCGCGGTGACGATGACGTCGGCCTTCTTGCCGTTCAGGCGCGTGACGGCGTTCGTGATGTTCGTCGAGCCGAGCGACTGGTACGTCTCCTCGTCGACGATCTTGCCGCCGAGCTGCGTGTACCGGGCCTTGAACGCCTTGACGACGTCCTTGAAGTACACGATCACGGTGTCGGTCGCGAGGCTCGCCGACTTCCACCCCTTGCTCCACGCGTACTGCGCCATCGCCGAGCCCTCGTCCTGCGCGACGTTGCCGAACGAGAACGCGAGCTTGCCCTTCGCCCCGAAGCGCTTCGGTCCCATCTGGTCGGTGCCGATGCACGGCGCGACCGCGAGAACGCCCCGGTTGATGGCCTCCTGGACGACGGGTGCCGCGAAGTCGACGTCGCACGTCGTGAAGATGACGTTCGCTCCCTGCGAGAGCAGCTTCGCTGCGCACGCGCGGGCGATCGCGGGCTTGTTGCCCTGGGTGTTACAGGTCGCGATCCGCAGCGGACGGCCGTTGACGCCGCCCTTCGCGTTGACCTGCTTGACGCGGATCTGCGCCGCCGCGAGCGCGGGCCCGTCGAACGGCGCCATCGCGCCGTTGCCGTCGTATGCCCACCCGATCACGATCGGGGCCCTCGCCGCAGACGCGGTCGCGGCGACCACCGCCACGACCACGGCGAGCGTCGCGACCAACGCCGCGAACGCTCCTGTCTTCCTCGGTGTCATCACGCCTCCTGGTGCGCTTGACGGGATTTTCCGGCGTGCGTCACAGGCCGAAGCCCGTCACCCACACTGCTGTCTACTGCCACGACTCCTCCTTGGCCTTGACGAGGCGGTACAGCGCCGTGTGCAGGGGCACCGGCACTCCGTGCCTGCCGGCCTCGCGGACGAGCGAGCCGGTGATGAGGTCGATCTCGGTCGGCCTGTGTAGTTCGACGTCTTCCAGCATCGACGGATAGTGGGCGGAGCCCCGCTGCGTCGCGAGGACGTTCATCTCCCACGGGTCCTCGTACAGCTCGATGCCGGCCGCCTCGGCGACCGCCTTGCCCTCGTCGACGAGGTCGTGGACGAGGTGCCCCAGGTCGGTCTCCTCGTCCTCGGCGGCGAAGTGCGGGTCGTGACGCAGCCCGGTGAGCGCCGCCACCGAGTTGACGGTCGCGTTGAAGATGAGCTTCGACCACTGCGCCGGACGGAGATCGGCGAAGACCTCCGCCTTCAGGCCCGAGCTCGAGATCAGCTCGCCCGCCTCCTCGACGCGCTCCAGCGGCATCTCCTCGTACGGCCCCATCCACGTGGCGGTGTCGAGGATGTACTCGACCTCGGTGTCGGAGTGCTTCGTGCCCGACATGAACGTCACCGCGGAGACGAGCGGCCACTCGCCGTGGGCCCGGACGACCTCCTCGGCGCCGAGCCCGTTGAGGGTCGTCATCAGCGTCGCGTCGGGAAACCGCCCCTCGAGCGAGGCGGCGGCCTCCTCGAGGCCGTGCGCCTTCGTCGCGATGATCCCGAGATCGAACGGCTCGAGCTCGTCCGCGTTGGCGGTCGCGGTGACCTCGGCGTGGAGGTCGCTACGACCCGTCACCCGCAGGCCGTCGCGGTTGAGCGCGTCCGCATGGTCGCGGCGTCGGGTCAGGACCGAGACGTCGGCCACCTGCGCGAGGTGGCCGGCGAACAGGCTCCCGATCACCCCCGCTCCGATCACGCAGACACGTTGGATCACGCCACCTGCGCGACGCCGGCCGACTTCGAGGCCCTGACCCGCGGCATCACCGCGGCCGCGAACAGCTCCTGGTTCTTGATCGCCATCCAGTGCGGCGCGCCGCCTGCGTTGACCGTGATCCCGATCTCGGTGATGCCGGGACAGATCTCGCGCGTCTCCTCGATCCGATCGACGATCTCGTCCGGTGTCCCGACCCAGACGTAGTCCTCCTCGACGAGCTGCTCGAAGGGCACCTCGGCGAGCTGCTCCATGATCCCCGACGCGTAGAAGCCGTAGCCGGCGGCATTCAGGGCGTCGGTGTCCGGCTTCTCGTGCTCGAGGAGCGGCGAGCTGTTCCCGTAGATGAACTTCGTCGTCCAGTCGCGCGCCTCGCGCATCGCCGTGTCGCGGTCCTCGTCGAGATGACAGGCGTGGATCCAGACGATGTCGGGCTCGTTGCCGTGCTCGGCGCACTTCGCGCGGTAGAGGTCCATCTGCGCCTCGAGCGCCTTGTACGGCAGGAGCGGCGGCACCGCGACGCCCCAGCCGTGCTCCGCGGCGAGCTCGTAGGTGCGGTCGGAGGTGCCGCCGAGGAAGATCCGGAAGCTCCGCTTCGGGAACGGGACGACGTGCGAGTCGGCGACCTCGTAGTACTCGCCCGAGAACGAGAAGCGCTCGTTGCCGAGCGCCGTGAAGAGCAGGTCGACGGCCTCCTCGTACTTCGGCCGCGCGTGCTCGTCGAGCGCCGCGCCCGCCTTCTCGGGGATCCAGCCGTGGCCGCGGCCGACGCCCCACTCGTAGCGGCCGCCGGTGAGAATGTCAGTGACGGCGATCTCCGAGGCCAGCACCATCGGGTTGTGGTACGGCAGGACGTGGAGCATCGTCCGGAAGTTGATGCTCTTCGTCCGCTGCGCGGCGGCGGCGAACAGCGCGGTCGGGTGCGCGGAGACCGAGAACTTTGGGAAGAAGAAGTGCTCGATCGAGGCGTAGCAGTCGTAGCCGAGCCGGTCGGCGTTCTCGATCTGCTCGAGCACCTCGGCGTACAGCTGCTCCGGCGTCTTCCCGCCGTGAAGCTGCATCTCGGTGTACAGACTGAACCGCATCGACCGAGATGCAGCTTCACGGCGGGAAGACGCCGGAGCAGCTGTACGCCGAGGTGCTCGA
>NZ_DATMBZ010000026.1:0-17966 GCF_035558935.1 Gaiella sp. | reverse complement strand
GCCACCGGCACGGGCGCGGTCGCGCTCGAGCTCGTCCGGCAGCACGCCTGCTCGGTCGTCGGCGTCGACCGGAGCGCCGAGATGCTCGCCGTTGCGCGGGCCCGAATCGCCGCCCAAGGGCTCGACTCGCGCATCGAGCTGTCCGAGGCTCGAGCCGAGGCGCTGCCGTTCGCTGCGGCGTCGTTCGACGCTCTGACCGTCACCTACCTGCTGCGCTACGTGGACGACCCGGCGGCGACCCTCGCCGAGCTCGCGCGGGTCGTCCGGCCCGGAGGCACGATCGCCATGCTCGAGTTCGGCCTCCCGCGCGGGGTCTCGCGGCCCGCGTGGGACGTCTGGGTCGGCGTCGGGCTGCCGCTCGCGGGCAGGCTCGTCTCGCCCGGGTGGCACGACGTCGGCCGCTTCCTCGGGCCTTCGATCAGGTCCTTCCACGCGGCGTACCCCGAGCCGAAGCTCCTCGCGCTGTGGCGCGACGCCGGGGTCGAAGACGTCCGCTCCCGCCGTCTGAGCCTGGGGGGAGGGCTCGTCGTGTGGGGTGTGCGGAGCCGCGTCGGATGACGGCGCCCGCCTTCTACGCGCTTCGCTCCGGAGGCTGGCGGGACTACGTCACGCTGCTGCACCTCCCCTACACCGCCTGGCACCTCTCGTACGTCGTCGTGGGGGCCTGCCTCGCGGCGAGCGTCGACTGGCCCGTGCTGGGGCTCACGGTGCTGGCCTTCACGCTCGCGATGGGCGTGGGCGCGCACGCCCTCGACGAGCTCAATGGACGGCCGCTCCGGACGTCGATCCCGGACGGCGTCCTGGTCGGCCTCGCCGTCGTCTCGGTCGGCGTGGCGGCGGCGATCGGCGTAGCGGTCGGCCTCGACCGGACGCTCTGGATCGTCCCGCTCGTCGTGCTCGGCGCCGCGCTCGTCCCCGTCTACAACCTCGAGCTGCTCGGCGGCCGCGCGCACACCGACGTCGGCTTCGCGCTGGCCTGGGGCGCGTTTCCCGTCGTGACGGCCTACGTCGCACAGACCGGGACGCTGCGCGGCGAGGCGCTCCTGGCGGCCCTCTGGGCGACGCTCCTCTCCCTCGCCCAGCGGCGGCTCTCGACACCGGCGCGCCGGCTGCGGCGCTCCAGGGAGCCGGGGCCCGGCGACCTGGCGCCGCTCGAGGACGCGCTGCGGCTCCTCACGGGAGCAACGGTCGTCCTGGCTCTGGCGCTCGTCGTGCTGCGGGCCTGAGACCCACTACCCTGCACGCGTGGCCGTCTGGATTCTCGCCGCACTGCTGCTCGGAGCCGTCGTCATGGCGGCCCTCTTGTGGGCGGCGCTGCGGAGCGCGCGCGCGAGCGCGACGGCGACGGACAAGCTCGTCGCCGAGGCCCGCGACGCCGTCCGGGAGGCGGTCGGCGCCGAGACGGCGGCCCACACCGAGGAGATCCGCCGTGTGCTGGCGCGGGAGCGCGCGGAGACGGCGTCCATTCTCGCCGCGGAGGAGCGGCGCGTCGCCGAGGAGCGGCGGATCGCGTTCCTCGAGCGGGAGCGCCGGACGAGCGAGGAGCTCGCCCAGGAGTTCGCGCGTAACGAGCGACGGCTCGACGAGCGGCTACGCGGCATCTCCGACGATCTCGAGCGCGCGCAGCGGCACCTCGAGGCGCAGCTGAACCAGCTCGGCCAGCGGTACCGCCAGTCGATCGCCGAGGTCGAGACGAGGCTCGAGGCGGAGGCGGCCGAGCTCGGCTCGACGGCGGACGAGCAGCGAAAGACGGTGATTCGCCTGCGCGAGGAGCTCGAGCGGGTCGCGAGCCAGGCCGTCACGGAAGCGCTCGACGAGCTCGAGTCGCACACGCTCGAGCGACGGCGCGCGATCGACGAGATCACCGAGCGGCTTCGCGCCCGCGAGGCCGCGGTCGCCGACTCGATCGAGCGGGCCGAGACCGACGTCCGCGCCCGGCTGGACGTCGTGCTGGTCGAGTGGGAGCGGCGCCAAACCGAGCGGCTCGAGCGGGTGACCGAGCGCGAGGTGGAGCGGCACGCGCAGATTGCGATGCAGGCCCTGGACGAGCGCTTCCGCGAGGCGCGCGAGGAGGCCGCGACGCGTCTGCAGCGGGAGCTCGAGCGCGCTATCGAGCTTCTCGCCCGCGAGGAGCTCGCGCAGCGGCTCGACGCTCGCTGACAATTCCCTCACCAACTTTCTGGCGGAAGGGATCGTCAAAGGCAGCACGAACACACCGTGCATTCATGGCCGAGACGATCGAGACACCCGTGTGGCGAGAGGACGAGCAGTCCAAGGTCGAGAGCTGGCGCCTGCACGTGCTGATCGAGGCGGGCTTCCCGCTGCCGCTGGCCGAGCGGCTCGCGGCCAGCGAGGCCGACCTGCACGCGTGCGTGCGCCTCGTCCGTGAGGGTTGCAGCCCCGTGACGGCGACCGAGATTCTCCTGTAGCTCTCCAGGGGTCCGTTCCCGAAGGGGCTTGACCCCCGTGGGCGCCGCCGGGGACCGGCACCTGCCGGGACCAGTTCCGTGGGGACTACGCTCCGCGGCATGGAGGCCGGCGCGACAGCCGAGCGGAAGGTCTACACCGTCGCGGCGTTCAACCGGCGGCTCGCGGGGTATGTCGGGCGCGTCCGGGACGTCTGGGTCGAGGGCGAGGTGAGCGAGCTGCGGCGGAGCCCGGCGTGGGGGACCGTCTTCGTCACGCTCAAGGACGTGCGCACGGGCGCATGCCTCCCGGCAACGATGCTCCGGCGGCGCTTCGACCTCATCGCGCCGCCGCTGGGCGAGGGGGAGCGAGTCCAGGTGAACGGCGGGCTCCAGCTCTACGAGGCGCGGGGGGAGCTCGGGTTCCGCATCGCGACCCTCGAGCGGGTCGGTGAGGGTGACCACGCCATCGCGCTCGCGCGGCTGCGTCGCGCACTCGAGGCCGAGGGCCTCTTCGCCCCTGGGCGCAAACGGCGCCTCCCGCGCTTTCCGCGGGCCGTCGGCCTCCTCACGGGCGTCGACGCCGCGGCGCGCGGCGACGTTCTCGCGGCGATCGCGACTCGCTTTCCGGCCGTCAGGCTGGTCGTCGCCGAGACGCGGGTCCAGGGCCCCGCCGCCCCGGTCGCGATCGTCTCTGCCCTTGCGCGGCTGAGCGAGCACGACGGCGTCGATGTCGTGATCCTCGCGCGGGGCGGCGGCAGCTTCGAGGACCTTCTGCCGTTCAGCGACGAGCGCGTCGTCCGCGCCGTCGCGGCCTGCCGGGTGCCCGTCGTGTCGGCCGTCGGGCACGAGCAGGACGAGCCGCTCTGCGACCTGGCCGCGGACGTACGCGCACCGACGCCCACGGCTGCCGCGCGCCTCGTCGTGCCGGACCTCGACGAGCTCCGCGCGGCGCTCGAGCGCTCGCGCCAGCGCCTCGGAGCCGGCTCCGAGCGCGTCCTCGAGCGCGACCGCGGGCGGCTCGCGCGGAGCCGCGAGCGGCTCACGTCGGCTCCGCTCCTCCTCCTCGAGCGGCGCCGCGCCGCGCTCGACCGCTCGGGCGTGCGCCTGCAGGCGCTCTCGCCGCTCGCGACGCTGGCGCGCGGCTATGCGATCGTCCGGGAGGACGGGGACGTGCTGCGCGACGCCGGCCGGGTCACACCCGGCGCCAGGGTGGACGTCCAGCTCGCGCGCGGCAGCCTCGGCGCGCGGGTCGACGAGGTCCGGCCGTGACGGACGAGCGGTCCTTCGAGGACCTGCAACGCGAGCTCGACGAGCTCGTCGCGCGGCTCGAGCGCGGCGACGTCGCGCTCGACGAGGCGCTGTCGCTCTGGCAGCGCGGCGAGGAGCTCTACCGCGCCTGCGTCGAGCGGCTCGACCGCGCGGAGCTCGAGATCGAGGAGCTGCGGCTCGGAGGCGCCGCCGGGGATGACAGCGCCCGGCCGGCAGGGTAAGGTCGCCGCCATGGCACAACCGAGCCCCGATCTGATCCGCGGCATCCCCATCTTCTCCGACCTCGACGACGCCTCCGTCCAGCAGCTCGCGACCGACTTCATCGAGCGCGACTTCGACGAGGGACAGGAGATCGCCACGGAGGGCGAGGGAGGCCTCAACTTCTTCGTCGTCGACAGCGGCACGGCGGACGTCACCGTCGGCGGGAACACCGTCGGGACTCTCGGGCCGGGCGCCTCGTTCGGCGAGATCGCGCTCGTCGACAAGTCGGCTCGCTCGGCGACCGTCACGGCGACGTCCCGCCTACGAGCGTTCGCGCTGCCCGTATGGAGCTTCCGGAGCTTCGCCGAGTCGCGCCCGACCGTGACCTGGAAGCTGCTCGAGCTGCTTGCCGAGCGGCTCCGCGCCGCCGAGCACCGGTAGACGGGGCGCGGTGGACGCCGCGTCGGATGCCGAGCTCGTCGCTCGTTGCCGGGCCGGCGACCAGGCGGCCTGGGAAGCGCTCGTCGACCGCTATTCGAGGTACGTCCACGCCATCGTCTCCCGCGTCTACCACCTCGAGTCGCACGACGCCGAGGACGCGTTCCAGGACGTCTTCACGCGCGTCTTCGAGCGGCTCGACACGCTCCGGGACGGCAGCGCACTCCGCCCCTGGATCGCGCAGACGGCGCGCAACTGCGCGGTCGACGCGCTGCGGCGGTCGGGCCGCGAGGTCCCGGTCGGAGAGGTGCCGGACGCGCCGGACGAGGGGCTCGCGCGGCTCGACGAGGCAATGACCGTCCATGCGGCGCTCGACCGGCTCTCACCGGACTGCCACGAGATCCTCGACCGCTTCTTCTGTCGTGACGAGAGCTACAGGACGATCGGCTCGGAGCTCGAGCTCCCGGCGGGCACGATCGCGAGCCGCATCGCGCGGTGTCTGACGCGCCTCCGCGACGCGCTCGAGCCGGGAAGAAAACAGCAGGCCACCACGTCGGGTGAGAAGGTGGAGGAACGACGATGACCCCCGAGGAGCAGATCGCCGAGCTCATGCGCGAGCTTCCCGCGCCGCCCGTCGGCTGGATCGAGGCAGCGAAGGAGCTGCCGACGGTCCGCCGCGAGCTCGACACGATCCTCGAGCGGATCGAGCGGGACGAGAGGTTCCGCGAGCTCGTCGTCGCCGACCTCGAGGCGACGCTTCGCGCCGAGGGCGTGGAGCCGACCCCCGTCGTCGTCGCCCACCTGCGCCGCCACATCGCGCCGTGAGCCTGCCGACGACCCGGTGGTCGCTCGCGAGCCTTCCGGCCGCGCGGCTGCACGACACCCTGGCGGAGGTCGGTGCCGGCCCGGCCGGCGGATCGGCCGCAGCGCTCGCGACTGCGATGGCGTCGGGGCTGGTCCGCCTCGTCGCACGCGTCTCGCACGACTGGGAAGAGGCGCCGGGCATCGCGGCGCAGGCAGCGGCGCTCGGCGACCGGTCGCTCCTCCTCGCCGACGACGACCACCGCGCCTACGCCGCCGCGGTGGAACAGCTGCGCTCGCCCGAGCGCGACGCGGCGCTCGGCAGGGCGCTCCGCCGCGCGGCCGAGGTCCCGCTCTCGATTGCCGAGACCGCTGCGGACGTCGCGGCGCTGGCGGCCCTCGCCGCCCGGGACGGCGCCGACAGGGTCCGTGGGGACGCCTGGGCGGCCGCGACGCTCTCCGAGGCGGCCAGCGTCGCAGCCGCGCGCCTCGTGCACGTCAACCTCGCGACCCGGCCCGACGACGAGCTCTCGACGCGCGCCGAGCTCGCCGCCCGGGCGGCCACGGCGGCGCGCGAGGTCGCGCTCGCCTGCACGTGAGCACACGGCCCGTCCCCGCGTGGAGCCTGCCTCCGGGCGACGCACCGCCGGTCCCGGCCGACTCGGCCTGGCGGGCGACGGTGACCCGCGACTGGGCGTTCGGCGGATCGACCGGGGAGGTGGACGTCTGCGTCGTCGACAGCGGCGTCGAACAGGGTCATCCGCTGGTCGGGCCCGTCGAGAGCGCCTACGCGGTCGTTCGCACGGACGACCGTGTGGAGGTGGTCGAGGACGAGTCCGGCGACGTCTGCGGCCACGGCACCGCCTGCGCCGGGATCATCAGGGCGGTCGCGCCCGGATGCAGGCTGCACAGCGTGCGCGTCCTCGGCGCGGGCGCGACGGGAGCCGCGGATCTCATCCTGGCGGGCCTCCGGCACGCGATCGAGGCCGGTCACCGCGTGATCAGCCTCAGCCTCTCGACGACGAAGCGCCGCTTCGCGGAGGAGCTCCACGAGCTCGCCGATCTCGCCTACTTCAACCGGACGATTCTCGTCGCCTCCGCGCACAACCTGCCCGTCGACAGCTACCCGTGGCGGTTCTCGTCGGTCATCTCCGTGGGGAGCCACGAGGAGCGCGATCCCCTCGTCTGGTACGCGAACCCGGCGCCGCCGGTGGAGCTCTTCGCGCGCGGCGTCGACATCGAGGTCGCGTGGCCCGGTGGCGGCGCGCTCCGCTGCACCGGCAACAGCTTCGCGGCGCCGCACATCGCCGGGGTCGCGGCGCTCGTCCTCGCAAAGCACCCCGAGCTGACGCCGTACCAGCTGAAGAGCGTGCTCCACCTGACGGCTACGAACACGGAGGGAGCCGCATGACGAACGGGCCCGACGCACGGGCGGCCGCGGGAATGCTCGGTGGCGACGAGGAGACCTATCGCGGGCTTCTCCAGTCGATCGTCGACGTGGCGCGCGCGATCTTCGGCGCCGAGGCCGCGTCGATCTTCCTGCTCGACGAGGACAACGACCAGCTCGTGTTCGAGGCGGTCTCCGGGCGCGGCGAAGGCGAGCTGCTGGGCGCGCGCTTCCCGTCGAGCACGGGCATCGCCGGCTTCGCGCTCGTGACGCGCCAGCCGCTCGTCGTGGACGACCTCGAGGCCGACCCGCGCTTCTCGCAGGACCGCGCCCGCGCCACCGGATACGTCCCTTCGAGCATCGTCGCGTCACCGCTCCTGCACGACGAGCGCGCCCTCGGCGTGCTCTCGGTGCTCGACCGCGCACCGGATCGCCCGTTCGGTCTCGCAGAGCTCGAGCTGCTCTCCCGCTTCTCCACCCAGGCGGCGATCGGCCTCGACCTGCTGCTCCGGGCCCGACGCGCTCAGGAATCGCTCGTCGACGACGGGAACGCCGCGCTCGTCTCCCGCGTCGCCGCGCTCGTCGACGACCGGGACGACGACGCGGGCCGCCGGCTGCTCGAGGCGCTCGAGCGCGTCCTCACGACGCGCTGACCCCGAGACCCGGACAGACGGGAGCGGCGCCCGAGGGCGCCGCTCACCTCATCTGTCCCGGCCTCCCGCGGGAAGGCCGGTCGACCCCCCGACTTGTCAGCCGACGTCGACCGAGCCGACGTCCGCGGCCCCGACGTCGACCGAACCGACGTCGACGGAGCCCAGGTCCGCCGCACCCAGGTCGGCCGCCTCGACCTGCAGCTGGTGACCCTCGAAGTCGTCGTCCTCGGACACCTGCTCGGGATCCGTCGTGTCCAGCTTCTCGCGCTCGTCCGACATCGTGCCTCTCCTTTCGACGAAGAGCCCCTGGTGAGCTTCTCATCCCACCCGACGCGTGTGGAGGCTGAAATCTTCCCGTATTTCTGGTGGGGTGCGCAAGAGCGTGGAAGACGAGCCGGAATCCAACGCGTCGGGCCGCGAGGCCGAGAGTCGCGCACGCGCGTCGTTCCGGGCACTCGGCGCCGTGCTCTCGAGCCCGCCGCTCCGCCGGTTGCAGCTCGCGTGGGCCGGCTCGATCCTCGGCGACTGGGCCTACCTCGTCGCCCTCGGCGTCTACGCGTACGACCAGGGTGGCGCGTCCGCGGTCGGGCTCGTCGGCCTGATCCGGCTGATCCCCGGGGCGCTGATCGCGCCGTTCTCCGCCTCGTTCGTCGATCGGTTCCGGCGCGTCGCGGTGATGGTCGTCGCCGACGTCGTCCGGTTTGCCCTGATGGCCGCGGCGGCGCTCGTGATCGCGGCCGACGGGCCTGCGCCGATCGTCTACGGGCTCGTCGCGCTCACGAGCGCAACCGGTACCGTCTTCCGCCCCGCCCAGGCAGCGCTGCTCCCGGCGCTGGTCACCTCGCCCGGAGAGCTGACGGCGGCGAACGTCGCGTCGAGCACGCTCGAGAGCGTCGGTACCTTCCTCGGGCCGGCGCTCGGGGGCCTGCTCCTCGCCGTGAGCAGCCCCTCGGTGGTGTTCGCGGCGAACGCCGTCACCTTCCTGTGGTCTGCGCTTCTCGTCCTCGGGCTGCGTGACCGGGATCCGCCGCGCGAGCGCGCGGAGCCGCAGGGCGGCGGCGCGGATCCGTCGAGCGGCGTCATGGCGGGCATCAAGACGATCGTCCGGGAGCCGAACCTCCGCACGCTGGTCGGCCTCTACGGCGCCCAGACGCTCGTCGCGGGCGCGCTCAACGTGCTCGTCGTCGTCACGGCGTTCGAGCTGCTCGACCTCGACGACGCGGGCGTTGGCCTGCTGTACGCCGCCGTGGGGGTCGGCGGGCTCGTCGGCGGGTTCGTCGCGCTGATTCTCTCCGCGCGCGGCCGTCTCGCCCGCGACTTCGCCCTCGGGCTCGCGCTGTTCGGGCTTCCCCTCATCCTCGTCGGCGGCGTTCCGGTCGCCTTCGTCGCCGTCGTGGCGCTCGGCGTGATCGGCATCGGCAACTCGATCGTCGACGTCAACGCCCTGACGATCATGCAGCGGGTCGTCCCCGACGCCGTACTCGGCCGGGCGCTCGGGGCGCTCCAGGGGCTCCTCCGAGCGACGCTCGGGATCGGCGCGCTCGTTGCTCCGGGGCTCATCGCGCTCGTCGGCGCCGAGTGGGCGCTCGTCGTCACGGGAGCGGTCCTGCCGGTGCTCGCCCTTCTCACGAGGCCGCGGCTGCGCGCAATCGACCGCGAGGCGTCAGCGCCCGAGGCGACGGTGCTGCTTCGCCGCGTCCCGCTGCTCGCCCCGCTTCCCGAGTCCCTGCTCGAGCGCCTCGCCCGCGAGGCGACGCCCGTGCACGTCCCGGCGGGCGCGCCGATCGTGCGCGAGGGCGAGATCGGCGACCGCTTCTACGTCATTCGTAGCGGGACGGTCTCGATCCTGGGACGGACGTTCGGCCCGGGCGACGGCTTCGGCGAGATCGCCCTGCTGCGTGACGTGCCCCGCACGGCGACAGCCTCGGCGGTGACGGACGTGGAGCTCGTCGCGCTCGAGCGCGAGCCGTTCGTCGCCGCGGTCACGGGACATGCGCCGAGCGCGGCGGCGGCGGACACCGTCGTCGCAGCGCGGCTCGGCGCGCTCAGCGCCGGGACCGCACCGGTGTGACGTAGCGGTCGGCGTCCTCGGCCTCGACAGCCGCCTCGTCCTCCTCCGTGAGCTCCTCGAGGACGTCCTCGGCCGACGCCTCCTCGGCGTCCTCCATCCGCTTGAGGGCTGCGAACGAGAGGCCCTCGCGGGCGAGCATCACGAGCCCCACGCCGACACCGACGGACATCTCGACGGCCTGCAGCACGAGGCCGAACGCAAACCCCGTCCCGTAAGCGACGCCGTACTGCACGAGCGGCAGCGCGACCGCCGCCTGCAGCAGACCGACGTTCCCGGGCCAGAGCGGGAAGATCGTGGCGATGTTCATCAGGAGCAGGACGAGCGCCGCGGCGGGGAGCGGCACGTCCATCGCGAACGCCGCCGTCACCGACCACACCGCGAGCAGCTGGAACGTCCAGCCGATCGTCTGGAAGAGGATTGCGAAAAAGGCGGCGCCGGGTGTACGCAGCACCGCGAGGCCCTGGCGGGCCATGGCGAGCAGACGCCGCGCGGTTCGTTGGCCGTGCGGCACCGTGCCGGGCGCGCGCCGTACCGTGATCATCGCGGCTGCGAGGAGCCCGAGCCCGACGAGGCCCAGGATCACGAGCCCGGTGACCGCCCAGTGCGGCAGCTTGGCAGTCGCCATCACATATGCGACGAGCAGCGCGATCGGGAACAGGTCGAAGAGCCGATGCGCGAAGACCGTCCCGAGCAGCGTCGCGCTCGTGCCCTTGCCGTGCGGGAGGTGGCGCCGGAGCACGGCGACGCGCGCGAGCTCGCCCGCGCGGGCCGGCAACACGGCGTTGCCGAGCAGACCGACCCCGAATGCCGAGAAGACCTGCCGGAACGGCGGCTGCGGCGGCGGCATCGCCTGATCGATCGTCAGCTGCCAGGCCCACGCACGTGCGAGCACGGAGAGGAGGTTGAGAAGCACGGCGACCACGACCCAGCGCCAGCTGACGAAGTCGAAGGCGTGGTAGACCGTGTTCCAG
This sequence comes from Gaiella sp., assembly GCF_035558935.1. Lineage (GTDB taxonomy): Bacteria > Actinomycetota > Thermoleophilia > Gaiellales > Gaiellaceae > Gaiella. The sequence continues at coordinate 7,767 of NZ_DATMBZ010000026.1, read as the reverse complement.
TCCGGCCCGCGCCACCACAGCGCGAGGATCACGGCGACGAGGGTCGCCAGCACGAAGAGGCCGCGCGCCCAGGGATTCCGCGCGAGCGCCCCAAGGCGGGTCATGCCGCGACGCGCTCCCGGGCGGGCGGGCGAGCGATCACGCGCTCGTAGATCTTCTCCAGGCGCCGCGCGATGTCGGGCCACGCGAAATGCTCCTCGGCCCGCCGGCGCGCGGCGGCCCCCATCGCGGCGCGTCGCGGCTCGTCGGCGAGGAGGCCCTCGACGGCCGCGACCAGGGCGGCGCCGTCCCCGGGCGGGACCGACACCGCGGTCTCGGGAGTCACGACCTCGCGGTAGCCCTCGATGTCGGAGGCGACGACCGGGGTCGCGCACGCGAACGCGCGCGTCAGCACCATCCCGAAGCTCTCGCCGCCGAGCGAGGGCGCGAGCAGCGCCTTCGTCGAGCTGAGGAGGTCGGTGAGCGCGTCCTGCGAGAGGAACCCGACCACGTCGATGCCGGCGTCCGGGATTCCGAGCCGGGTGAGCAGCAGACGCACGGCCAACGGGTCGGCGCCGGCGACGACGAGCCGCGCACCGGTGCGCCGACGAAGCTCCGGCCAGGCCCGCAGGAGGATGTGGAGGCCCTTGCGCGGCTCGTGCCGCCCGGCGAAGACGACGGTGTGGTCCCGGCCTGTCGACGATGCCTCGGGCGGGATGAGCACGCCGTTCGGGACGATCTCCCACGGGCCGCCGAGCCACCGGTCGGCGGAGTCGCGAGCGCGCTCCGAGACGGCGATCCGCTGGTCGACCCGGTCCATCAGGAACCCCCAGCCCGGCATCCCGAGCCGCATCCAGCCGAGGTCGCCCGAGGCGTGGTGCGTGGTCACGATCGGCTCCGTCGCCAGCGCGAGGACGGCGACGCAGATCGCCGGCGTCATGGGCTCGTGGAGGTGGAGCACGTCGAACCGCTCGCGCTCGAGGACACGCCGGATGCGGAAGAACGAGCGGGGGCTCAGGACGATGTTGGGCAGCGAGCCGTTCGCGGGCACGATCACGGATCGGCCGACCGGAATCACGTTCTCCGGCGGGTGGCCGTGGCGGCCGACACGCGGGTGGAGCGCACGCGTGAACTGGCCCGGGGGATCGTTGCCCATGACGAGCCTGACCTCGTGGCCCCGGTCCTCGAGCGCGGCAGCCTGGAGCTCCGCATGCTCGACGACCGCGCCCCAGAACGACCACGAGAACGGCACGACGATGCCGATCTTCACGCCGAAAGCCTATTCGAACGACGTGGCGCGGACCGGCGCGCTACGCCTGCGGCTGGTCGACGAGGCGCTCCCAGGCCTCCGCGAGCGCCTTCAGCTCCCCCTCGTCGAAGTGACGCAGGAAGAGGTCGCGCACGCCGGCGAGATGCGTGGGGCGCGCCGCGGCCAGCACACGGGCACCATCCGGCGTGAGGCGGGCGTAGAGGACGCGACGATCCTCCGGGCACGGCTCGCGGACGACCAGGCCACGCTGCTGCAGCCGGTCGACGAGGCGGGTGACGCCGCTCTGGCTCAGGAGCACCGAGCGCGCGAGCTCGCTCATGCGCAGCCGGTGCTCGGGCGCGCCCTCGAGGTAGAGCAGCACCTCGTACTGCGTCAACGGGAGCCCGTGGGCCGTCTCGAGCTGCCGGTCGAGCTCGTGGACGAGCGCCGCGTGCGCGCGGAGAAGCCCCGTCCAGGCGCCGAGCTCGAGCGAGGAGAGCTGTTTGACCGAAGATGCTTGCATATGCAATTATTTCCTTGTCTCTACAAGTTTATCGCATCTCGTTTCTCGAAAGGGATCACCTCATGACACCATCGACGTCGGGCGCCGCCGCCGCGAGCGCCGGCCCCACCGCGACCGCCATGCGCCTCGAAGGCATCCATCACGTGACCTGCATCACGGGCGACGCCCCCGGGAACGTGGACTTCTACACCCGCGTCCTCGGGCTGCGGCTCGTCAAGAAGACGGTCAACCAGGACGACCCGACCGTGTACCACCTCTTCTACGCCGACGAGGAGGGCAGCGCCGGCGCCGACATCACCTTCTTCGAGTATCCGGGGGCCAGTCGCGGTCGCGCGGGGGCCGGAATGGTGCACACCGTCACCTTTCGTGTCGCCTCCGAGGACGCGCTTGCGTTCTGGGAGGAGCGCCTCGCAGCGGAGGGCATCGCCGTCACCAGGGAGCCGGGAAGGCTGCGCTTCGACGATCCCGAGGGCCTCGGGCTCGAGCTCGCCGCGTCGTCGGTCGCAGACGCGCCGCTCGTCGCCCGTCATCCGGAGATCCCCGCCGAGCTGGCGTTGCAGGGTTTCGACGGCGTCCGTGCCTTCAGCTCCGATCCCGAGCGGAGCCGCCGCCTGCTCGAGGACGTGCTCGGCTTTTCTTCCACCGGGAGCGCCGATTGGGAGGTGCGCGGGGTCGCGCGCGGCGGGCTCTACGCCTACGACGAGCCGCCCGCCGGTGCCGGAGTCCCCGGCGCGGGGACCGTCCACCACGTCGCGTGGGCCTCGACGATGGAGGAGCACGAGGCCTGGCAGCGACGTGTCACCGAGGCCGGGATGCACGCCACGCCGGTGATCGACCGGTTCTGGTTCCGCTCGGTCTACTTTCGCGAGCCGAGCGGGGTCCTCTTCGAGCTCGCGACGCTCGGCCCGGGCTTCGGGATCGACGAGGATCCGGCCCACCTCGGGGAATCGCTGATCCTCCCGCCGGCCTTCGAGCATCTGCGTGACCGGGTCGAACGCGTCCTGACGCCGCTGCCCGACCCACGCGCCGGCTGGGCGTCGTGACGGGAGTGTCGGTGCAGGAGCTCGGCGCTCGCCGCCGCGAGAGCACAGGCGAGCCTGCGGGCGCGCTCGTGCTGCTCCACGGCCGGGGAGCGGACGAGCACGACCTCTTCCCGCTCCTCGACCTGCTCGACCCGGCGCGGCGGCTCCTCGGCGTCACGCCGGGAGGCCCGCTCCACCTCCCTCCCGGAGGGAAGCACTGGTACACGCTCGGCGGGATTCCGACGCCCGACGCGGAGACGTTCCACGCGACGGCGCCGCTGCTCGCCGCGTTCCTCGACGCACTCCCGATGCCGATGGACCGCGTCGTCCTCGGCGGCTTCTCGCAGGGCGCCGTGATGAGCTACGCGATGAGCCTCGGGCCCGGCCGGCCGAGGCCCGCAGGGCTTGTCGCCATGTCCGGCTTCCTCCCGCGTGTCGAGGGCTGGCCCCTCGAGCCGGAGCGCCTCGCCGGTGTCCCGGTCGGGATCGCTCACGGCACTCTGGACCCCGTGATCGGCGTCGACTACGGTCGCGAGGCCGCGGAGACGCTGTCGGCCGCGGGCGTGGACGTCCTGCGGCTCGAGTCGGCGGTGCCGCACATGGTCGACCCCGCCTGGATCGATCCGCTTCGGCGGCTCGTCGCGGAGGCTGTTCCCTAGACTCGCACGCATGCTGCTCGCCGACGAGGGGCTCGCCGAGCTCCACACGCACCTGGGCGGGTCGGTGGCGTCGGACATCATGTGGAGCCTCGCCCACGAACAGGGCATCGCGCTCCCGGTGAAGGACTACTGGGCCTTCGATGCGCTCGTCACGGTCTCGGACCCGCGCGGGGTGCAGAACCTCGACGAGCTCGACGCGATCTACCACTGGACGGAGCTGATCCAATCCTCCCCGCTCGCGGTCGAGCGGTCGGTCCACGCGGCGATCGGCGGCGCGTACCGCTCGCAACGGATCACCACGCTCGAGGTCCGCTTCAACCCGATGAAGCGCAACCGCGGCGGCGAGCGCGACCTCGACCACATCATCCTGGCCGCGACGCGCGGGCTCGATCTCGCCCGGCTCGAGTACCCCCAGGTGCGCGCGGGGCTGATCCTGATGATGGACCGCACCTTCGACCGGCGGCAGAACGAGGTCATCGTCGACAAGGCGGTGCGCTGGTCGAGCCGGGGCGTCGTGGGCGTCGACATCGCCGGGCCGCGGCCGGGTGGCCTGCGCTACGACTACACGCAGGTCTCCGCGATGGTGGAGACGGCCAGGGAGGCGGGGCTCGGCATCACGATCCACGTCGGCGAGGAGGGGGCGACCGGGGGCGAGGAGATCGGCGAGGTCGTCGAATCGCTGCGGCCGGACCGCATCGGGCACGGAATTCTCGCCGCTCACGACCCCGGCTTGATGGAGCTGATCCGCGAGGCGGGCGTCGTGCTCGAGATCTGCCCGACGTCGAACCTGCTCACGAAGGCGCTCGCCGACGAGGAGGAGGTGCGCGAGACGTTCCGGCGGTTCGCCGAGCACGACGTGCCCTTCACGATCGCCACCGACGGCCCCGAGATGATGCGAACCCACCTGCGGGACGAGTTCGCGCTCGTCCACCGGATCGGCGCGCTCGACGAAGCCGGCCTCGCGCAGGCGAACGCACGGGGCCACGCAGCCTCGTTCGTCGGCCGTACGGAGCGCTAGGCGGCGGAGTGCCCGGAGCCGGCGTCGCCGACGGCGTCCGTCGCCTCGCCGGCCGCCTCGGCGCCGTCGTCCTTCGCGCCGCCGAGCTCGTCCTTCGCGTCGTCGACGACGTCCGACGCCTTCTCCCGGGCGTCGCCTCCGACGTCCTCTGCCTTGTCGGCGACCTCGCCGGCCGTCTCCTTGGTCCTACCGAGGAGCTTGTCGAGGAATCCCATGGGCGTGACCATACGCGGTGCCCGGCCGCGGGGCAAACCGAGGTCTACGCGCTGTCGCCCGGTCTCGCGGTGTCGCGAGTATCCGCGTCGGGCTCGGTCTCGGGCTCCCCGTCGAGGTGGAGCCGCTCGAGCAGGTCGCCCGCCTCCTCGTCGGCCTTCTCGACCGCGTCGTAGTAGCGCCCGCCCGTGGCTTCGTCGAGACGCTCCTCGACATGGTGCACCGCGTCGATCGCCGCGTAGTCGGCCTCGGTCATCGCGTCGTCGGCGCGGCCGAAGAAGCGGCGGATGGAATCGAGCAGCGACATCGTTGGAACGTTAGATGCTCGCCGCCGCGCCCACCATGCATCTCACGCACGCGCCCCGTCGAGCGTTTCCCACTCGATGAGGCGCGCGAGGGTCGAGCTCTGGGTCGCGCTCTGGGTCGTCTACCTCGTCTGGGGCTCGACGTACCTCGGCATCAAGCTCGCCGTACGGACGCTCCCGCCCCTTCTGACGGGCGGCACGCGGTTCCTCGCCGCCGCGGTCGTGCTCGCCGGGATCCTCACCGTTGCGCGGCGGTCGCTCCGCGCGAGCAGGCGCGAGGTGCTGTCGGCAGCGGGGCTCGGCGTCGCTCTCCTCGCCTGCGGCGTCGGCCTCGTCCACGTGGCGGAGACGAGGATCGACTCGGGCGTCGCGGCGATGATCGCCGGGTCGGTGCCGTTGCAGATCGTCGTCTGGCGGGCCCTTGCGCGCGAGCGCGTTCCCCGCGCGACCGTGCTCGCGGCCACGGTCGGCCTCGTCGGCCTCGCGCTCGTCGTCGGCCCCGACGGGATCGCGGGCGGCTCGGTCGCCGTGGGGCTCCTGATCATGCTCGCCGCCTCGTTGTCCTGGTCTCGCGGCTCGTTCGTCGCCCGGCGACTCTCGCTCCCGCGCGATCCCTTTGTCGCGACGGTGTACGAGATGCTCGGCGGCGGCACCGTGCTCGTGCTCGCGGGCCTGGTCGCCGGCGAGGCGGGACAACTCGACGGCGACGCTCTCCAGCCTGGCCCGATCGCAGCCTGGGCGTACCTTGCCGTCGTCGGCTCGGTGGTGGGCTTCAGCGCGTACGCGTGGCTCCTTCGCAACGCCCCGATCTCGCAGGTCGTCACGCACCAGTACGTGAATCCCCTTGTCGCGGTCGCGCTCGGCGCGCTCCTGCTGGGCGAGCGTCCGGGACCGGCGACGCTCGCCGGCGCGGCGCTGATCATCGGCGCCGTCGCGGTCACCGCCCGGTACGAGGGCCGCGGGGCCGTCTCGGCGTCCGACTCGTCACCCGCCGAGCACGCCGCCAAGGGCGCGCGCGCGGCGACGGCGGAAGCGGGAGACGGCGCCGCGTGACGACCGCGGGCTACGCCTCGACCTGAGTCCGCTGCGCGGCGAGGAACTCGAGCAGGTCCGAGCGGGTCAGGATCGCGACCGGCCTGCCGGCGCGGCCCACGACGACGGCACCGCCCGATCCCGTCAGCTCGGCGAACACCTCGTCGACGGACGCGCCGGCATCGACGGTCGCGAGCGGAGGCTGCATCGCCACTGCGACGTCGTCGTTCAGGGCGTCCGGGTTCCGGAACACGCGGTCGAGGAGGCTTCGCTCCTGGATCGAGCCGACGATGTCGGTCAGCTCCTCCGCGGGCTCGTGCCGAACGACGGGCAACTGGGAGATGCCGTAGCGCTGCATCAGGTCGATCGCGGCGCCGACCTTCTTGTGGGCGTCGACGACGACGAGCTCGGGCACGGCGCCGGCATCGCCGTCCTTCGCGCGGATCACCTGGCCCACGCTCGGGATCGGCGCCCGCCGCTCCATGAAGCCGTACTGGATCATCCAGTTGTCGTCGTAGAACTTCGTGAGGTACGAGCGACCGCCGTCGGGGAACGTCATCAGGACGGTCGCGCCGGGACCGAGCTTCTTCGCGACCTCGAGCGCCGCCCAGGCGGTCGAGCCGCAAGAGCCGCCGACGAGCAGGCCCTCCTCCCGCGCGAGCCGCCGCGCGGTCGAGAACGAGTCGCGGTCTGTGACGCGCACCCACTCGTCGACCACATCGGGGTCCATCGTGCTCGGCCACGTGTCCTTGCCGATCCCCTCGACGAGATACGGGTGCAGCGGGTGCGCGTCGTCCTCGGTGAACACGGAGCCCTCCGGATCGGCGCCGACGATGAGGACGGACGGCTTGCGCTCCTTGAAGTACTTGCCGATCCCCGAGATCGAGCCGCCGGTGCCGACCGAGACGACGATCGCGTCGACCTCGCCACCCGTCTGCTCCCAGAGCTCGGGGCCGGTCGTCTCGTAGTGCGCCTCCGGGTTCGCCATGTTCGAGTACTGGTCAGGCTTGAAACCGCCCGGGATCTCCTCCGCGAGGCGGTCGGAGACCGAGTAGTAGCTCTCCGGCGAGTCGTGCTCGACCGCCGTCGGCGTGATCACGACCTCCGCCCCGTAGGCGCGTAGGGTCGAGATCTTCTCCTGGCTCATCTTGTCGGGCATCACGAAGATGCAGCGGTAGCCCTTGTGGGCCGCGGCGATGGCGAGGCCGACGCCGGTGTTACCCGACGTCGGCTCGACGATCGTCCCGCCCGGCCGCAGTCGCCCGTCGCGTTCCGCAGCCTCGATCATCGCGAGCCCGATCCGGTCCTTGTTGGAGCCGCCCGGGTTCATGAACTCGAGCTTCGCGAGAAGGGTCGCGCCGGTCTCCTTGCCGAACGAGACGAGCCTGACGATCGGCGTCCCGCCGACGAGGTCGAGCACGGTCGGGTACGTGCGCCCCATGCCGGCGGGAAGCCTAGAGGCTTGATGTGGGTTCTGCGTGCGTAGCGGGGAGGGCGTGCGCCAAGCAGCGTGGTCGGCTCAGTGCTCGCCGATACCCGAAGGTATCGGTGGGCACTGCGACGGCCGCGATGCGCAGTGCGCAGGCCCCCATCCGCGCGTGCGCAGAACCCTCATCGAGCCTCTGTGATGGAGTTCAGAGCGGCGTGATGCGACGGGCGCCGACGGGTGGATACGAGCGCGCGTCGAGCGCCTCGATCTCGACGTCCCTACCGGACTGCGGCGCATGGATCATCCGGCCGTTGCCGACGTAGAGCCCGACGTGCCCG
>NZ_DATMBZ010000025.1:0-12847 GCF_035558935.1 Gaiella sp. | reverse complement strand
GAGGACGTTCATCTCCCAGGGGTCCTCGTAGAGCTCGACGCCCGCCGCCGCGGCGACCGCCTTGCCCTCGTCGACGAGGTCGCGGACCAGGTGACCGAGGTCCGACGGCTCCGCCTCGTCGGCGAAATGGTGGTCGTGGCGGAGCCCGGTGAGCGCCGCCACCGAGTTGACCGTCGCATTGAAGATGAGCTTCGACCACTGCGCGGGCCGCAGGTCAGGGAAGACCTCCGCCTCGAGCCCCGATTGCCGCACGAGGTCGCCGACCTCCTCGACCCGCTCGAGCGGCGTGTCCTCGTACGGCCCCATCCAGGTCGCCGTGTCGAGCACGTACTCGACCTCCGTGTCCGAGTGCTTCGTGCCCGACATGAAGGTCACCGCCGAGACGATCGGCCATTCGCCGTGCTCGCGGACGACCGCCTCCGCGCCGAGCCCGTTGAGCGTCGTCATCACGAGCGCGTCGGGGAAGCGGCCCTCGAGCGCGGTGGCGGCCGACTCGAGGCCGTTCGCCTTCGTCGCGACGATCCCGAGGTCGAACGGCTCGATCGCATCCGGATCCGCCGACGCCGTGACGTGTGCGTGCAGGTCGCTGCGGCCGGTCACGCGGAGACCGTCGCGGTTCAGGGCCTCGGCGTGCTCTCGACGCCGCGTCAGGACGCTCACCTCGACGAGCTGAGCGAGATGACCGGCGAACAGGCTCCCGATCGACCCGGCGCCGATCACGCACACGCGCTCGATCACGCGGCCTTCGCGGCACCGACGGGTACGACCTCCGGCACGCGCGGCATTACCTCGGACGCGAAGAGCTCCTGGTTCTTGATCGCCATCCAGTGCGGCGCCCCGCCCGCGTTGACCGTGATCCCGATCTCGCTGATCCCCGGGCAGATCTGCCGCGTCTCCTCGATGCGCTCGACGACGTCGTCGGGCGTGCCCACCCAGACGTAGTCCTCCTCGACGAGCTGCTCGAACGGGACCTCGGCGAGCTGCTCCATGATCCCGGCCGCGTAGAAGCCGTACCCCGCCTTGTTCAGGTCGTCGGCGGCCGGCTTCTCGTACTCGAGGAGCGGCGAGCTGTTTCCGTAGATGAACTTCGTGACCCAGTCGCGGGCCTCGCGCAGCGCCGTCTCGCGGTCGGGATCGAGGTGACAGGCGTGGATCCACACGATGTCCGGCTCGTTGCCGTGCTCGGCGCAGCGCTCCCGGTAGAGGTCGAGCTGCTGCTCGAGCGCCTTGTAGGGCAGAAGCGGCGGGACGGCGACCCCCCAGCCGTGCTCGGCCGCGAGCTCGTAGGTCCGGTCGGAGGTGCCGCCCAGGAAGACCCGGAAGCTGCGGGTCGGGAACGGCACGACGTGCGAGTCGCCCACCTCGAAGTACGTGCCGCTGTGCGAGAACCGCTCGTTGCTGAGCGCGGTGAACAGCAGGTCGACGGCCTCCTCGTACTTCGGGCGCGCGTGCTCGTCCAGCGGCACTCCGGCCTTCTCGGGGATCCAGCCGTGGCCGCGGCCGACGCCCCACTCGTAGCGGCCGCCGGTGAGGATGTCAGTGACGGCGATCTCCGAGGCCAGCACCATCGGGTTGTGGTATGGCAGGACGTGGAGCATCGTCCGGAAGTTGATGCTCTTCGTCCGCTGCGCGGCGGCGGCGAACAGCGCGGTCGGGTGCGCGGAGACCGAGAACTTCGGGAAGAAGAAGTGCTCGATCGAGGCGTAGCAGTCGTAGCCGAGCCGGTCCGCGTTCTCGATCTGCTCGAGCACCTCGGCGTACAGCTGCTCCGGCGTCTTCCCGCCGTGAAGCTGCATCTCGGTGTACAGACTGAACCGCATCGACCGCCCTCCTCGCTGTGACATGTCAAGCCTGCGAGGAGTATCCCATCGCGGTGACATGACAGTCAAACCGGTCCTTGTTCGCGAGCGGGAATCCGCCGTGCGGATCCCAAGGCGTCGCGGCGCCGCAACTGCCTCGTTGTTGCCAGGCTAGAACTCGGCTCCCTGCCAGCGGAGGTCGCGGCCGCTGACCTCGATCGCGGGAATGGAGACGGCATCCGGGTCGGCCGCGTCGTGGACGGGCGACCAGACCCCCCACGAGCGGCGGTAGTACATGAGCGGAGGCTCGAGCTCGGGCTGCACGCCGCCGTCCGAGACCTCGGCGACGAGGACGACGTGGTCGCCGATCACGAGCTCGCGGACGGTCGCGCACTCGGCCCACGCGAGCACGTCCTCGTGGAGCAACGGCAGTCCGCCGTTCGTGCGCCGCCACTCGACGTGGGCGAACTTGTCCTCCTCCTTCGAGGCGAAGAGCAGGCAGAGCTCGCTCCGGCCCTCGCCGACGAAGTTGACGACGAACCCCGCTCTCGCCCGGAGCGCTGCGAGCGTGCGCGAGGCGAGGTCGACGCAGACCAGGATGGTCGGCGGGTCGGCGGAGACGCTGCAGACGGCCGTCGTCGTCAGGCCGCGCGGCACGCCGTTCTCGTCGAGCGTCGTCACGATCGCGACGCCGGACGGAAACGACGCCATCACATCGAAGAACGCCTGCCGATCGATCGTCACGCCGCGCCGGAGGACGTCACGGCCGTGCACTCGATCTCGATCAGGCAGCCGGGCACGGCGAGCCCCGTGATGCCGACGATGGTCTGGGCGGGATGGGCGGCCCCTCCGGTCACCTCGTCGATCGCCTGCGTGATCACCTCGTAGGCGGTTGGCTCCGTCGTGTAGATCGTGCGCCTGACGACGTCGTCCCAGCCGACGCCGGCGGCGCGCATCGCGACCTCGAGGTTCCGCATCGCGCCCACCGTCTGGCCGTGGAGGTCGTCGGCGACGAGCGAGAAGTCGGGATTCAGCCCGAGCTGGCCGGCGAAGTGGACGACGCGCGTCCCCTCGGCGATCGCGACGTGGCTGAAGCCGGGAGCCGGATGGAGCTCCGGAGGATTGACGAGCTCACGAGCCATACGGACCTCCTGTCACGCTGTCACGCGCCTCGCGAGCCGGCGCAGCTCGGCGTCGGTCACGAGTCGCTGCTTCTGTGTCCCGAGCTTCTTGACCGCGGCGAGGAGCTCGGCCTGGCGATCGGCGGGGACGTCGAGCCCGAGCCGCTCGACGGCGATGCGGATCGAGTCGATCCCGCTCTTCTTGCCGAGCACGATGCCCCGCTCCGCGCCGACGAGCTCCGACGCGTAGGGCTCGATCGCCGGCGGGTCGTGGAACTGCGCCGCGACCGCGCCCGACTCGCGGGTGAAGAGCGCCTCGCCGGTGACGGCCTTCCACGGCGGGAGCGGCGTGCCGGCCTTCTCGGCCACGAGCCGTGACAGCTCGCGCGCGCGAGTCAGGTCGAGCCGCGTCGGGATCCCGTAGAGCGCCTCCAGCGCGAGGGCGACCTCGACGAGGTCGGCGTTGCCCGCACGCTCGCCCATTCCGTTGATCGTTCCCTGCACCCATGTCGCGCCGGCCTGCACCGCCGCGATGGCCGCCGCCGTGCCGAGCCCGAAGTCGTCGTGGCCGTGCCAGTGGACGGGCACGTCGAGCCGGTCGAGCGTCCGCGAGACGAGCAGGGCCGCGGCCTCGGGCGTCGCGATCCCGAGCGTGTCGACCACGACGACCTCGGCGGCCCCCGCCTCGACGGCGGCCTCGTACGCGCGGTCGAAGAAGTCGAGGTCGGCGCGCGACGAGTCGACCCCGAAGAACGCGACCCGGATCCCGTGGTCCGTTGCGAACGCCACGGCCGCGCGGATCCGCTCGAGCATCGTCTCGCGGGAGACGCCGAGCGCATCGAGCTTCCCGTCCGAGATCGGGCTCTCGATCACGGATGCGCCCACGCCGAGCTCGACGAGCGCGTCGACGTCCGCCTGGACCGCCCGGGAGAAGCCCCACACCTCCGCCTCGAGCCCCGCCTCGGCGATCATCCGCACCGCCTCGAAGTCGTCGTCGGAGACGCGCGGGAAGCCCGCCTCGATCCGGTCGATGCCCGCCGCAGAGAGCGCGCTGGCGATCTCGAGCTTCTCGTCGGGCGTCAGCACGACGCCGATCGTCTGCTCGCCGTCGCGGAGCGTCGTGTCGTAGAGACCTACGGTCCCGGGCGGCTGGGGGTCGAGCGCCCGCTCGTTGATCGACCCGGTCCAGACCTTCGAGCGATCGAGCACGCTAGCCCCCTGCCTGGACGATGCCGTCGGGGAACGGGCTCAGCTTCTCCGGGCCCTCGCCGGTGATCAGGAAGTTGTCCTCTAGGCGCAGGCCGCCACCGCCCTTCCAATAGCATCCTGGTTCGATTGCAAGCACGGTGCCCTCCTGCAACTCGCCGCCCGCCGCCTGATGCGGGAAGGGCGGCTCGTGGGCGCGGGCGCCGACGCCGTGGCAGATCGGATGGCTCGGCTGGCCCGGGAAGCCGATCCGGCCGATCCCCTCGCGGATCCGCCGGTCGAGCTCGGCGAGGCTCGCGCCGGGGACGCAGAACGCGACGGCGTCGTCGTAGACCTCGCGCAGCCCTGTTTCGAGCTCGCGGTAGGCGTCCGTGAGGTCGCCGACGACGACGTTCTTCGTGTGGTCCGCCCAGTAGCCGTCGGCGCAGACCCAGATCTCGAACAGCGTCGGCTCGCCCTCGACGACGGGAAGGTTCGACGTGGCGGTGAACGTCTTGATCCCCTTGCCGGCCCAGACGAGCGAGAAGCCGAGCGCGAGCTCGACCTTTCCCGCCCAGCCCGTGCCCTCGCCGTGAACGAAGCCAAGCCACTCGGCGGCGATCTGCGCCTCGGTCTGGCCGGGGCGGATCACGCCGACGACATGGTCCATCGCCGCGGCGGCGATCTCGTTCGCGAGTCGTATGCGCTCGATCTCCTGCTCCGACTTCGCCGTTCGTGCGGCGGTGAGCAGCGGCGTCGCGTCGACGGCGCCCGGGAAGGCGTCGAACCACGCCTTCGTGTACGTCGTCGGCTCGCCGACCATCCGATCGGTCGCCTGCGTGCCGAGCGAGAGCTCGAGGCCCACCGTCCCGTGCTCACGCGCGCGCGCGGCCGCCAGCTCGAGCGTCCGTACGACGGGCGGACGCGGGTCGTCGGCGAGGTAGCCGTCGACGAGCCGCACGTCCGACGTCCACGCGGTACGGGCGGCGTCCTCGGCCGAGGCCTCGACGCAGAACAGCGTCGGCTCGCCCTCACGCGGGAAGACGACGGCGTCCCAGCCCTTCATTCCCCAGAAGTTCGTCAGGTAGAGGACGTTGTCGGGGGCCCGCGCGACGATCGCGTCGAGCCCGTTGTCCGCCATCAGCGCGCGGACGCGCTCGAGCTTGGCGTCGTCACGGGGCCAGGGCACGCTTCGATCCTAGTGACATGTCACGGTCACGCGTGCTCGATTCCGACGTAGTTCTCGGCGAGCGAGGTGGCGGCGACCCTGGAGGTGCGGAGGTAGCGGAGCTGCGACTGCTGGAGGCGCAAAGTGAACTCGTCGTCCTCCGGGGCGCGGTGAAGCATCGTCGTCATCCACCAGGAGAAGTGCTCGGCGCGCCAGACACGGCGTAGACAGGTCTCCGAGTACGCCTCGAGCAGCGCGACGTGACCGTCGCGGTACCAGGCGACGAGCGCCTCTGCGAGCGCAGCCACGTCGCGCACGGCGAGGTTGAGGCCTTTGGCTCCGGTCGGCGGCACGATGTGGGCCGCGTCGCCCGCGAGATAGAGACGACGCCACTGCATCGGCTCCACCACGAAGCTCCGCATCGGCGTGACGCCCTTCTCGAGGATCGGGCCCTCGTGGAGCGTCCAGCCGTCGACCCCGAGCCGCTCCTGGAGCTCCTCCCAGATCCGCTCGTCCGGCCACAGCTCGAGGTCCTCGTCGGGCGCGCACTGGAGGTACAGCCGCGAGAGCTCGGGCGAGCGCATGCTGAGGAGCGCGAAGCCGCGCTCGGTGTGGGCGTAGACCAGCTCGTCGCTCGAGGGCGCGACGGCGGCGAGGATCCCGAGCCACCCGTACGGGTACTCGCGATGGAACTCGCGGAGGATGCCCGCGGGGACGCTCGGCCGCGAGACGCCGTGAAAGCCGTCACAGCCCGCGACGAACTCGCACTCGAGCTCCTCCTCCGCCCCCTCGTGGGCGAAGCGCACGCGCGGACGCTCGCTCTCGAGGTCGTGGAGCGAGACGTCCTCCACGTCGAAGAGCAGCGGGCGGCCGCTCTCGAGACGCGCAGCGATCAGGTCCTTCACGACCTCGGTCTGGCCGTACACGACGATCGTCCTGCCGGTCAGCTCGTCGAACGCGACCCGGTGCCGCTCGCGCCCCGACTGCAGCTCGACGCCTGTGTGGACGAGCCCCTCTCGTCGAACCCGCTCGCCAACGCCCGCCTGCACGAACAGCTCGGCCACGTCGTGCTCGAGCACGCCCGCGCGGATCCTCGCTTCGACGTAGTCGCGGCTTCGGGCCTCGAGGACGACCGAGTCGATCCCCGCGACGTGGAGCAGCTGCGCGAGGGTGAGCCCCGCCGGGCCGGCACCCACGATTGCGACCTGCGTCCTCACAACCCCCTGCCACGCTCGAACAGCGCCGCCTGGCCCTGTCCGACGCCGACGCACATCGTCGCGATGCCGTACCGGCCGCCGCGGCGGCGGAGCTCGTGGAGGAGCGTGACGACGAGGCGCGCGCCGCTCATCCCGAGCGGGTGCCCGATCGCGATCGCGCCGCCGTTGACGTTCACGCGCTCCTCGTCGATCCCGAGCTCGCGGACGACGGCGAGCGACTGCGAGGCGAACGCCTCGTTCAGCTCCACGAGGTCGACGTCGCCGAGCTCGACGCCGGTGCGCGCGAGGAGGCGGCGGACGGCGGGGATCGGCCCGATCCCCATCACGGCCGGGTCGACGCCGGCGACCGCGGAGCCGACGAACGCCCCGAGCGGCTCGACGCCGAGCGCGCGGGCGCGTTCCTCGCTCGCGATCACGAGCGCCGCCGCGCCGTCGTTGATCCCGCTCGCGTTGCCGGCGGTCACCGTCCCGTCCTTCCGGAACGCCGGCTTGAGCGCGGCGAGCTTCTCGGCGGACGTGTCCGGCCGGGGGTGCTCGTCGTGCTCGAGCTCGCCGGCGGGGACGAGCTCGTCCGCGAAGCGGCCGGCCTCCTGCGCTTCCGCCCAGCGTCGCTGCGAACGGAGGGCGAATGCGTCCTGGTCCTCGCGCGAGACATCCCAGCGCTCGGCGACGTTCTCTCCGGTCTCCCCCATCGATTCGCGCGAGTACCGCTCCTCGTAGCGTGGGTTGGTGAAGCGCCAGCCGAGCGTCGTGTCGTGCACGACGCGGTCGCCGCGCGCGTACGGCGCGTCGGGCTTCGCCGTCACGAGCGGTGCCCGCGTCATCGACTCGACGCCGCCCGCGACGAACAGGTCACCGTCCCCGGCGATCACCGCATGACATGCGCCGACGATCGCGGAGAGCCCCGACGCGCAGAGGCGGTTCAGGGTCACTCCCGCGACCGTCTCGGGCAACCCCGCGAGCAGCGCGGCGAACCGCGCGACGTTGCGGTTGTCCTCGCCCGCCTGGTTCGCGCAGCCGAGCCAGACGTCCTCGATCTCGTCGGCCGGGACGCCGGACCGCTCGACCGCAGCCGCCACCGCGAGGGCAGCAAGGTCGTCCGGCCGGACGCCCGCGAGCCCGCCGCCGTAGCGGCCGACGGGTGTCCGCACGGCGGAGAGAACGACAGCGCGCGTCACTGCACGGCCTCGCCGTCGATCACCCGCTGCGCGATCGCGAACGCGCTGTTCGCCGCCGGGACGCCGCAGTAGACGGCGCACTGCAGCAGCACCTCGCCGATCTCGTCCGGCTCGAGCCCGTTGCGCAACGCCGCGCGGACGTGCAGCTCGAGCTCGTGCTCGCGGCCACCGGCGACGAGCGCTGTCAGCGTGATGCAGCTCCGCGTGCGGCGGTCGAGCCCGGGACGCGACCAGATCTCGCCCCACGCGTAGCGCGTTATGAGGTCCTGGAAGTCCTCCGTGAACGGCGTGGTCCGCTCGATCGCGCGGTCGACGTGCTCGTCGCCGAGCACCGCGCGGCGCGCCTCCATTCCGCGGGCGTGCAGGTCGTCCCGGCTCTCGCTCACGGTGCCTCCAGGTGGTCGAGCAGCGCCGCGGTGAAGGCGTTCGCCCGGTCGACGTTCGCCAGGTGCGCGGCGCCGTCGAGCGTGACGTGCCGCGCCCCGGGGATCGCGCTCGCCAGCTCGTCGCCGCGCGCCGGGGTGATCGTCGGGTCCTCCGAGCCGGTCACGACCAGGGTTGGGGCGTCGATCCTCCCGAGCTCGCCCGTCAGGTCGGCGTCGGCGAGCACGTCGCAGCATGCGACGTAGCCCTCGGGAGGCGTCGAGACGAGCATCTCCCGGAAGCGTGTCACCACCGCAGGCTGCGCGTCGCGGAAGGAGGCGCTGAACCAGCGGTCGATCGTCGCGTCGGCGATCGCGTCGAGCCCCTCGTCCCTCACTGTCGAGGCACGGTCGATCCACGTCTCGCGCGGAGCGAACGACGAAAACGTGCAGGCGAGCACGAGCCGGTCGACGCGCGCGGGAGCGCGGAGCGCGAGCCACATCCCTTCGAGCCCGCCGAGCGAGAGGCCGCAGAACGAGACCCGCTCGAGGTCGAGAGCGTCGAGCAGTCCGACGAGGTCGCGACCGAGGTCGTCGATCGTCGTCGGCCCGGGGACGACCGGCGAGCGTCCGTGGCCGCGGCGGTCGCAACGGACGACGCGAAAGCGCTCGCTGAGTGGGCCGACCTGCGGCTCCCACATGGCGTGCGTCGCCCCCAGCGAGCTCGCGAGCAGGAGCGTCGGGCCGCCGGTCGGACCGTCGACGATGTGATGGAGCGTCATCGCCGCACCTCCGCCTCGTACCTGCCGAGCGCCCGGTCGACGAGCGCTCCGGCGGAGCCGAGGTACGTCGTCGGGTCGAGCAGCGGGTCGAGCTCCTCCGCGCTCAGGGGCACGCGGTCGTCGGCGAGCAGTGCGTCGCGGAAGGACGCTGCGCCGGCGGCCTCGGCGACGAGCTGGTGCGCGGTGCCGCGGCCGAGCTCGTCGGAGAGCGCGGAGGCGACCCGCTCGGCCAAGACGAGACCGCCACTCGCGTCGAGGTTCGCCCGCATCCGCTCCGCGTCGACCTGGAGGCCGGCCAGCGACTCGTCCGCGGCGGCGACGGCCCCACCGGCGTACGACAGCGCGCCGCAGAGAGCGACCCACTCCGCGTGCCACGCGCCCGCCGCGCGCTCGTGCTCCTGAGCGAGCGCCCCCTGCAGGACGCCGGCATGCCCCGCGGCGAGGCGCGCGCACGCCCGCGCGAGTGTCGCCCGCACGGGGTTTTGCTTCTGCGGCATGGCCGAGGAGCCGCCGCCCGCGGCCTCGCGCGCCTCCGCGACCTCACGCTGGGAAAGGAGGACGATGTCGAGGCCGATCTTTCCGCACACGCCCGCGGCCGTGGCGAGCGCGGCACCGAGCTCCGCGACCCGCACGCGATTCGTGTGCCAGGGAAGCGTCGGCAGCGAGAGGCCGAGCTCCCGTGCGAGCTCCTCGGCGACGCGCATGCCATGGTTTCCCAACCCGGCCAGCGTGCCGGCAGCGCCGCCGAGCTGGACGGCCAGGCCGTTCTGCGCGAGATCGCCCAGGCGCGTGCGCGCGTCGAGCAGCGCGACGAGCCACCCCGCCGCCACGAGGCCGAACGTGGTCGGCACGGCATGCTGGAGCAGCGTCCTGGCGACCATCGGGGCGTCGCGATGGTCGCGCGCGAGGACGGCGCAGGTCGTCGCGGCCGACTCGACGTAGCCCAACACATGCGCAACCGCCTCGCCTGAGACGAGCATCGCGGCCGTGTCGAGCACGTCCTGGCTCGTCGCCCCGAGATGGACGAAGCGCTCGTGGTCGGCGCCGACGCGGCCGCGCAGCGCGCGCACGAGCGGCTCGACCGGGTTCCCGACCGCATGGCCCTGGTCGACGAGCTCCTCCCAGCGGAAGGAGTCCCGGTCGAAACACGCATCGGCGATCGCCTCGGAAGCCGCCGGTGGGACGAGGCCCACAGTGGCGCCCGCAGCAGCCAGCGCCCGCTCGAACTCGAGCATCGCCTCGAGCCAGGACCCCCCGGAGACGGCCTCGCGGACGTCGGCGGGGACGAACAGCGCGTCGAACGCGGTCACACCGCGAAGAATGTCGTGTGCGACGGCCCCTGGAGGCGGATGTCGAAGCGGAGCCCCCCGTTCTCGGAAACGGCGACGAGCGTCTCGCGCTGCTCGGGCGCGAGGCGGGAGAGCACGGGGTCGGCGGCGTTCGCCTCGGCCTCGTCGGGGAAGTAGAGGCGGGTCACGGCGTGCTTGAGCAACCCGCGGGCGAAGACGGTGACAACGAGGTGCGGTGCCTGGAGGCCGCCTCCGGGCCACGGGACGGGCCCGGGCTTGACCGTCACGAACGAGAAGCGCCCGTCGTCCTCTGTTCCCGAGCGCCCGAAGCCGAGAAAGCCTTCCTCGCGGGGAACGTCGTCGCGGTCGTCCGAGGGATGCCGGTAGCGGCCGGCGGCGTTCGCCTGCCAGATCTCGACCATCCCGTCGAAGACCCCGTCGCCGGCGCCGTCGGTCAACCGCCCACGGATCACGACCGCGCGCGGATCGCCGGGATCGACGACCTCGGAGCCGATCAGGTTCCGCAGGAGGCCGATCCGCAGGTACGGCCCGGCGGTCTGAGCGGGCGTGATTCCGAGCTCAGTCATCGTGCGGCTCCTCGAGTGGCGTGGCGTCCTTGCCACCGACGACGATGTCCCAGGTGAAGCCGAGCGCCCACTCGGGCTGGGTGAGCCCGATGTCGAACGTCGCGATCAGGCGCTCGCGCGCCTTCTCGTCGCGGATCGAGTTGAAGATCGGGTCGTACGGGAACAGCGGGTCGCCGGGGAAGTACATCTGCGTGACGAGCCGCTCCGTGACCGCCCGTCCGAAGACGGAGAAGTGGATGTGGTTCGGGCGCCAGGCGTTCGGGTGGTTCTTCCAGGGATATGCGCCCGGCTTCACGGTGACGAAGCGGTAGCGTCCCTCGTCGTCGGTGAGGCACCGACCCGCCCCGGTGAAGTTCGGGTCGAGCGGCGCGTCGTGGTCGTCGATCTCGTGGGCGTAGCGGCCGGCGGCGTTCGCCTGCCAGATCTCGATGAGCTGGCCACGGAGTGGCTTGCCGTCACTCCCGAGGACCCGCCCGGACAGGATGATCCGCTCGCCGAGCGGCTCGCCCGCATGCTGGCGCGTGAGGTCGGCGTCGCGAGGGTCGACGGACGACTCGCCGTACGCGGGGCCGGTGAGCTCGGTCAGTGTCGAGGGGATGACCACGAGCGGCTCCTTCGGAGCGCGGAGTCGCGTCCCGACGTAGTCGTGGTGGTCGTATGGCGGGTCGGGGCCGGTGCGGTCGGCGTCGACCAGCTCGGGGAACGGACGCACGTCAACGGACATGGCTCTCCTCCAGAGCGACGACGAAGGGTGCGGTCGTGACGGCCGCGACGTCCTCCACCGTCGCGCCGTCGAGCAGCTCGGTGAGGTGCAGCGCCCCGTCGATCCGGCGGAACACCGACAGCTCGGTGACGACGACGTCGACGGCTCCTGCGGCGGTCAGCGGGTACGTGCACCGCTCGACCACCTTCGGCTCGCCGCGCGAGGAGGTGGACGTCATCGTCACGATCACGCGGCGGGCCCCGACGACGAGGTCCATCGCCCCGCCGACGCCGAGCACGTCCTTGCCGGGGACGGCCCAGTTCGCGATGTCCCCCTCGCCGCTCACCTCGAGCGCGCCGAGCACTGCGACGTCGACGTGGCCGCCGCGGATCATCGCGAAGCTCGTCGCGCTGTCGAAGTAGGCGGCGCCCGGGAGCGCCGTGATCGGCTGCTTCGCCGCGTCGATCAGGTCGGGGTCGAGCTCGCCGTCGCCCGGTCGGGGCCCGACGCCGAGCAGCCCGTTCTCCGTGTGCAACACGACGCTCGTGTCCGGTCCGAGGAAGCCCGGGATCAGGTTCGGGATGCCGATCCCGAGGTTGACGACCTCGCCCGGGTGGAGCTCCTCCGCCGCGCGGGCCGCGATCCGGGCCTTGAGATCGTTCACGCGCTCGCCACGACGTGGTCGACGTACAGATGCGGTGTCACGACGGACTCCGGGTCGAGCGCGCCGACGGGGACGATCTCCCCGGCCTCGGCGATCGTGACAGTCGCGGCGGTGGCCATCAGCGGGTTGAAGTTCCGCGCGGTGCGGCGGTACCAGAGATTGCCGAGCTCGTCGGCACGGGCCGCGTAGACGAGCGAGACGTCCGCGCAGATCGGCTCCTCGAGGACGTGCGTGACGCCGTCGATGACGCGCTTCTCCTTCCCGTCGGCGAGGAGCGTGCCGGCGCCGACCGGCGTGTAGAAGCCGCCGATTCCCGCTCCTCCGGCGCGGATCGCCTCCGCAAAGGTGCCCTGCGGGACGAGCGTCGCCTCGATCTCGCCGGCGTTCACCGCGGCCACGGCCTCGGGGTTCGACGTGAAGTACGACGAGATGCCGCGCCGGATCCGTCCCTGCCGCAGGAGCTTCCCGAGGCCGCGACCCGGCTCGCCGATGTTGTTCGAGACGATCGTCAGGTCGGTCGCGTCCGACGCCTCGACGAGGGCGTCGATCAGCCTGAGGGGCGCCCCGACGAGCCCGAAGCCGCCCACCATCACGGTGTCGCCGGTCCGGATCCGTCCGACGGCCTCCTCCGCGCTGATCACCGTGGTCGCCGTCATGGCGCTCGCCGCGACGCCTCCTCAGAACGGGAACGGATGGGAGCCGCGCTGGACGGTGATCCAGCGTGTCTCGGTGAACTCGTCCACGACCGCCGTGCCTCCGAAACGGCCGAAGCCGGAGTCCTTGACGCCCCCG
>NZ_DATMBZ010000024.1:0-12194 GCF_035558935.1 Gaiella sp. | reverse complement strand
GGCGTGCATCCGAACGACCACGTCAACATGGGGCAGTCCTCCAACGACGTGTTCCCGTCCGCCGTGCATCTCGCCGCGCTCGACCGCGCCGTCAACGAGCTGCTCCCCGAGCTCGAGCAGCTCGCGCACGCACTCGAGGGCAAGGCGCAGGAGTTCGACGACGTCGTCAAGTCCGGGCGGACGCACCTGATGGACGCCGTTCCGGTGACGCTCGGGCAGGAGTTCGCCGGCTACGCGGCTCAGGTGCGGCAGGGAATGGCCCGCGTCTCGGACGCCCTGCCGCGGCTCGGCCAGATACCGTTGGGCGGCACGGCCACGGGCACCGGCCTCAACACGCACGCCGAGTTCGCCGCGAAGGTGCGTGCACTGCTGCACGAGGCGACGGGCCTTCCGATCTCCGCTCCCGCCGACCCGTTCGAGGCGCAGGCTGCCCGCGACGGCCTCGTCGAGCTGTCAGGGGCGCTCAAGGTCGTCGCCGTCTCCCTGACGAAGATCGCGAACGATCTCCGTCTGATGGGTTCCGGCCCTCGCGCCGGCCTCTCGGAGCTCTTCCTACCGGAGCTCCAGAAGGGCTCGTCGATCATGCCCGGGAAGGTCAACCCGGTGATCCCGGAGGTCGTCACCCAGGTCGCCGCGCAGGTGATCGGCAACGACGCCGCGATCACGATCGGCGGGATGAACGGCCACTTCGAGCTCAACGTCTACGTGCCGCTCATGGCGAGGAACCTGCTCCAGTCGCTCGGCCTCCTTTCGAGCGCGTCGCGCCTCCTTGCCGAGAAGTGCGTCGCGGGCATCGAGGCGAACCGGGAGCGGAACGAGGCGTACGCGGAGGGCACCCTCAGCGCCGCCACCGCGCTCAACCCGTTCATCGGCTACGACAAGGCCTCGGAGATCGTCAAGGCCGCCGTGGCTTCGGGCCGCTCCCTGCGCGAGGTCGCGCGCGAGGCGGGCGTGGAGGAAAGTGTCCTCGACGAGGCGCTCGACTACCACAAGATGGCCAAACCGCACGGTTGAGCGGCTCCGATCGCGTGTTGTGTCACCCGAAGGGGTGAATTGCGTATCCCTCTTGCCCTTTCCGGGGTGCGCTCGGTAGGGTCCCGCGCTGCAGGCAGTCGTCAGCAGGGTTACAACCATCCACAAGGGGAGAGACATGAGGAGGCACTTCCTCGCGCTCCTGTTCGGAGCGCTCGCTCTCGTCCTGTCGATCGGGGTCGGCGTATCACTCGCCGCCTCGACCCAGACGAGCGCGAACGATCCCGCGAGCTTCAGCGGGACCGACAACCTCTCGCATCCGCTGGGCGAGAAGCAGGAGGCGCTCAGGCAGGTTGCGCTCCAGCAGCTCGCAACCGGGAAGATTCCGGCCGGCACGAAGGTCGGCCAGGTTGCGAAGGGGCAATACGTCGAGCTCGCCCGTGAGGGCGAGGACTCGATCTGGACCGTGCTCGGCGAGTTCGGCACGGCGACCAACACCACGCATCACAGCCATGGCGGAGGAACGCCCGGGCCGCTTCACAACGCGATCCCGGCGCCCGATCGCTCGGTCGACAACACGACGATCTGGACGAGCGACTTCAGCCAGCCGTATTACGAGGACCTTCTGTTCGCCGATGCGGCCGGCGCCAACTCGATGCGGAACTACTACAAGGAGCAGTCGTCCGGCCGGTATGCCGTCAACGGCGACGTGACCGACTGGGTCCAGGTTCCGTACAACGCGCGGAGCTACGGGTCGAACTACTGCGGCGGCATCGTCTGCCAGGACACGTGGCGCTTCGTCAACGACTCACTCGACGCGTGGTACACGCGGGCGAAGACGACGATGAGCGACGCGCAGATCAACGACTACCTGTCGAAGTTCGACGTCTGGGACCGCTACGACTCCGACGGCGACGGCAACTTCACCGAGCCCGACGGCTACATCGACCACTTCCAGTCGATCCACGCCGGCGTCGGCGAGGAGACCGGCGGAGGCGCCCAGGGCACCGACGCCATCTGGTCGCATCGCTGGTACGCGTACTTCTCCGCCAACGGGCCCGACGGCGCCGGGCCGCACAGCTTCGGCGGTGTGAAGATCGGCGGCTCGAACTACTGGGTCGGCGACTACACGATCGAGCCGGAGAACGGCGGCGTCGGCGTGTTCTCGCACGAGTTCGCGCACGACCTCGGACTGCCGGACGAGTACGACACGTCGGGCAACACTGGCGGCGCCGAAAACGGCACGGGCTTCTGGACACTCATGTCGAGCGGCTCGTACGGCAACAACGGCACGCCCGCCGAGGGGATCGGCGACCGGCCGTTCCACATGAACGGCTGGGACAAGTTCCAGCTCGGATGGCTCAACTACGAAGTCGCACGGGCGGGCGCGAAGTCCGAGCACAAGCTCGGGCCGTCGGTCACCAACACGAAGCAGGCGCAGGGCGTGTTCGTGCTCCTGCCGGACAAGAAGGTCACGGTCCAGCTCGGAGCTCCCTACGCCGGCTCGAGCTTCTACTACAGCGGTAACGGGGACGATCTCGACACGTCGATGACGCGATCCGTGACGCTCCCTGCGGGCGCCGTGAGCCTCAGCGCGAAGGTGCGCTACAACATCGAGCAGGACTGGGACTACGCCTACCTCACGGTGAACGGCAACCCGGTCGCCACCAACCGCTCGACGAACACCAACCCGAACAGCCAGAACTTCGGGAACGGGATCACCGGCGTTCAAGGCGCCTGGGGTGACCTGACAGCCGACCTCACGGCATTCGCCGGCCAGACGGTGACGCTCGGGTTCCGGTACTGGACGGACGGGGCGCAGCAGGGCCAGCCGGGCGTCAGCTCGGTACCCGGCCTTCAGGTCGACGACATCGCGGTCACGGGCCTCGCCACGGACGGCGCCGAGAGCAACACCGGCTGGACGTTCGCACCGGCGGACGGCAGCGGCTTCCGGGTCACGACCGGAACCGAGACGCAGGAGTACTTCAACGCGTACCTGGCCGAGAACCGGCAGTACCTCGGCTACGACGCGGGCCTGCAGACGGGGCCGTACAACTTCGGCGGCAACGTCGGAGCGAACTGGGCCGAGCGGTTCCCGTACCAGGATGGCGTGCTGCTCTGGTACTGGGACACGTCGTTCGGCGACAACAACGTCGGCGACCATCCCGGCGGCGGCCTGATCCTGCCGATCGACGTGCGACCCGCACCGCTGCACGGCCCGAACGGCGAGGTGCTCCGGCCGCGGATCCAGTCGTTCGACGCGCCGTTGACCCTGACGCCGACGGACGCGTTCACGCTTCACGTCGGCGGCGTGCCGGTCAGCATCGGCTCGAGCCCGGCGGTGCCGGTGTTCGACGACACGAACTCGTACTGGGTCGCGAGCGACACGGGCGACGCCCCGAACAACGGGCGGTACCAGGCGAGCTGGAACAGCGTGAAGACCCCGAACACGGGCACGCAGATCCGGCTCAAGAGCCTCACGCCCGGCGGATTCGCCCAGGTCGAGGTGAGACCCTCGAAGTAAGAAGCCTCGAGGCGCAGTACGTCCGGACGGGCGGGGGAGACCCCGCCCGTCCTCGTCTTGCGAGCGACTCGCTAGTCGATCGGCGGCGGCACGCAGGGCGGGCCAGGCACGGCGAGCGTCGCGGGCCGGCTCTGCTCCCCGACCGCACGGACGGCGAACGCCTTGCCGCACGGTTGGTTCGGGAGCCGGAGGGTTGCGCCGAACCGGCCGCGCGCGGTCGCCCGCACGACAACCCGCTTCGGACCGATCGCCGTCAGGGCCGTGACGACCACCCGTTCGCTCGGCCGGAACGACTCCCCGCGAACGACGAGCGGCTGCGCCGTGACGAGCCGGAGCTTCGGCACGGTGCCTGCCTGCGCGGCCGGCACGGCCAGGGCCGTGGCGCCGATCGCAGCAAGGACGAGGATCGAGGCTCGCCTCATGCGGCGACCCTAGACCCGGGATGTGAGGAACGGATGAAGCCGGTTCAGCTAGTGCCGGGGCCCGTCCTGGTCGCCCTCGAACTCGCCGGGCCGTCCGCGAAGACGGGTCTCGGCGATCGTGTCGGCCCGATCGGAGGAGTACTCGCGCTCCGCCTCGTCGGCTTCGGCCTCCTCGAGGTCATCGCCCTTCCCGGGCGTCGAGCGCAGCCAGCCGAGGATGGTGTCCTTGAATCCCATGCCGCGAGCGTATCGCGACGTCCGCTCTGACGGAAGACGTGGCTTTCCCCGCAGTCCTGCCGTGGGCCGCCTCGCTATGCCGTGAGGAACACCTCGATCCAGCGAGGACCTCGGGAGTGTCGACTCGCGACGAGTACCCGACCTGACGCCGAGGTGTCCGCGGCTCAGTACGCGACAGCGCCGCGGCCCGTTTCGGCCGCGTGGCGCTGCTCGTCGGCGCGGTAGCTCGAACGGACGAGCGGCCCGGCGAACACGGAGCCGAATCCGAGCGCCTCTCCCTGCTCGCGCATCCAGCGGAACTCGTCCGGATGCACCCAGCGGTCGATCTTCGCGTGCCGTGACGAAGGCTGGAGGTACTGCCCGATGGTGACCACGTCGACCCCGTTCGCCCGCAGGTCGCGCATGGTGTCGACCACCTCGTCGTTCGTCTCGCCCAGCCCGACGATGATCCCCGACTTGGTCAGCACCGGGTAACCCGCGATCTCCTTCGCCCGCCGCAGGAGCCAGAGCGCGCCGTCGTAGCTGGCCCGAGCGCCGCGCATCCGCCGGTGCAGCCGGCGCACCGTCTCGATGTTGTGGTTGAACACCTCTGGGCGGGCGCCGATCACGGTGGCGAGCGCTTCCTCCTCGACGCCGAGGAAGTCCGGGGTCAGCACCTCGACGTGCGACTCGGGAAGCTTCGCCTTCAGCGCGCGGATCGTCGCCGCGAAATGGCCGGCGCCCCTGTCGGGGAGGTCGTCCCGGTCGACCGAGGTCACGACGACGTGCGAGAGCCGCATCGTCGCGGCTGCCTGCGCCAGACGCAGAGGCTCGAGGGGGTCCGGGGCATGCTCCGGCTTGCCGGAGGTGACGTAGCAATAGCGGCAGGCGCGGGTGCACGTGTCGCCGAGGATCTGGAAGGTGGCCGTGCCGCGCCCCCAGCACTCGCCGATGTTCGGGCAGCGGGCCTCCTCGCAGACCGTGACGAGGCTCGCTCCGTGGAGCAGCTTGCGGACGTCCCAGTACTTGCCGTCGCGGCTCGGCGCGCGGACCTTCATCCACTCGGGGCGGCGCGGCCGCTCCGCCACGGGCAGCGACGTCTCCATCCTGGCAGTCTACGGACCGTGGTTCCCGAGGCGCCGCTCCGAGACACCGGCGCAGGGCTCGTCCCCGCCGGGGAAGGCTGGTTCGTGGTCAATGCGCGCGAGGCGCGCTGGCGCGAGGGCGACCCGCTGGGCCGCGTCTGCTTCTTCGAGGCGGAGTCGGAGTTCACGCAGCTCGGGATCAACGTCAGCGTCCTCGAGCCGGGACGGCCGATGTGCATGTATCACTGGGAGAACGAGCAGGAGGACTTTCTCGTCGTCGCCGGCGAGGCGCTGCTCGTCGTGGAGGGCGAGGAACGGCCGCTTCGGACCTGGGATTTCGTGCACTGTCCCGCCGGGACGCGCCACGTGCTCGTCGGCGCGGGCGAGCGGCCGTGCGTCGTCGTGGCTGTCGGCTCGAGGACGGCGGGCGAGGACTCGGGCGCCTACACCGTCGACGAGGCGGCGCTCCGCCACGGGGCAGGGGTCGAGGCGGAGACGACGAGCCCGGCCGAGGCGTACGCGCGCTTCCCCGAGGGCCGGTTCATCCGCTATCGCGAAGGCTGGCTCCCGCGCTGACGCGCGCCTCCACGGGCTGCGGCTCGAGCGCGAGACCGAACACCTCGGCGATCGCCTCGGCCGCCGCGGGCCGGACGTCGTCGACGGTGACCGGCGCTCCGAGCTCGGCGGCCATCGACGTGAACGCTGCGTCCTCGAGGCCGCAGGCGGTGATCCACTCCGTGAAGGGCGCCGGGTCGAGGTCGACGTTGAGTGCGTAGCCGTGGGTCGTCACCCACCGTGAGGCGTGCACGCCGATCGACGCGATCTTCCGTGGTCCCAGCCCGCGCGACGGCGGCATCCAGACGCCTGTCAGCCCGTCGTACGTCGTCGCGTCGAGCTCGAAGGCCGCAAGCGTCCGCGTGATCGCGCGCTCGAGGTCGCGCACGTACTTCCTGAGGTCGCGTCCGTGGCGGTTGAGATCCAGTATCGGGTAGCAGACGAGCTGACCCGGACCGTGGTAGGTCGACTTGCCTCCGCGGTTCGTCTCGACGACCTCGACGTCGACACCGTCGGGAAGGTGGAGCTCGGCCGCCTCGTCCGTCCGCCGGCCAAGGGTGACGACCGGCTCGTGCTCGAGCAGGATGACCGTATCGGGGCGCGCTCCCGCCTTCACGTCCTCGGCGAGCGCGCGCTGAAGGTCGAACGCCTCGCCGTACGCGGTCAGTCCGGGAAGGTCGAGGAGGTGGGCGTCGCTCATTCGGCGCTCCGGATGCTCGATCATCAAGCGGCCTCCAATCCGGTCTGGGAAACGGGCCTGACGTCGACGGTCACGAGCCCGGCTGAGCCGGCTGCCCGAACATCCAACGGTGCCCCTCGAGATCCTCGGCCGTATAGATCCGCATTTCCGCCTCCGCGGAGTCCTCCAGCGGCCGGATGACCGTCGCTCCCGCCGCGACCGCCTGCGCGTGGTGGGAGTCGACGTCGTCGACCGTGACGAAGAGCCCGTCGATCACCCACGGGTTGTCCTGCCAACGGCGCGCCGCCTCGCACGTCTCGCGGTGACGCTTCGGACTCTGGTAGTCGGCGTTCGGCGTCGCCAGCATCACGATCGCGCCGTCGCGCTCGAGCTCCGCGTGGGTGACCGTCCCGTCCGCGGCCGTGTATCGCTGACCCTCGCGTTCGCGGAAGCCGAACGCCTCCGTCAGCCACTCGATCGCTGCCGCGGCGTCCTCGTACGCGATCATCGGGACGATCCGCTGCATCGCTAGGCCGAGCCTTCGTCCCACCCCTCGAGCCGCGCGCGGAGGTCGCGCAGGAAGCCGCCCGCGTACGCGCCGTCGACGAGGCGATGGTCGTACGTGAGCGTGACGTTCATCATCGGGCGGATCGCGATCACGTCCTGGCCGAGCTCGTCCTGCACGACCCAGGGGCGCTTGACGAGCGCATACGTGCCGAGAATCGCAGCCTGCGGCTGGCTGATGATCGGCGTGCCGTGGAACGTGCCGAAGCCGCCCGGGTTCGTGATCGTGAAGGTGCCGCCCTGCACGTCGTCGGGCATGAGCTTCTTCGTCCGCGCCTTCTCGGCGAGATCGGCGATCGCGCGTGCGACGCCGAGCAGGTTGAGGTCCTGCGCGTTGCGGATCACCGGGACGATGAGGCCCTTGCCGTCCTCGAGCGCGACGGCGATGCCGACGTTGACCCACGGCCGCGTGACGATCTTCTCGCCGCGGATCTCGCCGTTGACCCACGGCCAGTCTTTCAGTGTCTCGATCGCGGCCTTCGCGACGAAGGCCAGATACGTCGGGTTGACACCATAGGACGACTGGTAGTCCTTCTTGAGGCGCTCTCGGGCCGCGACGACCCGCGACATGTCCACCTCGATCGCGCTCGTCACGTGCGCCGACGTGTCGAGCGAGCGGCGCATGTGCTCCGCAACGCCGCGGCGCATCGCGTTCATGGCCTCCTCGACCTCGCCGACGAGCGGCTCGGCGGCCGCGACGGGCTGCGGTGCCGGTCGAGGCGGCGCGGGCGGCGCCGTCGGAGCGGCGGCCGGCGCAGGCTGCGCGGGCGGGGGAGCGGCCGGCGGCGCCGGCGGCGGAGCCACCTCTGCGGGTGCCGCAGCCTCGCTCGGCTCGGCGGCCGCTCCGGCCGCGACGGCGGGCTCGGCTGCAGGCGGAGCGGCAGCACCCGATTCGATGTACGCGAGGATGTCCTTCTTCGTGACGCGGCCGCCCTGGCCCGTGCCGGTGATCGCGCTCGGGTCGACGCCGTGCTGTGCGGCGATACGGGCAACGACGGGCGAGACGAACAGCTTGCCGTTGCCCGCGGGCTCGGTCTCGGCGGCGGGAGTCGGTGGGGCGGCGGCCGCCGCCACGGGCTCCGATGTTGCTTCCGGCGCAGGGGCCTGTGGCTCGGGCTCCGGCTGCGAGAGCGCGACCTCGTCCTCCCTGGGCGCTTCCTCTGCAGGCGGGGCGGTCGCCTCGGGCTCGGCGACGGCCGCCCCTGCGGGGGCGATGGTCGCGAGCACGGTCCCGACCTCGACCGTCTCGCCCTCCTGGACGCGAATCTCACCCACGACGCCCTCGCCGGGGCTCGGCACCTCGGTGTCGACCTTGTCGGTCGAGATCTCGAGGAGGGGCTCGTCGAGCGCGATGGCCTCGCCGGGCTGCTTGAGCCAGCGCGTGACGGTCCCCTCGGACACGGAGACCCCCATCTGGGGCATCACGACCTCGATCTGGGTGCCGGTGCTCACGTGTCAGCCTCCCTGGATGCTCAGTACGCGGCGAGCTCGCGGAGCGCGGCCGCGACGTCGTCGACCTGCGGGATGAACGCCTTCTCGAGCGAGGGCGCAAAGGGAACCGGGCTGTCCGGGGCCGCGAGGCGGCGCACAGGTGCGTCGAGGTGCTCGAACGCCTGCTCGGCGATTGTGGCGGCGATCTCGCCGCCGAACCCGCCGGTTTTCGTGTCCTCGTGGAGAACGAGCACCTTCGAGCAGCGCTCGACGCTCGCGAGCACGGCATCGCGATCCCAGGGGACGAGCGTGCGCAGGTCGAGTACCTCGACGGAGACGTCCTCCTCCGCCAGCTTCCCGGCCGCCTCGTCGGCCGTGTAGACCATGGCGCCCCACGTGATCACCGTGATGTCGTCGCCCTCTCGGTGCACCCGCGCCTGCCCGAACGGGGTCGTGTAGCGCTCGTCCGGCACCTCGCCGCGGATCCGCCTGTAGAGATGCTTGTGCTCGAAGAAGAGCACCGGGTTCGGATCCTCGATGGCTGTGGCGAGGAGCCCCTTCGCGTCCTCGGGCGTCGACGGGCAGACGACCTTGAGCCCCGCGATGTGGGCAAAGCTCGACTCCGGGTTCTGCGAGTGGAACGGACCGCCCGAGAAGCCGCCCCCCGAGGGCAGACGCAGGACGATGGGAATCGGCGTCCCGGTGCGGTAGTGCTGCTTCGCGGCGATCGTCACGAGGTGGTCCCACGCGCACGAGACGAAGTCGGCGAACTGCATCTCGGCGACGGGCCGCATCCCCATGAGGGCGGCGCCCGTGGCGCCTGCCACGATCGCGGTCTCGGAGAGCGGCATGTCGAGCACGCGGCTCGCGCCGAACTCCTCCTGGAAGCCCTGCGTCACCTTGAAGGCGCCGCCGTAGACGCCGACATCCTCTCCGAGCACGAAGACGCGCTGGTCGCGCCGCATCTCCTGCCGCAAGGAGTCCGAGATCGCCTGGAGATAGGTCTTCTCCGCCATCAGTCGCTCACCGGTGATGGGGGGTCTCGAGCTCGTCGGGCGCCGCGAAGACGCCGTCGGTGACCGTCGCGGGGTCGGGGATCGGCGAGTCCTCCGCCCGCTGGATCGACTCGTTCAAGAGGCGCTTGACGCCGGATGTGATCTCGTCTTCCTCGTCGTCCGTCAGCTCGGCGTTGTCGCGCAGCCAGCTGCGGAACCGTTCGATCGGGTCGCGCCGTGCCCACTCCTCGAAGAGCTCCTTCGGGACGTAGAACGCGTCGTCGTGCACGGCGTGGCCCTCCATCCGCAGCGTGACCGACTCGATCAGTGTCGGGCCGCCGCCCTCTCGCGCCTTCTCGATCGCCCGCTTCGCCTCGCGGTACACCGCGAGCACGTCCGTCCCGTCCACGACGACGCCGTCGAAGCCGTAGCCCGCGGCGCGGTCGGCGAGATGGTCGACCGCGTACTCGAGGTGCGACGGTGTGGAGTACGCCCACTGGTTGTTGTCGATCACGAAGACCACGGGCAGACGACGCACACCTGCGAGGTTCATGCCCTCGTGCGCATCGCCGCGGGCGGACGCTCCCTCTCCGCACCAGGCGACCGCGACGCGCTTCTCGTCGCGGATCTTGAACGCGAGCGACATGCCGACCGCGACGGGGAGCATCGCAGGGAGATGGCTCACCATCGTGTGCAGACCGAGTCGCGCGTCGCCCATGTGCACGTTGCCGTCGCGTCCCTTCGTCGGCCCGTCGACGCGACCCATGTACTGCGCGAAGACGCGCCAGGGCTCGACCCCGCGCGTGATGTGCACGCCCATGTCGCGCTGGAGCGGCGTGCCGACGTCGTTCGGCCCCATCGCGGTCGCGACGGCCACCGCAGACCCCTCGTTCCCGCGGCCCGTGTAGAAGGAGCCGGGAATCTTCCCCTGCTTGTAGAGGATGTGGCCGCGCTCCTCGATCGCACGGGTGACGAGCATGTTGCGGTACATGCCGAGCAGGTCCTCGCGGTCGAGGCCCGCCTCCTTCACCTGTTGCAGCGTCTCGACCGGCTCGGCCTCGCGAACTGCCATCTGGGCACGCTCCCCTTCCTGGGCGACGATCGGCTTGACTCTACCCGCTCTCCCGGCGGGTGGAACCGCCGTTCGCGGCCTCCGGTCGTCCACAGCCGAGCCCGGTGGCTGGCGAGAGGCTGCGCGCGGGTCGGGGACGTGCGGGACTTCCTCGACGCCGAGGAGGGAAGCCACGGTCGCGTGCTGGCCGTGCTCGCCTATCTCTGCTCGACATAGAGTGGGTGCGGGCGAGATGGCGAGGGCGAAGCGGAACTGGATTCAGGAGGAACGCCGGCGGACGCTCGGCGACTGGGTCGCCTTCTGCCCGTCGTGCGGCCACGTCGCCCGCTACTTCGAGGAGCACGAGGAGCTTCGGCCGACCCTGTGCCCGCAGTGCGAGGCGACGCTGGTCGCGCGCTGCCCCTCGTGCGACGCGCGGCTCCCGTCGGCCTTCCAGGTCGAGTGCGAGGACTGCGGCACACCGCTGCGCGAGAACGAGCTCTTCGGCGGGCCCATCCGCCGGCCGGGAAGGTAGGAGAGAGCAAGACGCGCGAGGCTGAAGCCAGGCCCCGCCGCGGCGTTCCGGGCGTGGCTTCGGCCGCGCCCGTCTTCTCCGCTAGAACATCGTCCCGACGATCTGCGAGAAGCGGATCACCGTCACCGTGTCGTCCTCGGTCACGAGACGGTTGTAGAGCCTCCCGAGCCATTCCGTGAACTCGTCGACCCTCCGGATCTCCGGGTTGTCGTGCTCGATCTCGCGCGGGGAAAGCTCGCCGATCGTCTTCACGTCGACCTTGTCGATCACGGCGTCGAAGACCTTCTCGCGCTGCCCGTAGCGCGCGCCGACGAGGACGGTGACGATCATCCCCTTGCGGTATTTCGCCGACTTGTCGCCGAGCCGGATCGTCGCCGTCTTGCGGCCCGTCCGGAGCTGATCGGCGACCACCGGCGAGTAGAAGTTCAGCGCGAAGGTCGGCACCGCGCGCGAGCCTATCGGCTCGCGCGCCTAAGAGGAACCCTCCGCGAGCACATTCGCCGCTCGGACGGCCATTTCACGTTCGCCCGCGTACGAGAGAAGCTCGCCCGCGTCGTCGAGCGGCACCCAGCGCGCGGCCGCGACCTCCACCTCCATCCCGGGCGGCAGCTCGCCGATCCGACCGCCGGTCGCACGGAGGAGGAAGAACGAGACGACCTTGAACACCCGCTCTCCGTCCCAGGTGTAGACGTAGCGGACGTCGCCGAGCTTGGTCTCCACCACCGCGCGCAGGCCCGTCTCCTCGTGCACCTCGCGGACGGCGGTCTCCGCTCCGCGTTCGCCCGGGTCGATCAGGCCCTTCGGGAGCGCCCAGACCCGAGGTCGATGGTGCTCGCGCCGCGGCTCGACGGCTGCCGTCCACCACCGGCCGCGCATGCGGCGCACGACGACTCCGCCGGCCGAAAACTCCCGTCGCACTCCACGATTGTGCCGTTTCGCGAGGCGCGGAAGATCTAAGCCGATTCCACTCACATCAACCGCGACGGCACCTGTGAGAACGTGCTATAACCCAGGTCGTCGGCACTCTCCTACGGCGAGTGCCAGAGTTTTCACCCACCGGCTCTCAGGGAGGCACATCGAATGAATCTGCAGCCACTCGGTGACCGTCTGATCGTGGAGGTCCTCGACGAGGAGTCGACCACGGCGAGCGGCATCGTGCTGCCCG
>NZ_DATMBZ010000023.1:0-3762 GCF_035558935.1 Gaiella sp. | reverse complement strand
CGCGCGTGCGTCACCCGCAGTGAGCCGCAAGACTCAGCGGTGGTCGTCGCGCGAGCACGAGACAGACGCGGGCGCGGTCGAGTCCCGTCAGTGGATCCGGCTCGCGCGGGAGCTCGTCGAAGCGGACGAGACGGGGGCGCGGGAGCTGGGCCGCCGCTACATGGGGGAGGTCGCGCGGTTCTCGCACGGGCTCGTGCGGCGGCCCGGAGGCCATGACCTACCGGCAGATGATCGAGCGGATCGCGCGGATCCGGGGCAAGCGGATGCCCATCGTCGAGGTTCCGGTGCTCTCGCCGCGACTCTCCTCGTTGTGGCTGCACCTCGTGACGCCGGTCAACGCCTCGGTTGCGCGACCGCTCGTCGAGGGGCTCCGCACTCCGACCGTCGCGCGGGACGACCGCATCCGCGCGCTCGTTCCCCTCGAGCCGATGCAGTTCGACGACGCCGTCCGCGCGGCACTCGCCGGCTAGCCGCGCGCCTCGCGGAACCGGCGCACGGCCTCCTCGTGGTCGACGATCGGGTGCGGATACGCAGCCGGCCGGAGGAGGCCCAGCCGCCAGGGCTCGTGGACAGCGCCTCTCTCGACGCCCTCGAGCTCGGGCACCCAGTGCCGGACGTACGCGCCGTCCGGGTCGAACCGCCGCGCCTGGCGCGTCGGGTTGAAAACACGGTTCGGGCGCGTGTCTGCCCCCGTTCCGGCGACCCACTGCCAGTTGCCCGTGTTGTTCACGACGTCGCCGTCCACGAGGTGCTCGGCGAAGTGCGCGGCGCCGAGCCGCCAGTCGAGGTACAGGTGCTTGACGAGGAAAGACGCCGTGACGAGCCTCGCGCGACCCGGCATCCACCCCTCCGCGGCGAGCTGTCGCATCCCCGCGTCGACGAGCGGATAGCCGGTCCGTCCCTCCTTCCACGCCGCGAGGGCATCGGGGTCGTCGCGCCAGCGGTCTCCGCGTGGCCGCAGGTCCTCGCGGGCGATCCGCGGCTCGGCGTCGTGCAGCTGATGGTGGAAGTCGCGCCAGCACAGCTGGCGGATCCACGTCTCTCCGCCCGGCTGGCCCGCCGCTCGCTCTGCCGCCTCGAGCGGCGAGACGCACCCGAAGTGGAGGTATGGCGAGAGACCCGACGTGCCGTCGACGGCGAGCTCGTCCCGCCGTGCGTCGTAGCCGGCAAGGCCGTCGCGGAGCCACCGTGCGAGACGTGAGCGGCCCTCCGTCTCGCCGCCGGCCGGCAGCCTCGACGCGGGAGCGCCGCCCACGAGATCGCCGACCGCAGGTAGCGGCCGCTCGTCGATCGGGCCGGCCTCGGGCATCCGCCTGGGCGCGGCCAGGACCGCACGACGCGGGACGGCCCGCCAGCGCCTCCAATACGGCGTGAAGACCCGGAAGGGGCCGTCGGAGCCGGTCGGCGAGAGATCGCCCGGAGCGACCACCGTCACGCCGGGAAACGCCTCGAGGGCGATCCCCCGCTCATGCGCGGCGCTCGTGAGCCTCTCGTGCCTCCGGTGGGCAAAGGCGCTGACGTCCTCGCTCATGTGAATCCGCTCCGCGCCCGTCTCCACGGCGACGCGAAGCGTCTCCGCGACCGTGTCGCCGCGGCGGACGACGAGCCCGCTGCCGCGCGAGGCCAGCGATCGCCGGAGATCGGCGAGCGCGTCGAGCAGGAAGGCGACGCGGTTCGGTGCACCGAAACGCCCGAGGACGGCGTCGTCGAGGACGAAGAGGGGCACGACGTGCGACGCACGGTCCACTGCGGCCGCGAGCGCGGGGTGATCGTGCAGCCGGATATCGCGCGTGAAGAGGACGACGACGGTGCTCACGATCGCGCGCGGCGGCTCAGATGTAGCCAGCGCGGGTCGCGGTTGCGGCTGCCGCGGCCCGCGACGACTGCGCGAGCTTGCGCAGGACGTTCGCGACGTGCCGGTGCACCGTGTGCTCGCTGAGAACGAGCGACGTCGCGATCTCGCGGTTCGAAAGGCCGGCGGCGACGAGCCGCAACACCTCCGTCTCGCGCCGGCTGAGCGGCGAGTCGCCGTTCGACTCCACGGGCGCGGCGTCGTCGAGGAACCCGGCGAGCGCCCGCTGGAGGTCGCGCTGGTCGTCCATCCACGGCAGGTGGGCATCCCCGCCGAGCGCGACGAAGCGCGCATTCGGCAGCAGCGCCGCGAGCTCGCGGCCGCGTCCGATCGGCACGGTGCGATCGCCGCGGCGGTGCAGCACGAGAGCCGGCGCCATGACGGAAGGCAGGAAGGCACGCGCGTCCGACGCGAGGTCGAGCTCGAGAAACGCCGAGGCGACGTCCGCTGAGGCTGCATGGCGCTGGGCGCGGCTCAGGGCCTCGATCTCCTCGCCGCTGCCGCGCGGGAGGAAGAGCCCCGCGAGCATCTGCGCAGCGAGCATCCAGTTCGCGGCGACGAAGTCGACGAGCGAGCGGCGGGTCGCGTCCGGGATGTCGTCGCGCGAGGCGTAGCCACCGAAGTAGACGATCTTCCGTACGCGGTCGGGCTCGGCGCTCGCGAAGCGCGACGACGCGAGCCCGGCGCACGAGCAGGCGAAGAGGGTGACGGGCCCGTCACCGCACGCGGCCGCCACAGCGGCGAGCTGGGCCGTCTCTGCCTCTGCGGTCGGCGCGCCGCGCAGCGTCCGGTCGGACAGCCCCGCGCCAAGCCGGTCGTAGCGCACGACGCGGTGCGCCCGCGCGAGCTCCTCGAAGAACGCCCGCGAGGACGGGGCGTCCCACTCCTCCTCGAGGTGGCTCACCCATCGTCCGCCGAAGAGGAGCACGGGGCCTTCGCCGACCGTCGCGTAGGCGATCCGCCGGCCGTCGAGCTCGCAGAACCGGATGTCCTGCTCCATCACCCGCGAGCATAGTGGCCCGAACGGGCCATGTCGAGAAGATGGCCCGTAGCGGGGAAGCATTCGCCGCCCCGCGGCGTTCACCATCGTCACATGCACGCGCGCTATGTCGACGGCGTCACGATCAGGCAGCTCACGAACGGCGACACGTACACGGTCGGCATGGTGTTCGCGCGGCTCGGCTCGCACTCTCGCGAACGGCGCTTCTGCGGCGCGAAGCCGCGGCTGGCGGGGGCCGAGCTTGCCCTCCTCGCCCGCGTCGACGCCGACCACCATGTTCTGGTCGCGTACGTCGAGCGGGACCCCCGCCCCGTGGGGATCGGGCGGCTCGTGCGCGACGGCCGATCGGCCGAGATCGCGTTCGAGGTCGCGGACGAGCACCAGGGACGCGGGATCGGCTCCGTGCTCGCCCGCGAGCTCGCCGCCGACGCACGGGCTGCCGGGATCACGGAGCTCGTCGCCACGGTGTGCGGCGACAACGCGGCTGTCGTATCGCTCCTCCGGCGGATCGCCGAGTCGCTCCACGTGACGTGGCACGGCGGCGAGCGCGAGTTCGTCGTCGGCCTCGAGGGCTGAGACCTCAGCGCCGAAGTCGAGCGAGGCGTTCCTCGGCCTCGGCGACGCGGCGCTCGGCCTTCTCGGCGTCGGCGCGGGCGCGGCGCGCCTCCCGCTCGGCCGTGTCGGCCTCGCGGCCGAGCGCCCGCGCTTCGTCGCGCGCCTCTTTCAGCGCAGCGCGCGCCTCGTCGACTCGAGCCTTCTCGGCCTTCTCGTCCTCCCGCTGCCGGGTGTGCGCCGGACGCTTCGCGGGGGCGACCGCGCCGGCCATCGCCTCGAAGCCCGTCGCCTCGACCGGCTCGGTCAGCCGGCCGCTCGTCAGGAGCTTCGGGTCGGCCGCGGCGGCCGACCGGAG
>NZ_DATMBZ010000022.1:0-57032 GCF_035558935.1 Gaiella sp. | reverse complement strand
GCGTGGCTCCACCTGCGCATCCGCCTCGACCATCCGGCCGTCGGCGTGCTGAGGCTCGGGTTCGACGTCGTGCCCGGCGGCGCCCCGCGGCTTCCGGGCTCGCGCGCGCACGACGGCGCGAGTGACTACGCGATCGTCCTGGACG
Organism: Gaiella sp.; assembly: GCF_035558935.1. GTDB lineage: Bacteria > Actinomycetota > Thermoleophilia > Gaiellales > Gaiellaceae > Gaiella. Next base: position 56,887 of record NZ_DATMBZ010000022.1, on the reverse strand, counting down.
TCGGTCACGGCTCGGGGCAGGCGTACGTCAGGCCGGCGCTCGAGCCGCTGCAGCTCGACTTCTCTCCGCTCCCGCCCGGCGTCGTCCGCTCCTTCGACGGCTGGAACCAGATGCTGCTCTCGACCAACCGTCCGCTCACGATCCCCACGACGGGCCGCCGATTCCCGTACGAGACGATGAACGTCGGCGCCCTCCGCCCGGGGGACTGGAGGCCGTCGTCGGCCCGCTACGACAGCCTCGCCACGTGGCGCGCACTCGGGCGCGACGTGTGGATCCGCATTCCGTGGATGCAGATCGGAGTCGTCGACCCATCGTCGCACGCCGCGCTCGTTCCGGTCACGAGGGGCGGCGCCCCGGTCGCGACTGCCGTGCCGGCGCCGTCGATCGGGCTCGTCGTCCGACCCTCGCGCGGAGCGAGCGCAAGGGCCCTGCTCCGGTGGGACGAGTGGAACGCCGTGCACGCGGCCGAGCGCCTGAAGGCGGGTCACGAGGTGGTCGCGCAGGCGTTCCGCGATCTCGCGGGGGGCCGCTCCCCCACCTGACCGCGGCGGCATGACGTCGGCGACGCGTCGTCACTCCCGGCGCGCGACCGCGACCCCGGCGATCACTGCTGAGGCGCCGACCGCGAGCGGCCACGTCAGGCGCTCGTCGAGGACGAGTGCGGCCAGCACGAGGCCGGAGAGCGGCTGCAGGAACTGGAGCGGTGCGATCCGCGCGATCCCACCGTGCGCGAGCGCCCAGTACCAGCCGACGTAGCCGACGATCGAGGTCGCGACGGCCAGGAAGAGGACGGCGGCCCACGATCCCGCTCCCGCGCGAGGCGGGCCCGCGACCGCGAGGAGCGCGACCGCTACGGGTGTGAGGGCGAGCGCGCCGAGCATGACGCCCCAGTACGTCGTCGCGGCGCTCGAGAACCCGCGCGGGACGAGCATCGCGCCGGCCACGTACCCGCCTGAGACCACGAGCGCGGAGGCGAGCACGAGGACGTCGCCGGCGAGCGTCGCGGTTCCTCCGCCGCCCGTCCGCACGGCGACGATCACCGCCTCGCCCGCGAGCGCGAGCGCGCAGCCCGCGAGCCACCACGTGCCCGGCCGCCGGCGCGCGACGAGCATCCCGTAGAGGCCCGTGAAGACCGGGAGCGCGGCCAGGATCCCGACGCCGTGCATCGCGGACGTCCGCTCCTGCCCGATCGTGAAGACCACAGGGAAGACGACGAACCCTGCGGCGGACGAGACTCCGAGGAGCAGTCGCGCGCGTGAGCTCGAGGGCGGCCGGAGCGCGGTCGTCGCCACGAGGGGCACGGCGACGATCCCGGCGAGGACGGTCCGCAGCACCGCGACCCAGAGCGGCTCGAGATCGTCGGTCGCGATCCGGGTCAGGACGGGCGTCGCGCCCCAGACGACCATGACGGCCAGCGAGACGATGACGGGCGCGACGAGGCTGCCCCGGCGCATCGACGCGGTCGTCACGCGGTACGACGCTCTTCCCCGGCCCCGCTCAGAGCTGGAAGCGCAGGTAGTACCGGTAGTAGAGGACGAAACCGATCGCGCAGAGGATCGCGCCGACGATCCAGAAGCGCACCATGATCTTCGTCTCCGACCAGGCCTTCATCTCGAAGTGGTGGTGGATCGGCACGATCAGGAAGACCCGCCTGCCCGTGCGCTTGAAGCTCGCGATCTGGATCATCCAGGTGACCGCCTCGATCACGAACACACCGCCGATGAAGACGAGCAGTACCTCCGTCTCGGTGAGGATGGCGAGCGTCGCGATCGCGCCGCCGAGCGCCATCGAGCCCGTGTCGCCCATGAACATCTCCGCCGGGAACGCGTTGAACCACAGAAACCCGATCACGCCGCCGATCAGCGCGGCGGCAAAGATCGCGATGTCGAGGTACTCCTCGCTCCGGTTCGCGACGACGTCGGCGCTCCGGATCCAGTCGATCGACGCGATGGCGAGGAGCGTGATGAGCGAGATCGCACACGTTCCCGCGGCGAGGCCGTCGATCCCGTCGGTGAGGTTGACCGCGTTCGAAGTGCCCGCGATGACGAGGAAGAGGAACGGGTAGTACGCCCAGCCGAGGTCGATGTTGACGTCGACGAGCGGGAAGTAGATCTCGGTGTCCATGTAGCCGATCTGCGTGGTCGCCCAGGCGACTCCGGCCGTGATGGCCACGAGGCCGAGCATCTTCCAGCGTCCGTTGAGCCCGAGCGACCGGCGCTTGCGTACCTTGAGGAAGTCGTCCGCGAAGCCGATCAGGCCGCAGCCGAGGGTGGCGAGGAGAATCGTCACGCCGGGGATCGTGTAGAGCGAGACGATCAGCGCCGGCACGAACGCGGCGACGAGGATCAAGAGCCCGCCCATCGTCGGTGTCCCCTGCTTGACGGCGTGCCGCGCCGGCCCCTCCTCGCGGATCTGCTGGCCGATCGACTGCCGTCGCAGCCACTCGATGAACTGGGGGCCCACCGCGACGGCGATCACCATCGCGACGAGCCCCGCGATCAGGACTCTCACCATGCCTGGGAGAGTTTCTCGATCAGGATGGGGATGCCTTCGAGACCGACCGCCCGCGACCCCTTGACGAGGATCGCGTCGCCGGGCTCGAGCAGCGGCGCGATCTCGTCGAACGCGGACGCGTCCGTGACAGTGACGCCGTCGCCTCCTGCGAGGTAGGCGGGCGCCTCGTCACCGACCGCCACGACGACCTCGATCCCGAGCTCGTCGAGCAGCGAGGCGATCTCGGCGTGGTAGCGGGCGCTCTCGTCCCCCAGCTCGGCCATCCGGCCGAGGATCGCCACACGCCGCCGGCCGTCCGCCCGTTCCGAGAGATCGAGCAGCGCGGCCCGCATCGAGGTGGGGTTGGCGTTGTAGGCGTCGTTGACGACGAGGCCGCCGCCCGGCAGTTCGCGCACCTCGCCGCGCCAGGCGGAGAGCCGGATACGACGGGCGCCCTCGTGGGCGCGCTCGAGCGGGAGGCCGAGCGCGTGGTAGCCGGTCAGCGCGGCGAGGACGTTCTCCGCCAGGTGCCGTTGCGTGAACGGCAGCGCGAGCCGCAGCTCTTCCCCGCCGACGCGGAAGCACCAGCTGTCGCCGTCCCGCTCGACCGAGCCTCGGTCGAACCGCCTGACGTCGACGTCTGCCCGGAGGAAGGGCTCGAGCAGCGGCTCCCCGGCGGGGACCACGGCGATCCCGCCGGTCGGCAGCGCGTCGATCGCCTCGGCGTTCGCGCGCGCCACGTCCTCGAGCGAGCCGACGAGCTCGAGATGCTCGGGGCCGATCGACGTGACGAGCGCGACCGTCGGCCGGGCGATCTCGCAGAGCTCGGCGATCTGTCCGAGCCCGCGCATCCCCATCTCCGTGACCAGCACGCGCGTGTCCTCCTCGAGGCGCAGCACGGTGAGCGGCAGGCCGAGCTCGTTGTTCTTGCTCGCCGCCGCGGCGACCGTGGGCGCCACCGCCGCGCAGAGCGCCCCCAGCACGTCCTTCGTCGTGGTCTTGCCCGTGGACCCCACCACCGCGACGACCTCGGCGCTCGAGCGGTCGCGGACGGGCCGCGCGAGGGCGGCGAGCGCAGCCTCCTGGTCGTGGGGGACGAGTGTCGCGGCACCGTGCTCCAGCGCCTCCGAGACGAACCGAACGCCGGTGTTGAGAGCGACGAAGAGATCGCCCGGACGTGCGTCGCGCGAGTCGTCGTGCACCCGGCGTATGACGCCGCCCGCCGGCCGGCCGCGGAGCTCTCCGAGGCGGAGCGCCTCGATCTCCTCCCAGGCGAGCGGGATCATCCGGCGCCTCGTCTCCGCCGCAGCGCCTCCCGGGCGACCTCGCGGTCGTCGAACGGGTGGACGACGCCGTCGACCTCCTGTCCCTGCTCGTGGCCTTTCCCCGCGATCACGACCACGTCCCCCGGGCCCGCAGCCGCGATCGCGCCCTCGATCGCCGAGCGCCGGTCGGGGTCGACCTCGACGTCCGTCCCGGCACCGGTGATGATTGCCTCGACGATCGCGAGCGGGTCCTCCGAGCGCGGGTTGTCGCTCGTCACGACCACGGCGTCGGCGAGGCGCCGCGCGACCTCACCCATCCGCGGGCGCTTGTCGCGGTCGCGGTCGCCGCCGGCACCGAACACGACGGTCAGGCGACCGTCGCCGAGCGGTCGCGCGGCCTCGAGCACGGTCTCCAGCGCACCCGGGGTGTGGGCGTAGTCGACGACGACCGCGAAGTCCTGGCCTTCGTCGACGCCCTCGAAGCGGCCCGGGACGCCCGACACCGTCCGGATCCCCTCGACGATGGCGTCCTCGTCGACCTCGAGCAGCAGCGCGGCGGCGACCGCGCCGAGGACGTTCTCGACGTTGAAGACGCCGAGCAGCGGCGTCACGATCGGGATTCCGGCCGCGCTGAAACGCGATCCGCGCGGGCCGAGGTCGAGCCCGTCCGCCCGCACCTCCGCCTCGGGCCGCAGGCCGTAGGTCACGAGGGGCGCCCGGTGGGTGGACGCGAGCTCCTCCGCGAGCCGCCGGCCGTACGGGTCGCCGACGTTGACGGCCGCGGGCGGCGGCGCGATACCCGTGAAGAGGCCTCGCTTGGCCAGGAAGTACCCCTCCATGTCGCCGTGGAGGTCGAGGTGGTCTTGCGACAGGTTGGTGAAGACAAGGGCGTCGAAGCGCACGCGGTCGAGGCGGCGATAGTGCGATCCGTGCGAGGACGCCTCGAGTGCCACGGCCTCGTCGCCCGCGTCGAGCATCTCGCGGAACAGCCGTTGGAGGTCGATCGCCTCCGGCGTGGTGTGAGGAGCCGGCCGCGGCGAGCCGCCGACGATCCATTCGACGGTGCCCACGAGCCCTGTCGCTCTTCCGTCCGCCTCGAGGATCGAGCGCAGGAGGTGGGTTGTCGTCGTCTTGCCGTTCGTGCCCGTGACGCCCCCGACCGCGAGCCGCTCCGTCGGCATGCCGAAGAACACGTCAGCCGCGACTGCCATCGACGCCCGCGTCGACTCGACGACGAGCTGCGTGACCGCCACGTCGACCGGCCGCTCCACGACGAGCGCGGACGCGCCGGCGGCCACGGCGTCGGCCGCGAGTTCGTGCCCGTCGACCCGCGCGCCCGGGACGCAGAAGAAGAGAGTGCCGTCGCGCACGCGACGCGTGTCGAAGGCGAGATCGAGGATCTCGACGGGTCGCCGCCCGATCACGTCACCCGGCGCGAGCGCGCCGATGAGCGCGTCGAGGTCCATCGAAGGCAGTCTAGGTATGCGGTCTCTCGGGTCGACCGGTGTAGCTTCAGCAGTCGACATAGAGGGTCGCCCCATACGAGCGGGCGACGTCCTCGGCACGATCCTTCGTTCGCCACTCGAGACCGCGAACCGGCGCCGAGTGGTCGTCGCGGAGCGCGACGAAGACGGCAGGATCGGCGGGGCGACAGTCCACGTCGGTCACGGTGCCGTACGGCGCGAGGTTCGCCACGGCGTGGCTCCGAATCGCGACCTCGAACCGCTCCGGGTCCACGTCGGCGCCCGCACTGCATCCGGCGAGGCAAACCGCCGCGATGGCTCCGAGAGCAGCGGCATGGGCGTACGAGCGCTGCGGCACGCGCCGTCAGGCTACGGGAGGGCGGCGGCGACGAGGCTCGACGAGCGCTTCGACTCCGGGGCGTCGGGCGGCACCTCGAGGTACTGGAGCGCAAAGCGCGCGAGGTCGCGGAAGATCGGCGCCGCGACGACGCCGCCCCAGATCTGTCCGTGCGGCTCGTCGACCATCACGAGGATCGCGAGCCGTGGGTTTCGCGCGGGTACGAGCCCGACGAACGAGGCGACGTACTTCGAGACGTAGCGCCCGTTCTCGGCCTTGTTCGCGGTCCCGGTCTTGCCGGCGACCGTGTACCCGGGGATCGCCGCCTCGGTGCCCGTTCCCTCGAGGACGACGTCGCGGAACATCGCGGTCATGCGGTCGGCGGTGTGCTCCGAGACGATCCGGCGGCCCTTTCCGTGCCTCACCTTCTTGCCGCCGATCTTCGCGACGACGTGCGCGGGCGGCATCACGCCTCCGTTCCCGATCGCCGCGTATGCGCTGACCATCTGGAGCGGCGTCACGGCGATGCCCTGCCCGATCGGCACGGTGCCGATCGTCGAGCCCGACCACCGGTCGTAGGGCAGCACCATGCCGGCGCTCTCGCCGGGGAGCTCGGAGCCGGTCGTCCGGCCGAAACCGAAACGCGAGACCCATCGGGCGAGCTCCGGGCCGCCGAGCTTGTCCTTGGCGATGGTGATCGTGCCGACGTTCGACGACTCGGCGAGGATCTGGCGCACGGTCATGCGCTCGGTTCCTCTGACGTGCGCCTCGCGGATCGTCCGGTCGGCGACCTTGATCGTCGGCGCAAGCACGAACGACGACTCGGGCGTCACGACGTTGTCCTCGAGCGCGCCCGCGATCGTGACGATCTTGAACGTCGACCCGGGCTCGTAGAGGTCGGTCACCGCGCGGTTGCGGCGCTCGTCGGGCGGCGCGGAGGTGAACCGGTTGGCGTCGAAGGTCGGTGCGTTCGCCATCGCCAGGATCCCCCCGGTCCTCGGATCCATCACGATCGCCGTCGCGCCCTTCGCGTTCCAGCGGGCGACGGCCGACGAGAGGAGCTGCTCGGCGGTCGCCTGGAGCTGATGGTCGATCGTGAGGACGACGTTCTTCCCCGGCCGTTCCTTCCGCGAGGTGACGACGTCGATCGCCTGGCCCGCGGGGTCGCGCACGACGATCTCATAGCCCGAGCGACCCGCCAGATTCTTGTCGAGCGAGCCCTCGAGCCCGTCGAGGCCACGGTTGTCGGTTCCGGCGAAGCCGAGCAGCTGCGACGCGACGCGTCCCTGCGGGTAGGTGCGGAGCTCCTCGGGGTAGAAGCCGATCCCGGCCACGCCCAGGCGCTCTAGCTCCTTCGCCTTCACGGGATCGGCCTTCCGCTCGATGAAGACGAACCGCTTCGTGGGGTCCTTGAGGCTCGGGTAGAGATCGTCTGGGTTCAGGCCCAGTGCCTGGGCGGCCTTCACGGCGGCCTTCTTCGGCGCGACGACGTTGCGGGGGTCCGCGTAGACGGTCGTCGCCTGCTCGCCGATCGCGAGCGGCTCGCCCGTCCGGTCGTAGATCGTCCCGCGCCCTGCGGGGATCTCGATGGTCTGGCGCTGTTGCTTCGAGGCCATCGCCGCGTACCCCGCGCCGTCGACGACCTGGATCCACGCGGCACGGCCGAGCGCGATCGCGAAGATGCCGGCGAAGGCGAGCACGAGCAGCCGGATCCGCGAGTTCGCGCGTCTGTCGGTCACGGATCGAGCCGGAGGAACGTCGTCTGGTTGGGGTCGTGCCTGACGAGGCCGAGCTTCGACGCAGCCTCGGTCTCGATACGCGCGTTCGCGGAGGCGCTCGACAGCTGTGCGCGCGCGGTGGCGATCTCCGCCTTCAGCTCCGCGCGGTCGCGCCGCAGGTCGTCGAGCTGCACGTTGAGTCGCAGGACGAGGACGTTGACGGCGACGACGCCCGCGAGCAGGACGGCGATGACGAGGATCCAGAAGACGCCGCCGGTGAACGTGCCGCGACCGACGCGGGCCCGCCGGAGAGCCGGTTGAGCGATCGTCGACATCAGGCTCTCACCGCCGCGCGCAGCCGGGCGGAGGCGGCGCGCGGGTTCGCATCGATCTCCCGCGCGCCCGGCCGCATCGGCTTGCGCGTCAGAAGCCGGAGCGTCGGCTCCTTCCCGCACACGCAGACCGGGAACTCCGGCGGGCACGTACACCCCTTCGCCTGGTCGGCGAAGAACCGCTTGACGATCCGGTCCTCGAGCGAGTGGAACGAGATCACCGCGAGCCGCCCGCCGGTACGGAGCATCGCGAGCGCCGCGGGCAGCGCGGCTTCGAGCTGCCCCAGCTCGTCGTTCACCGCGATGCGGAGCGCCTGGAAGACCCGCTTTGCCGGGTGACCCTCCCCGAAGCGCGCCGGGGTCGGGATCGCGAGCTTGATCACGTCGACGAGGTCGCCCGTCCGCGTGAACGGCCGCTCCGCTCGCCTCCGCACGATCGCGCGGGCGATCGGTGTGGCGAACCGCTCCTCGCCGTAGCGGCGGAAAACCGTCGCGAGCTCCTTCTCGTCCCACGTGTTGACGATCGCGGCCGCCGTCTGCTCGGACGACGGGTCCATCCGCATGTCGAGCGGCGCATCCGTCGCATACGAGAAGCCGCGCTCGGGCCGGTCGACCTGCATCGACGAGATGCCGAGGTCGAGCAGGATCGCGTCGGCCTTCACGTCGTTGGCCGCAAGCTGCGAGAGGACGACGGCGAAGTCCCCGCGGAGGAAGCGCACGTCGACGCCCGCGCCGGCCTTGAAGCGGTCGAAGTACGCCTTCGCGCCGGGGTCGCGGTCGACCGCGACGAGCTTCCCGCGGCCCTGGAGATCCTGCGCGAGCAGTCGGGCGTGGCCTCCGGCACCGAACGTCGCGTCGACGACGGTCTCCCCCGGCTGCACGGCGAGGAGCTCGCGCACCTCGGCGGCGAGAACCGGGACGTGATCAGCTTCCGTGCGCGGCAAGACGTTCGGCAGCATGTTCGGCGCTCCCTTCGACGGCATGCAGGTGACGCTCCCAGGCCTCCGGGCTCCAGAGCTGGAGGTGGTCGTAGTTCCCGGCGACGACGACCTCCCGCTCGAGGCCTGCGTGGCGCGTGAGGACGGCCGGGACGAGAACTCGACCCTGTGTGTCGAGATCCGCCTCGGCCGCCCCCGAGAAGAAGAACGTGCGCAGGTCTCTTGCCTCCCGCGAGAGCGGATCGAGCGCCGAGATCCGGTCCTCGACGCTCACCTTCCAGGTCTCCCGCGGATACACCGCGACGTTGCGGTCGAGCCCGCGCGTGAGCACGACACCGGCACCGAGCGCGTCGCGGAAGCGGCGCGGCAGCGTGAGCCGGCTCTTCTCGTCGATCGTGTGCTCGTAGGTGCCGATGAACATCGCCCGCGGGTGTGGCCGATCCCCTTCGTGATCTCCACGATTCCCCACTTTACGCCACATTACCCCACTGTCAAGTGCATCGCGGCCGACGACGGGTCGCGCGGACCACCGGCACCGGCAGCTCGGGCGCGCCGAATGACGATCAACCTCGAGGTCGGTCGCCCGGATGCGATCGGAGCCCGGTGCGGGACGGGCTCACGACCAACCCCCGAACGGGACGACCCCGACCTGCCCCAATCGGCTTCCGCAGCGCGCCTGCCGCGACCGTCAGGCGCCGAGGGCGACGGCGCGCGGCGCGACGCCCCGTCCGGTCAACGCGGCGGCGCCGCAACGGGCGGCGAAGGCGAGCGAGTCGTTTCCGTCGAGGCCTGCCGCGAGCGCGTACGTGAGCCCGGCCGCGAAGCTGTCTCCAGCCCCGTAGGCGTCGACGACCTCGCCCGGCGGGTCGGCTGCGGTGTAGGGCCCGCCGGGCCGCGCCCAGCCGCCGAGGCCGCCGGAGGTCGTGACGACCAGCCTCGGCGGCGGATCGAGCTCGCCGGGCCGGTAGCGCTCCGCCTCGTCCTCCCCGCTGCCGATCAGCGCGTCGAGCTCGACACCGCCTCGGCGAAGCACCTCGAGCTCCCGCGACGTTGCGGTCACGATTCGCGCGCGCCGCGCGTGTACGAGTGCGTCGACATCTCCCGCCACGAAGAAGACCGCGTCCATCGACGCCAACTCGTGCCAGGGAAGCGCGTCGTCGTGTCCTCTGGGTCGGAGCTTCGGGCCGACCGTGGTGATCGTACGCTCGTGACGGTCGTCCACCTGCGTGAACGCCCAGCGTTGCGCGCGCTCGTCCACCGAGGCGTGGACGATCACGCCGCGGGACTCGAGCTCCTCGCGCGAGCGCCGGCCCAGCTCGTCGTTCCCGAGCGCGGTGAAGAGGTGCGTCTCGTCGGCGAGCAGTGAGAGCTGCACCGCCGCGACGGCCCCGCCTCCCCCCGCCTCCTCCCAGTCCTCGAAGGAATGCGCTATCTCGCCGGCCGCCGGGACACGATCGACCCGCGCGAAACGGATCCACTCCACGTGCCCGACGACGGCGGCGCGCATGCCGCCAGTGTGCACCGTTGTTCGTTCGGCAGCGCAATCTCACGCGCGGCGCCGGTCACGCGTTTCACACCATGATGGCGAGGATGGCGTCGGTCCCCCCGTTCGAGACCTTCTATGCCGAGCACGCCGGCGACGTGCTGCGGCTCCTGCGGCGCCGGCTCGGTCGCGAGCGTGCCGACGACGCGTTCCAGGAGACCTTCCTGCGCGCTCTCCAGGCGTACGACCGGCTCGGCCACGCAGAGCACCTGCGGTCGTGGGTCCTGACGATCGCGACGCGCGTCGCCATCGACGCCCACCGCCGAGCCGGCGAGCGCACCGACGAGCTTCCCGACGTCCCGCACACCGACGGACGGCCGGCATACGAGGAGCTGGCCTTTCTCACAGACACCCTTCCGCCGAAGGAACGCGCCGCTGTCGTGCTGCGCTACGGCTACGACCTCGACTACGACCAGATCGCGGCCGCCCTCGATTCGACCGAGGAGGCAGCCCGCCAGGCCGCCTCGTCCGGCGTCCGGCGTCTGCGAAGGAGGATCACATGACTGTTCCCACCGAGCTCGACCTGCGCTTTCGCGAGACGGCCGCCCGTTCCGGCCTGCTCGACGCCGCCTACGACGTGATCGAAAGCGAGCTCGGGCCCCTGCTCGCCGCTGTGACCGACCACGGGCTAGCCCGCATCTCGTTCGATCCCGAGCCCGAACGTGAGCTGGAGGCCCTCGCCCGCCTCGCCGGGCCGCGGGTGCTTCGGACGCCCCGGGCGCTCGACGGGACGCGGCGAGAGCTCGACGACTACTTCGCGGGCCGGAGGACGAGCTTCGACCTCGAGCTCGACCTCCGCGGGCTCACGGAGTTCACGCTCCGCGTCCTCGGCGAGCTGGCGAAGGTGCCGTATGGTCAGACGGAGACCTACGCCGAGCTCGCGGCCCGTTCGGGCAATGCCCGTGCCTCGCGCGCGGTCGGCATGGTGATGAACCGGAACCCGATTCCGATCGTGCTTCCCTGCCACCGCATCGTCGGCTCGTCGGGATCGCTTGTCGGCTACGGCGGCGGCCTGGAGCGGAAGGAGCGGCTGCTACGCCTCGAGGGAGCGATGCTGTAGCCGCGGCCCGCCCGGCCCCTTGTCAGGAGAGGAGGCGATACCCCACCCCCCAGTCGTTGACGACGACGTCGCCGGCGCCTGCCGCCTCGAGCTTGCGACGGAGCCGCGACGCATGCGAGTCGACGGTCCGCGTTCGGATGCCGGCCGCACGGATCCCCCAGACGTCGCGCAGGAGCTCCGTCTTCGTGAAGACCCGCCTGGGGTCGCTCGCCAGCTTCGCCGCCAGCTCGAACTCGCGCCCGGAGAGACGCACGGGCCGGTCTCCGACCCGCACCTGACGGGCACGGTGGTCGACGACCAGCAGCCCCGCCTCGACGACCTCCGACTGCCCGAGCAGCGCGCGCCGGAGCAGCGCCCGCACGCGCGCGAGGAGCTCGAGGTAGACGTCGCGCGGCACGACGTCATCCGCGCCGCTCTCGAAGGCGCGGACGCGCGTGACCGGATCCGCGTCGGGCTCGGTCAGCACGATCACGGGGACATTGCGATTCCACGTGCGCCCCGGCTCGCCCGCGCGAAGGCGGCGGCAGAGATCCGTCTCGCCGGCGATCACGACGTCGGGTGAGAGGCGCTCGGCGAGATCGAGCGCCCGCGCCGTCCAGCCGGCCTCGAACACCGTGAAGCCGTCGTCTCGCAGCTGGCGCTCGAGGTACTCGCGCGTGCCGGGCTCGCGCTCGGCCAGGAGGACCGCGTTCGTGCTCATGGCCGACGACGCTAGAGGACCGCCGGGCGCGCGACCAGATGTCCTTTGTGGCGTCTCTGTGCCGATTCACCCACACGCGTCCGCGACGGCCACGTGCCGCAGGTCGGCCGTCACTGCAGCTTGACGACGAACGACACCTGGCCGAGCAGCTTGCCGTAGCGCGGGTCTCGTCGGGTGCCGAACGCGGGCCAGACGTACAGGCGGTACGGCCCGTTCGCGAGCGCATGTCGCTGCCCCTTGAACGTCCAGCGCTCTTTCAGCGCGAGGCTCGGGTGCCTGACCCACGTGGTCAGGAGCTTCAGGTTCCCGCGCCAGAGCTGGAGGTTGTAGAAGCTTGCCTTCGCGACCGGCGACCACTGGACGAGCGGAGCCTTGCCGACGACCGCCCCCTCGGCCGGCGCGTAGATGCCCACGGACGGCCTGAGCCCGATCGTCTTGGTCGCCTCGTTCCCGGCCTGGTCGAGAAGAATGACCTCGTACCAGTACCGGGTGCCGGCGCGGAGCTTCCTGTCGACGAGCTTGTGGGCGGCCTTGCCCTCGTAGACGACGCCGGGCTTCGTCCCCTTGAGCCCCGGTGCGCGGATCACCTTCGCCTGCACGACGTCCTTGCCCTGCGTCCACGACAGTGAGATCGACTCTCCACGGTGTACCCACGCGACGTTCGGACGCGCCGGCGGCGTCGCGTCGTAGCGAAGCTCGACGGTCGCCGGCTCGCTCAGGTGCCCCGCCGCGTCGCGGCACTGGCCGACGACCTTCGCGGGGCTCGCATCCGGCCCCTTGTAGCCGACGGTCGGCGAGCACTCCGTGACCCCGGATCCCTTGTCCGTGCCGGTGAACGCCACGTCGACCGGGTGGTTGTACCAACCGTTGGCGTCGGGCTTCCGCGCGGGGGTGCCCGTGACCGTCGGGGCCGTCGCGTCGTATTTGATCTTCAGCGACGTCGAGCCGGTGTTGCCCGCGTTGTCGGTGCACGAGCCGGAGACGCTGATGTCGCCGCCGTCGGGCCCGCTGTACGTCCCGGATGTGCACGAGGCGACGCCGGAGGCGCCGTCGTCGCCGGTGAAGCTGAACGAAACGGGGCTCGTGTACCAGCCGTTGGTGTCCGGGTCACGGGAGGCGGACGCCGTGACGCCCGGCGGGGACGAGTCTTTCCTCACGGTGACGGTCCTCCCGTACGACGTGCCGTCCGAGTAGTAGACCGTGCACGTGAAGCTCGCGCCGCTCGTGTCGTCGGAGACCGTGGAGGAGCCGCAGCCGGTCGCGCTGGTCGCGCCCGCGCTGCTGTACGACCACGAGACGGTCACGTTCGACCGGAACCAGCCGCCGCAGCCGCCGCCGTTGCAGCTCGCGCCCGGGGGATCGACCGCCGCCGCGGCGCCGGGCAGCACGGCGACCACCGCGCCGAGGACGACGACGAGGACGAGTAGGCGGGTCGCTCTCATGCGTGCCTCGCCGAGCTGCGCGCCGCGAGCCCGAGCAGAAGACTGCCGCCTGCGGCGGCTGCGAGCAGCAGCGCCGCCGCGACGAGTAGCTCACCGTTCAGCTCCGCGTCGCTCGGTCGTGCGCCGAGCACGGCCGCCGGCAGACCGAGCCGCACCGCGTCGCGGGGAACGCCCACCGGCCGGGAGACCGCCTGCTTCGCAGGAGCTACGCGAGGATGGGGCTTCGGTTTCGCCTTCGGACTCGTCTTCGGCTTGGGCTTCGGCTTCGCGGCTGCGCGGGAGATCGTCGTGGTCGTCGGTGCCGGTTTCGGCGCAGCCCGCGTGAGGACGGGCGCCGTGGCGACGCGCGGCGCCGTGCGCTGGACGACGTCGGGAGTCGGCGCCGCGACGCTTGGGGTGATGGATGTCCGCGGCGCGGCGACCGGCGCAGCGACGAGCGGAGCGTCCGGCACCGGGACTGCCGACTCTGCCGTCCGCTTCGTCGACGTCTTCGCCGTCTGCGAGCCACTGGAGCTCGTCGTCTTCGTGCTCGCCGGCCTCAGCGTCGACGGAGGGTCGTCCGGTCCGGGCATCGGCGTCCCGCCCGCGGCGAGCGCCGCCGGAGTGGTGACGAGCGCGATCGCGCATACCCCCACCGCGATCGATTGTCGCCTGTGCCGCAGAGAAGACGTCCGCCCGGACAACTGCTCCCTCCCTGTTGAACCCCACGGTACGTCGGCCGACGCACTCGTGTCAATCCGCGCTTGGGGAGCGGCCGCCGGACGTTCCGGCGGCCGCTCGCTTGCGATCTCAGCGCTTGCTGTGCTTCTTCTTCCCTCCTTGGATCGCGCGGCTCCAGGCGCCTCCGCGCTGGTCGTCCCACGAGCCCTGGCCGCCGACCTGCAGGGCATCCGAGCCCTTGCCCGTCTGCTCCTGCATCAGCCTCTGGCAGGTCTCGTTGAGGTTGAGCGCCACGGCGAGCGCCGTGACGTCGTTCGACTGATCGACCGAGCCGCCGCCGCCCGGGCTACCGACCCGGATCGGCTTGTTCTCGTTCGATGCACCGAACTGGAGCGCCGTCGCGCCTGCGTCGGCGTCCTGCTTGCTCCACGCGCCCTGACCGGCCACCTGCAGGTACGAGCCGTGGCCCGAACCGGCCTGTGACTGGTCGATCGACTGATCCGTCTTGTTGAGGTTCAGCGCCGCCGCCACCGCGGTGGTGCTGTTCGACTGCGAGACGTCACCGTCGTTGCCCGGGCTGAGCACGCGGATCGACTCGTTCGTGTTCGACGGCTTCAACTGGACGGCCGTCGCGTGTGCGTCGGCGTCCTGGTGGTTCGAGGCCTCCTGCCCTGCGATCTGCGTGTAGTCCGAGCCGTAGCCGGACTTGTCGTACCCGGACTTCTCGCCGGGGTACTCGCAGCGGACGCAGGAGGGCTCGTACGAGCCGCCCTGGCTCTGGTCGATCGACTGATCCGTCCAGTTGCCGTTCGCAGCGATCCCGACGGCGGTCGCCGAGTTCGACTGCGAGACGTCACCGTCGTTGCCCGGGCTCAGCACCCGGATCGACGACGCCGTGTTGGACGGCTTCACCTGAACCGCCGTCGCGTCGGCGTCCGCGGTCTGGCTGTTCGTCGCCTTCTGGCCGGCGATCTGCGTGGAGTCCGAGCCCTTGCCCGGATCCTTGTAACCGGTCTTCTCGCCCAGCATCGACGGCGCCGAAGCACCGCCCTGCGACTGGTCGATGGACTGATCCGTCTTGTTGCCGTTCAGCCCCGCCGCCACCGCGGTGGTGCTGTTCGACTGCGAGACGTCCCCCCCGTTGCCGGGTGAGAGCACGCGGATCGACGATGCCGTGTTCGACGGCTTCAGCTGGACCGCCGTCGCGTCTGCGTCGGCGTTCTGGTGATTCGAGGCCTCCTGGCCGGCGACCTGTGTTGCATCCGAGCCGTGACCGGACCCGCCCTGCGACTGGTCCGTCGTCTGGTCGGTCTTGTTCAGGTTCGCGGCGATGCCGATGGCGGTCGCCGAGTTGGACTGCGAGACGTCACCGTCGTTCCCCGGGCTCAGCACCCGGATCGACGACGCGCTGTTCGACGGCTTCACCTGGAACGCGGTCGCGTCCGCGTCCGCGGTCTGGTCGTTCGACGCCGCCTGCCCGGCGACCTGACTCTGGTCGGAGCCGTACCCGGCACCGCCCTGCGACTGGTCGACCGTCTGGTCCGTCTCGTTGCCGTTCAGGGCGGCCGCGCCGGCGGTCGCCGAGTTCGACTGGTTCACGTCGCCGCCGTTACCGGGGCTGAGAACGCGGATCGCCTGCGCGTCGTTCTTCGGTGCGATCTGCACCGCGGTCGCGTCCGCATTGGCGTCCTGCTCGTTCTTCGCCGCCTGACCGGCGATCTGGCTCTGGTCGGAGCCGTAACCGCCCAGCTGCGACTGGGTCGTGTCCTGGCTCGTCTTGTTGCCGTTGGCCGCGAGAGCGCCTGCCGTCGTCGAGTTCGACTGCGTGACGGCCCCGTCGTTCCCAGGGCTGAGCACGCGGATCGAGCCCGCGTTGTTCGACGCTCCCGACTGGTATGCGGTGCCCATCCCGTCGGCCGTCTGCCCGCTCGGGGCGGCCTGGCCGGCGGTCTGCGAGGCACTGCTTCCTCCGTCGGCGGCTGCCTGCCCCGCGCCGAACCACAGCGCGAGGACGAGCGCCCCGAGGAGTGTCGTCATCCGTTTCATCGAATGTCTGCTCCTTCCGTGGACTCGCGTGGAGCCGGCGCCCCACGCACTTCGTCGGGACGGAGGAGCGCTACCCGGGGTCGTCGGGCATGCGGCTGCGATGCCCGGAAGGCGTCGCCACACGTTCGAGTGCGACGCGCCTGGCCAGGTCGAGCACCGCGACCACGAAGGGAAGTGCGAGGAAGAGAGGAAGGCCGCCGCCCGAGGAGCCGCCGGCCCCCGCGGCAGCGGCGCTCGTCCCAGACGGCGCCTGTGCAGGGGTCGGGGTGGCCGGGGGAGGCATGCGCCATTGCGGGGCCGGCTTGTGTCGTGCCTTGCCCGACAGCTTCGCGGTGCGACCCGCGACGTCGGCCGCCGGGAGGGCGGACGACGCCGTGCCGTTCCACACGCCCGACGTGGGCGGCGAAGGCTCAGGAGCGGCGCTCCATCCCGGTCGGAACGCCGGCAGACGCGGCACGCGGCTCAAGAGCATCGACACGTCGCCGGGCCCGAGGGCCGGAGGCGTCACGAGGGTGAGCCCGTCCACGTCGCCGAGGGGCGGCGCGACCTCCGTCGTGACGAGTGCCGCGACCCCGGTCTCCGTGGACGGCTGCGGGAACGACGTAACAACCGGTGAGAGGACGGCAGGAAGCCCGGGGATCGCTGCAACGCCCGGTATCGCCGGCAGCGAGACAACCGGCACGGGCACGGGGAAAGGCAGGGTCGCGGGAGGATCGGACGTGGCGGGTGTCGAGGCACCGTGCGGCACCGAGACGCCGGCGCTCACCGCGAATGCGACGTTCGCCTGGCTGACCGGCCCGTCGTTGCCCGGGCTCGCGATCCGAATCGACACGTTGACGTTGCTGGGTTGATACTGGCCGACAGTCGCTCCCTGATACTGCTCCGTATTACCGCCGCAGTTCCAGATCCACGTCCAGTTTCTCGGCACAGAAGATCCATTGGATCCATCCGGCGATATCATCGATATCGCCGGCACGGAGACGCAGTCCCACTGCCATGACCACGTGTCCGGGTCCTCCTGCGCGGCGGTGGCCGGTGCAGTTGCCTGCCCCGATGTTGCCGCTGTCGCGGGGGTCGCTGCCGAGGGTGCCGCCGAGATTGCGCCCGTAGTAGCCGCTGGGGGAGTAGCTGTGGCGCCGGTGGACGCCACCGCTGCGATGTTCGTCTGGGTCACGGGCCCGTTGTCACCCGCGCTCTCGATCCGCACGCTCACGTTCACGTTCGTCGGGGCCGTCTGGACTGCCGCCGGCGACGACGGTGACGTCGGCCGGGTCGTGACGGTATCGGGCGTGGTATCGACCGAGCTCGCGATGGTATCGGCCCTAGAATCTGGCTCCACGACTGGGATCTGGGCCTCCTGCTGCGAGCTCACGGGCTCGCTCGACTGAACGGCCTGCGTCGCAGGGTCGCTCGCCGGGGCGTCCGTAGGAGCCGTCTCGGCCTCCGTCGCGTCCATGACACTCCCCAGCGCGGCGTCGACGGCTCCGGCTGCGTCGCCTCCTTCGGGGAGTGCGACCTCGACGCCTGTTCCCTGCAGTGCGGCGGCGACGACGTTCGAAGCGCCTGCTCCGTCGTCTGCCTGTGCGTTCGAGGGCAGGACCACGGCCGGCACGCTCGCAAACGCGGCGGCGACCACGCACGTGGCGACCCGCGGGCTGGCGATGGACCTCATGCATTCTCATCTATGCATTGCGCACAGTATTTTCATACATGTTTTTCTTCGATTGGCATGGACACGACCTCTGATCCGCGATATGTTCTGCTTCGGAAAGGGGCGATTCATCAGCGTGTCCGATCGGGGGAGCAGAGCCAGAGGTTCGAGGCGCGGATCGACCGCCGCACTCCTGACCGCATACCACCGGGGAGGCGATCGGGGCGCCCGGACGCGCGTCATCGAACAGAACCTGCCGCTCGTCCATGCGCTCGCCCGCCGCTTCGCCGGGCCCTCCGAGCCGTTCGACGATCTCGTCCAGGTCGGCGCCATCGGGCTGATCAAGGCCGTGGACGGGTTCCGTGAGGACCGCGGGACGGACCTCGGCGCGTACGCCGTGCCGACGATCGTCGGGGAGCTGCGCCACCACCTCCGTGCCCGCTCCATCCTCGCCTCGAGCACGAGCGGCGAGCGGCCGAGGCTCGTGTCGCTGACCGCGGAGGAGCCGGTCGACGTGCGGTCCGAGACCGAGGCGGAAGGCGAGGAGCGCGTGCTCGTTCGAACCGCGCTCCACGCTCTCGCCCCTCGCGAGCGCCGGATCGTCGCTCTCCGGTTCTACCGTGACTGGAGCCAGCAGAGGATCGCCGAGGAGGTTGGCATCTCGCAGGTGCAGGTCTCCCGTCTCCTGACGAGTTCGCTGGCAAAGATGCGGCGGGTGCTCGAGGCCGCGTGATGGGAAGACGCGCCGTTGTGCGCACCGGTCGCAGCCCGTACACTCGCCGGTGGGTGAGCGCTCAACCCGCTGCCTCAGACGTGGAAGAGGCGGGCCGCTCGAAGACGCCGTCGCCGAGTGGCCGCCTTCTGCTCCGCATGCCCCCTGACCTTCACGGCGAGCTCGCGCAGGCGGCCGAGCGCGAGGGCACGAGCTTGAACGGGTACATCATCAGCCGCCTGCAGGCGTCGCTGGGCCGACCGGCTGAACGGGGCCCGGCGTCCGAGGCGACAGGAGTACCGGCCCCATCCCTCCGGCGCTTGCTCATCGCCAACGTGATCATCGTCGGGCTCGCCTCCGTGGCGGCGATTCTGCTCCTGCTCGTCGCCTGGCTCGGGTAGATCCGCTCCGATGACGGGTACCGCGGCCCTCGTCGTCGGCGCATGGCTCATGGCATCTCCGCTCCCAGTCCCCCGCACGGAGGTCGCGGCGGCTCCGCTCCAGGGACGCATCGTCGTCGTCGGCGGCTTCCTCGCGAACGGCGGCAACTCGCGGCGCGTCGACGCCTACGACCCGCGCAGCGACTCCTGGTCGCGGCTCCCCGACCTCCCGAGATCGGTCGACCACGCCGCGGCCGCCTCCTGGCGCGGACGCGTCGTCGTCGTCGGCGGCTACGACGCCGGACGGCGGCCGCTGCGCGCGGCGTTCCTGTACGACGGTCGCCGGTGGCGCGCACTTCCACCGCCGCCCGAAGAACGGGCCGCGGCCGCTGCGGCAGCAACCGCCGACGGTCGCGTGTGGGTGCTCGGCGGGCGCACGCGCGACGGGCTCGCGACGCGGATGCTCTCGCTCGACCTCCGGACGCTCCGCTGGACCACCTTCCCCGGCCCACGCCCGCGCGAGCATCTGGCCGCGACGGCACTCGGCGGACGCGTCTATGCGATCGGCGGACGGCTCGCGGGATACGACACGAACCTCGGCACGGTCGAGGCGTACGACCCGCGCGCGAGGGCGTGGCGCCCGCTGGCCGATCTTCCCGATCCCCGCGGCGGCACCGGCGCGGCCGCGATCGCCGGACGCATCGTCTCGATCGGCGGCGAATCACCCAGCGGCACCGCGGCGAGCGTCTGGTCGCTGAGGCCCGGCGGGCGCTGGTCGCGCCTCCCCGACCTTCCCACCCCGCGCCATGGCGTCGGCGTGGTGGCGCTGGCCGGCCGCGTGTGGGCGGTCGCGGGCGGCCCCGAGCCGGGGCTGACGGTCAGCGGCGCGGTCGAGTCGCTGGCGATCCCATAGGTTCGCGGGGGTCAG
This sequence comes from Gaiella sp., assembly GCF_035558935.1. Classification (GTDB taxonomy): domain Bacteria; phylum Actinomycetota; class Thermoleophilia; order Gaiellales; family Gaiellaceae; genus Gaiella. The sequence goes on along the minus strand of NZ_DATMBZ010000022.1, from coordinate 37,219 downwards.
TCCCCTTCGGGGACAGACCGCTAGAGGCGACCCGACCTGAAGACGCCCCAGAGCAACCAGACGCCGAACACGCCCGAGAGCACGAAGCCGACGACCGAGATCAGGTGCAACCCGAGGAGGTGCGGCCCCTTGCTCGCGAGGACGCCGATCAGCGACGAGCCCACGAGCCCGCCGAGGATCACGAGCGCGACCGCGATGCGGTTCACCGAGACGTCCATGTGGTGGGCCAGGTCGTCGATCCCCGGATTCGAGATCTTGACCTCGAGCTCGCCGTCGCGCAGCTCGTTGAGGATGTCGTGCACCTGCCGCGGCACTTCGAGCGCGATCTCCGCGAGGTCCTGCACCTCACCTCGCGCCTGGATCGCGACGCGACGCGGGGAGAAGCGCTCCGAGATCAGCTGCCGCGCGTACGGCCGGGCGACCTCGAAGACGTTGAAGTCCGGATACACCTCGGCGGCGACGGAGCCGAGCGTCGCGATCGCCTTGTCGAGGATCACGAACCGCGTCGGCAGCCGCAGGTTCATCGCGTAGATCAGCGAGAGGCCCTCGCGAATCGCCTCGATCGGGTCGATGTCGGAGAGCCGGGAGCCGTAGTAGCGGTAGTAGAGCTCCTCGAGCCGCGAGCGCAGCTCCTCCTCGCGATCGCGCGGGTACCGCACGCCGAGGTCGGCCAGACGGCGCGGGAGGGCGCCGACGTTCTCGGTCGCCGCATCGACGAAGAGGCGCGTCAGGCGCGCCATGTCCATGTCGGTCAGCCGTCCCGCCAGCCCGAAGTCGATCAGGCCGAGCCGTCCGTCCTCGAGCTGGAGGATGTTCGACGGGTGTGGATCGCCGTGGAAGAAGGCGTGGCGGAAGATCATCGTCATCCAGGCGTCCGTCAACGTGTGGGCGAGCGCACGTCGGTCCTCGTCGGGCCACGTGTCGAGCTCGAGATCCCGAATGTGCGTCCCCTCGAGGCGGTCGAGGGTCAGCAGCCGGCTCGTCGTGTAACGCCACCAGACGCGCGGGACGGCAACGCGCTCGTCGCCCGCGAAGTTGCGCCGGAAGGTCTCGGCATTGCGCGCTTCTTGCTGGTAGTCGAGCTCGAGACGGATCGACCGGCCGAACTCCTCCACGAGCTCGCCGGCGTCGATGAAGTCGAGCTGCCGTACACGCTCGCGCGCGACCCGGGCCGCGGAGGCCATCAGCCTCAGGTCGGACTCGATCTGGCGGGCGGCGTTGGGCCGTTGCACCTTGACGACGACGTGGACGTCGTTCGGAAGCGTCGCGCGGTGCACCTGGCCGATCGAGGCAGCCGCGATCGGCTGCTCCTCGAAGTCGAGGAAGGCCTGCTCGATCGTGAGCCCGAGCTCCGCGTGGACGACGCGTTCGACGTCCTGGATCGGAACCGGGGAGACGTCGTCCTGGAGCTTGCGCAGCTCGACGATGATGTCCGGCGGCACGACGTCGGGACGTGTGGAGAGGAGCTGGCCGAACTTGACGAATGTCGGCCCCAGCTCGTCGAGCATCTCGCGCAGGCGGCGACCGCGGTCCGCGTCCGGCTCCCCGTCCGAGGCACGGCGGCGGTCGAGCACGTACCCGAAGCCGTGGCGGGTGGCGACGCGACCGATCTCCGTGACGCGCGAGAGGGTCCGTTGGGCCCCGTCGTCCGCCATGACCTCAGTCTCGCAAACTCAGGCGACGCGATCGCGCTCGAGCAGGCGCAGCCGGTGCTCGAGCTGGGCGACCCGGAGGGCGAGGTCCTCGAGCTCCTCCCGTCGGGCGAGGCCCGCCCGCGCGAGCCCTCGCTCGAGCGCCTCGTCCCGGCGCTCGCCGAGACGCTCGAATTCGGCCCGCCACGAGGCGACGGTGTCGCGCACGGCGTCCCGCATCGCGTTGCGCTCGACGCCGACCCTGCGCGCCAGCTCGTCGGCGAGCTCCTCCATCGCCTCGACGCTCATGGTCGCCCAGCCGATTCCCGCAAGCAGGAGCTCGGAGACCGGCCTGGGGTCGTGGGAGCCGTTCGCGGCCATAGCCGCCATTCTAAGGACGCCGTCGCGGCGGCGAAGTCGCCGCCTCCAGGGATCTGCCCTCGCCGCAGGCGAGGGATTCAGCCGCGAGAGTCAGCTCCTGCCCAATCCTGCCTGGCGAGCGAGCTCAGCGAGGGCGGCCGTGGGGGCGTCCGCTGCGGCGCTGGCGGCGACGCTCGCGCTTTGCCGCTGCCGCCGGGGAGGTCGGCGCTTCGGGCGCCGCGACCGGCGTCACTGAAGGTGCCGACGCGGCCGCGACGACGGGCTCAGCCACGACGGGCTGCGGCTCCTGGACCGTGTCCTCGAGCAACGCGGCTCCCACTGAGCCCTCAACCGCGCCGTAGTCGTCCCGGCGTCGTGCGAACTCCGGTTCCTTCTCCTTGAAGACCGCGACCGCCGGCGCGCCGATGAAGATCGACGAGTAAGCGCCGGACCCGATCCCGACCAGGAGCGCGAAGGCGAAGTCCTTGAGCGTGTCGCCGCCGAACAGGAGCAGCGAGACGATCGGCAGGAGCGTGATGAACGTCGTCGCGAGCGACCGCGGGATCGTCTCCCAGAGCGACACGTTGCCGATCACGCGGAACGAGGCGCGCTTCATCAGCGGGATGTTCTCGCGGATGCGGTCGAAGATGATGATCGTGTCGTACATCGAGTACCCGAGCACCGTGAGCACGGCGGCGACCGTGGCGGTCGTCACCTCCCGACCCAGGAGGGCGTAGATCCCGATCGTGATGATGATGTCGTGCCCGAGCGCGATCAGGACCGGGACAGCGAACTTCCACTGGAAACGCGCCGTGATGTAGAGCACGATCAGGAGGAGCGAGACGATGATCGCGAGAATCGCGCCGCGCGCGATCTGGCGGCCGAAGCTCGCGGAGACGTTCTTCAACCCGAACGACTCCGCGTTCACCGCCCTCGTGAGGCTCGACTGGAACGCCTGCGCCTCGGTGGTCGACAGCGTCTCCGTGCGCACGGAGAAGTCGCGGTAGGCATCTCCGGCCGCGCCCGAGGACGCTCCGCGACCCTGGATCTGCGCGGCGGACTGGCCGATCTTCGCGGCCTCCGAGCGCACCGTCTCGAGCGAGACCGGCTGCGGGGTGGCGAAGGTCACTTGTGTCCCACCGCGGAAGTCGATCCCGAGGTTGAGCCCCTTGAACGCGATCGCACCGAGTGAGACGAGCAGCACGACCCCGGAGATGGCGAACCACGTGTTCCGCCGGCCGATGTAGTCGAGCTTCAGCCAGCGGGGGATGCCGCCGCCGGAGGCGCCCATCAGCCTCGGGCTCTCGAGCATCTTGAGGCCCGCGAGCACGGCGAGGAACGCGCGGGTCGCGAGGACGGCCGTCAGCATCGACATCGCCGTACCGATGAGCAGCATCAGCGCGAACCCGCGCACGCTCGCCGTGGCGACGGCGAAGAGGACGAGCGCGGTGATCGCCGTGACGACGTTCGCGTCGACGATCGTCGCGAAGCCCTTCGTGTACCCGGTATGGATCGCCGCGCGCACGGAGCGCCCGGCGCGTACTTCTTCCTTGATGCGTTCGAAGATGACGATGTTCGCGTCGGCGGCCACCCCCAGCGTCAGGACGAGGCCCGCGATGCCCGGGAGCGTCAGCGTCACGTTGAAGATCAGGATCGCCGCGTAGAGGAACGCCGCATAGACGGTCAGCCCGACGACCGCGACGAGACCCAGGAAGCGGTACACGAGGAGCAGGAAGATCGCGACCGCGAGCAGGCCGACGATCGCCGCCTTCTTCGCCTCCTGGAGCGAGTCCTTGCCGAGCGTCGCGGAGATCGCCGTCTGGTCGAGCGTCCGGAACTCCACCGGGAGCGCGCCCGTCTGCAGCACCAGAGCGAGGTTCTTGGCCTCTCCGACGCTCTGGAGGCCCGAGATCTGCGCGCCGTTCGAGCCCGTGATGCCGCCCGGGTACTCCTGGAAGTCGATCGTCGGCCACGACCTGATCTCGCGGTCGAGCACGATCGCGAAGTGCTGGAGGAACGGGCTGTGATCGCCCTGGCCGCCGCCGACCGTGTTGTAGAGGAGCTTGCCGCGCTGGGCGATGTCGCGCGTGATCTCCTCGAACTTCTTCCCGCCGCGGTCGGTGAAGTCCATCAGCACGATCGGCTCGCCGGTGCGCGTGTCGAAGTCCTGCCGCGTCCCCGAGAGCTTCAGGTCCTCACCGGTCATCTCCGGGATCTCCGGCGGCGTGTAGCGCATGAGGTACCAGGACGTCGCGGTGGGGTTCGTCTGCGCCACACCCGGACAGACGACCGCGCCGGAACCGCAGCGGACGACGACCGTCTCGGGCGGCACGGCGAAGAGCTTGTGCCCGGCCGGGATCTTGCCGCCCCATTTCGCGAGCGCCGCCCGCTTCGTCTGCACGGGACCGCGGACGAGCTGCTTCCCCTTCGTCCGGAAGACGTAGTACGTGTCGGGCGTGCCCCTCGAGGCCAGCGCCTGCTGACCGGCGAGCAGGTCGTAGAGCTTCGGCGTCGCGATGGGCTGCCGCGTGCGCGCGTCGATCGACGGCGAGACGAGGTCGCGCTCGAGGTCGAACAGCTCGAGCTGGGCGGTCTTCCCGATGATCCCTGCCGCGGCGGCCGGGTCCTTCACGCCCGGCAGCTGGATCGAGATCTGGTCGGAGCCCTGGGTCCTGATCTCCGGCTCGGCGACGCCGAGCTTGTCGACGCGCGAGCGCATGATCGAGACCGACCGGTCGAGGTCCTCCTTCGTCAGCTTGCGGTCTTGCGGCGGCACCGCCTGCAGCGTCACCTCGAGGCCGCCCTGGAGGTCAAGCCCGAGCGTCGGACGCTGCTCGAGTGGTGATCCGGGAACGGCGAGCAGCGCCACGCCGACGAGGGCCGCCGCGACGAACGCGACGACGAGGACCGCTGCACGACGGGTCACCGGTGGTCTCCCGAGGGCATCCGGTGCCTCACGCGCGGCGAAAACCGAGCAGGCCCGGGACGCAGGGGGCGTTCATACCCAAAGGTATGGACGCGAAGAAGGACGACGGAATGCGAAGTGTTTGCAGCCGCCCGGGGAGGTGCTGTATGCCCTTGGGAGACCACCGGCCGATCAGGTTAGCGGCGCTCGAGCGCCGCGGTGTCCTCCGGGACGTCCGAGTTCACGATTTCCTCGGAGTCGACAACACCATCTTCACGAACCTCGGCCTCGTCGACGTCTTCCTCGGGTTCCTCGTGCTCCACGTCCTCTTCCTCGGGCTTGACGACGCCGCCGACGGCGCGCCGCGCGATCCGCACCTGGATGCCCTCGGCGATCTCGACGATCAGGTCGTCCTCGTCGTCGATCTCGGTGACGATGCCGTAGATGCCGCCGACCGTCAGGATCTCGTCGCCCGGCTCCACCGAGGCGAGGAGCTGCTGCTGCTCCTGCTGCTTGCGCCGCTGCGGACGGATCAGGAATGCCCACAGCAAGACGAACATCGCGGCGAGCAGAATCAGGGTTGCCAAGTTTCCTCCTCCGGGCCGGCGGCGAGCGAAGCGTGCGCGTCCGCGCGATAGGCGTCGAACGCACCGCGGCTGATCGCGTCACGCGCGCCGGCGGTCAGTCGCAGTGTGAACCACAGATTATGCAGGGTGAGCAGCCGCAGGCCCGAGATCTCCTGCTGGTTGAGCAGATGCCGCACGAACGCCCGTGAGAAGCCGCCCCCGCACGCGGGGCAACCGCAACCCTCCTCGAGCGGCCGCGGATCCCGCGCAAAGCGCGCATTGCGGAGGTTGAGCCGGCCCCGCGCGGTCAAGGCCGAGCCGGTGCGCGCGGTCCGCGTCGGCAGCACGCAGTCGAACATGTCGACCCCTCGTGCGATCACCTCGAGGATCCCCTCGGCGTCGCCCAGGCCCATGAAATAGCGTGGACGGTCGTCCGGGAACGCCGGCGCGGCCCAACCGACCGTGTCGAGCATCTCCTCGCGGTTCTCCCCCACGGCGAGCCCGCCGAGCGCGAAGCCGTCGAACGGGAGCGACGCGATGCCCTCGATCGACCTGCGCCGCAGATCGGGGTCGGTGCCTCCCTGGGCGATCCCGAAACGAAGCTGGCCCTCGGCACGGGGCGCGTCGACCTGGCGCTCCGCCCAGAGCTGCGTGCGGCGCACGGCCTCTTCGTGCTCGTGACGCGAGACGTTCGCCGGCGGGCAGATGTCCAGGCACATGGCGATGTCCGAGCCGAGCCGCCGCTGGATCTCGGCGACCCCCTCGGGCGTGAGCCGCTCGAGGCTGCCGTCGTACACGGAGCGGAACGTGACGCCGTCGTCGTCGACCGCGGCGAGCGTGTCGCGGAGCGAGAACACCTGGAAGCCACCCGAGTCGGTGAGGATCGGGCCCGACCACCCCGTGAACGCGTGCAGGCCCCCGAGTGCCTCGATCACGTCCTCGCCGGGCCGGAAGTGGAGGTGGTACGTGTTCCCGAGGACGACGTCGGCCCCAAGCGCGGCGACCTCCTCCGGCAGCAGCGTCTTGACCGTCCCTTTCGTGCCGACGGGCATGAACGCCGGCGTCCGGATCTCGCCGTGCGCCGTGCGGACGATCCCGGCGCGTGCCGCGCCGTCGGTCGCCTCGACGACGAAGCTCACGGGCCGATTATCTCTGCGTCCAGTCCGTGGGCCCGCGCGAGACGCCGGTCGGTCGTCAGGAGCGGCGCGGCGAGCGCCTCGGCGAGGGAGACGAAGATCGCGTCTCCCATCGACAGTCGATCGCGCAGGCTCCACGCCCGGTCGACGAGATCCAGGTGCGGATACCGCTCGAGGTCGAGCTGTACGAGGTCGCCCACCGCACGATCGGCCGCGTGCAAGGACACGTGCCCCGCTTTGACGAGTCTGCGGAGCGCTCCGATCACCTCGACATCGAGGAGATGCGGCGCGGCTAGCGGTTCGGAATCACCGATCCGTTCTGCCACCCAGGTCGCACGCTCACCGCCGCCGGCGAGCAGGTCGACGACCGCGGACGAGTCGATGACGATCACGTCTCGTCGCGAATCGCGCGTACCGCGTCGGCGGGCTCGTCGACGAGATCGGGCCTCGGTAGTGACGCGAGCCGAGCCAGCATCTCGGAGCGAGTCGGACGCGCCGCGTCGCGCTCGACAAGGCGCAACAGGTAATCCGACAGCGTCATGTCTGCGTGAGCCGCGCGCACCTTGAGCTCACGATGCAGCGCGGGTGGCACGTTCCGAATCTGGATGTTTCCCATGCTGAGTGCATGTTAGCATGCACTGCGCATGTCCATGGCTGACATGGCCGATCAGAGCAGGAGCATCGCGTCGCCGAACGAGTAGAAGCGGTACCGCTCGCGGATTGCGAGCGCGTAGAGCTCCCGGGTTCGCTCGACCCCGGCGAAGGCCATCACGAGCGCGAGCAGCGTCGTCCGCGGCAGGTGGAAGTTCGTCAGGAGCGCGTCCACGCGCCGGAACTCGAACCCCGGCGTGATGAAGAGCTCGGCGCGACCCTCGAGCGGCGCGCCGCGCACGAGCGTCTCCAGCACGCGGGTGGTCGTCGTCCCTACCGCGAGGACGGTCCCCGCCGCCTCGATCCGTCTCCAGGCGGCCGGCTCGACGCGATAGCGCTCACCGTGGATCACGTGCTCCTCCACCGTCTCGGCCGTCAGCGGACGAAACGTGTCGAGCCCGACGTGAAGCGTGATCCTCTCGTGGTCGAGCCGGGCCAGGAGCTCCGGCGTGAAGTGGAGGCCCGCAGTCGGCGCCGCGGCCGAGCCCGGCTCGTCCGCGTAGACGGTCTGGTACCGCTCGGGGTCGGGCGGCGGCTCGTGGATGTAGGGCGGCAGCGGGAGCTGCCCGTGGGGCTCCCCTGCCACGCGGACACGCCACCGCCCGTCGCCGAGCGCTTCCAGCAGCTCGACGGACGGGTCAGGTGACTCTCTGTCGCTCGCCCGTAACCGTTCGCCGGTGCGGAGGCGGCGCGAGGGTCGGGCGAGCGCTTCCCACTCCCCGCTCCCGAGCGACTCGACCAGCAGCACCTCCACCTCTCCCCCGGTCCGGCGTCGGAGGCGCAGCCGTGCGGGGACGACTCGCGTGTCGTTGACGACGGTCAGGTGGCCGCGCACCTCGTCCGGGAGCTCGGCGAACGTCCGATGGCGGGTTTCGCCTGTCCGTCGGTCGTGGACGAGGAGCCGCGAGCCGTCCCGCCGCTCGGCGGGTCGCTGGGCGACGAGCTCGGCCGGGAGGTCATAGTCGAGCTCGGATGACCTCATCCTGCCGCGAGAGTATCCTGCGCCAATGGACGAACAGGTGCTGGAAAGAGCGCGGCGGCGTGTGGCCGAGGCTCGGACGGACGGCATCGGCCAGGCCAAGCTCGATGCGGCGCTCGAACGGGCGCGCGCCGAGGTGATGCGGCTGGCGCAGGTCGCCGACGAGCTCGAGAGCTCGCTGCCGAAGCAGGTGGGAATCGCGGTCCGTGACGGGATCGCACGGGAAGTCGTCCCGGTCAGCCGCAGCCTCGCGGAGATCCGGGGCGGGGTGAACCAGGCGTTACGGCGGCTCGAGCGGCTCGAGGAGGAGCTGCTCGCGGAGCGGAACGCGCGAATCGACGACCTCGCGATCCTCGTCGAGCTCGTGTCGGCGGGCTGGAGCGGTGTCGACCAGCGGCTCCGCCGGCTGGAGCAGGGGATCGAGGGTGCGGTCGTGCCCCTGCCGAGCGGTCGCGACGCGCAACGGCCGTCCGACCAGGCGGCGGTCGCCTAGGGCCCTCAGGTCACCGCGAGGATCACGGCGCACGCGGCCGCCCAGGCCGCCACCGTGACGAGCAGCGGCAGGTCCTCGACGAGGAGCGTCTCGGGCTCCTCGCCGAGGCCCCGTCGGTGCAACAGCAGCAGGTAGCGGAAGAGGCCGTGCACGACGAGCGGGAGCGTCGCGATCAGCCAGCGCGTGTCGTGGGCCGCGAGCGTGTATCCCGCGTACGCGGCGATGGTGGCCGCGGCCACGATCCCCAGCAGCTGGTCGACGAGCGCCGGGGTGTACCCGTCGAGGGTCGCTCTCGCCCGCACGCCCTCGAGCCCGAGCTCCGCCCGCCGCTTGGCGAGCGCGAGAAACAGCGCGAGGAGGAACGTGCAGAGCAGCAGCCACTGGGAGATGCGGACGTCGACCGCGATTGCCCCTGCCGCGGCGCGAAGCACGAACAGCCCGGCGATCGCGAGCACGTCGACGAGCTCGAGCGCCTTCAACCGGAGCGAGTAGGCCGCCTGGAGCGCCACGAACGCGACCAGGCACGCGAGCGACGCCGGGCCGAGCGCGGCCGTGAGGGCAAGCGCGAAGACCGCGAGGGTCGCCGCGAGCGCCAGCGCCGCCCGGGGGGCCAGCTCGCCGCGCGCGACCGGCCGGGAGCGCTTGACCGGATGCAAGCGGTCGGACTCGACGTCGCGGACGTCGTTGACGAGGTACGCAGCGCTCGAGGCGGCGCAGTACGCGACGAAGGCCGTCACCGCCTCGGCCCACCGGACCGCATCCCCGAGCTTCGCGGCGAAGAGGATCCCCGCGAAGAGGAGGAGGTTCTTGGTCCACTGGCGCGGCCGCAGCGCGACGAACGCGGCGACGAGCGGCGCGCGCCGCCCGGGGAGGTCGACGACCGTCGCCGGGGCCGTGGCCGGATCCGCCATCGGCCCGACTCTACGGCGTGGCCGCGTCCCCTCGCGCGGGAGAGCGGCCTAGGACCAGGTGCGCATCGGCAGGACGAGCCGGAAGCGGCTCCCGCCGCCGTCCGGCGCCTCGAGCTCGATCCGCCCGCCGAGCGCGCCGGCGAGCTCCTTCGCAATCGGAAGTCCGAGGCCCGTGCCCTGCATGTCCGACGAGACGAACGGGCTGAAGATGCGCTGCGCGTCCTCGGGCGAGATGCCTGGGCCCGTGTCCGTGACATCGACGCGGATCGTGCCGTTGGCGGCTCCGAGCGTGACGCCGATCCTGCCGCCGTCGGGCGTCCAGCGGAATGCGTTCTTGAGGAGGTTCGTGATCACCTGGAGGACCCGGTCTCCGTCCGTGATGATGGTCGGCGCCCGGTCGGCGCCTTGCAGCGCGTAGTCGATCTCGCGCCGCCGCGCCTCGTCGCCGAACGCGCCGTAGGCGTGCTCGACGAGGCGGCCCATGTCGACCTCCTCGGTCTGAACGGTGAAGCGGTGGGCGCGGAGCTTCGCGAGGTCGAGCACGTCGCCGACGAGCCGTTCGAGACGGGTCGCCTCGTGTGCGACCACCTCGAGCGACGCGGACACGAGCGCGGGGTCGTCGACGAGCCCGTCGCGAAGCGCGTCGACGTGGCCCTTGATCGCCGTGAGTGGCGTGCGCAACTCATGCGAGACCGACATCAGGAACTGACGCTCGCGCTCCTCGGTCGCCGCAAGACGTGCGGCCATCTGGTTGAACCGCTCCGAGAGGTGCGAGATCTCGTCGCCGCCGCGGCCGACGGGCACCTGGACGGCGTAGTTCCCCGAGGCGATCTCGTCCGACGCCTTCGCGAGCGCCTCGACGGGGCCGCTGATCCGCCGGGAGAGCCACGCGCCGAGGAGCCAGGCGAGCAGGCCGCCGATCGCAAACGCGGCGGCGAGCCTCGTGACGAGGGGCAGCCACTGGTCGCGAACGACGTCCTGTGACTTCGCGACGATGATCGCGCCGATCGCCGGGCCGCCCGGCTCGAGCCGGACCGGCTGAGCGGCCGCGAGGTACGTGCGGTTCTGCCCCGGGGGCCGGAACCGGAACTCGAGGGACCGCCCCGAGGCGAGCACCTCGGCGGGCACGGAGGACTCCGGCAGCCGGTCGAGGCCCGTCTCCTGCCCCGGGAACGCCGGCGCGCCCACGTAGAAGAGCTGGTCGCCGGTCGCGAGCTCGAGCGCGTCGGGCGCGAAGTCGGGTGCCGCTGCGTTCTCGTCCGTGGCGCGCAGCGCGGCGTCGCCGTACAGGCGGGCGATGCCCCTCGCCTCCCGGCCCAGCTCCTCGTACGACCGGCTGCGCGTGTAGCCGGAGAAGAGCTGCACGGCGATGAGCGCCGCCACCACGCCCGCAAGGACGATCCCGAGCAGGAAGAGGGCCGGCAGCCGGAGACGCAGCGAGCCGGGCATCATCGAGAAGGGTACGCCGCGGCTCGGAGGCTGGAGCCGGAGCGGCGGAGCGGGCACGACGGCCTGTCGAGGCTACGCGGTCGGCGCGGCGGTGCGCTCGGAGGCGACCTTGTAGCCGACGCCCCAGACGGTGACGATCGGCGACGCGTCGCCGAGCTTGCGGCGTATCTGACGGACGTGGACGTCCACCGTGCGGGTGTCGCCGGCGAACGTGTAGCCCCACACGCGCTCGAGGAGCTGATCTCGGGTGAGCACGATGCCGCGGTGGTCGAGAAGCTCCCAGAGGAGATCGAACTCCTTCGGCGCGAGCTGGATCTCGGTGTCTCCGACGAGCACCTCGCGGCGGCCGGAGTTGATGAGGAGGTCGCCGTGGCGAATCTCGTCGCCCTCGTCGATGCGCCTGTCGGAGGTCGCGCGGCGGAGCACGCTCTTCACCCGCGCGACCAGCTCTCGCGGGTTGAACGGCTTCGTCAGGTAGTCGTCGGCGCCGACCTCGAGGCCGATGATCTTGTCCACGTCCTCGTCCCTGGCGGTGAGCATGATGATCGGCACGTCGGAGCTCTTGCGGATGCGCCGGCAGATCTCGATGCCGTCCATGTCCGGCAGGTTGAGGTCGAGCACGATCAACGACGGCATCTCGGCGGCGACGGCGTTGAGCGCTCCGGCGCCCGTCCCGACCGCGCGGACCCCGTACCCGGCGTTCTTCAGGTAGAGCGAGACGAACGAGGCGATCGACTGCTCGTCCTCGACGACGAGCACGGTCTGCGGCTGGCTCACGGCACGAGGCCCTTCGTGCTGACGGGCGCCCCGATCACGAGGGGCGGCCCGAAAGGAACGGCGACGGCGGCGGGAATCGTGGCCGGTGGATCGTCGCCCACCGCGTAGGTGCCGGTCGCGCCGGTCGCGTCGGGCTTGCCGTTGAGCGCGGCGCTTCCCTGCCCGCGCGCCGAGATCGAGAAGCCGTCACCCCGCACGGTGATCTTGTAGCGGCCGCCCGGGACGTAGAAGTTGATGTCCTTGCCGCGCGTGCCGACCGTGCGCCCGCGCGGAACACCGTTGATCCGCGGGCTCCACTGGTCGAGCGGCGAGAGGTCGACGATCTGGACGTCGCCGCGGTCGAGGCGCCCGATCACGATGCCCTTGCCCTTGAGCACGACGGTTCCGCGCCCGTCCTCGATCGAGAGCGAGCCGGCCGGCTCCGTCGCAGCCAAGGCTGCCGGAACGGCGATCGCGAGCACGGCAAGGAGGAGCGGCAGAAGGCGCATGCGTGCCAGCAGTATCGGCACGGCGCGTGGGTTGGGGGTGAGACGGGCGTAAGGAAAGTGTAAGCCGAGACCGCGTCGCGGCCTGCGGCCGTCCTTCGCGGGGCCGCGTAGAGTCGTCCGACCGTGGACATCACCTTCGAGCTCGCCCTCCTCGTCGTCGGGGCGCTCCTCCTCGCCGCGGCGGCGCTCTCGGGCTGGCTGCGAGGGACGGTGCTCTCGATCTCGGTGCTGTCCGTCGGGGCGGGAATCGTCCTGGCGCAGCTCGACGTCGTCGAGGTCGACCCGGCCGCGAAGAGTGTCCTCTACGTGGTCGAGCTCGCGCTCGTCCTGACCCTGTTCGCCGACGGCCTCGTCGTCGAGAACGAGCTGCTTCGTAACCACTGGACGCCGACCGCTCTCGCCCTTGTCGTGGCGATGCCGGTGACGATGGTGCTCCTGGCGCTCGCAGGGCGGGCGCTCTTCCCCGCGCTCTCCTGGGAGGAGGCCTTCCTCCTCGGCGCGGTTCTCTCGCCCACGGACCCGGTCGTGACGTCCTCGGTCGTGACGGACGAGCGCCTGCCGCCGACCGTGCGCCACACGCTGAACCTCGAATCCGGGCTCAACGACGGCCTGGCGCTCCCCTTCGTCCTGTTCTTCCTCGCGCTGGCGACCGGAGCCGACAGCGCGGGCGGCGAGGCGGCGCGCCTCGCCGGCGAGGCGCTCGCAGGCGCCGCCGTCGGAGTCGTCCTCGCGATCGGCGGCGCCTGGCTCCTCCGGCGACTGCCCCGCGGGGTCGAGCACCGATACCTCGGGATCTACGCGCTCGCGCTCGCCTTCCTCGCGTTCGGCATCGCCGAGGAGACGGGCTGGGCGAACGGGCTCGTCGCCGTCTTCGTCGCCGGGATCGCGCTCGCCGTCGTGCGGCATTCCGTGCCGGCCGAGGTGCTCGAGTTCAACGAGAGCCTGAGCGCGCTCTTCCAGGTGATCACCTTCACCGTCTTCGGAGCGCTGATCGTCTCGGTGGGCTGGAGCGGGTCGACTCTGCGCCTCGCGCTCTTCGTGGCCTTCGCGCTCCTCGTGGCGCGGCCCGCGGCGGTCCTCCTCGCGTTCCTGCCGGTGCGGGAGGCGCTGCCGAACAGGCTCTTCATGGCGTGGTTCGGGCCGAAGGGCGTCGCGTCGATGCTGTTCGCGCTCCTCGTCCTCGGGTCGACCGACGTCAATCGCACGCTCGTGTTCGAGGTCGCCTCGTTTACGATCCTCGCCTCGATCGTCGCCCACGGGCTGACGGACACCGTGGGCGCGAACGTCCTCGCGCGGTGGCTCGGCCGCGAGGAGGCCGCCCGGGTCTACTCGTAGGAGTAGAACCCGCGGCCCGTCTTGCGGCCGAGCAGGCCGGCGTTTCGCATCGCGACCAGCCGCGGCGGCGGCGCCATCCGCGGCTCGCGCAGCTTCTCGTAGAGCGCCTCGGACGCGTGGACGTGCACGTCGATCCCGACGAGGTCGACGAGCGTGCACGGCCCCATCGGCCATCCGGCGCCGTTCGTCATCGCGGCGTCGAGCGACTCGGGAGTCACGCGCGCCTCGTCGAGCACCCGCACGCAGTCGTTGAGCAGTGGGATGAGCACGCGGTTGACGACGAAGCCTGGCGTGTCGTGGCACGAGACTGGGACCTTGCCGAGCCGCTCGACGACCTCGAGGGCCGTTTCCACGGCCTCGTCGGAGGAGAGCTCTGCGCGCACCACCTCGACGAGCGGCATCAGCGGTGCCGGGTTGAAGAAGTGCATCCCGACCACCCGCTCCGGGGACCGCGTGGCAGCGGCGATCTCGGTCACCGAGAGCGCCGACGTGTTCGTCGCGAGCACCGCGTCCGCGCGGCAGATCGCCTCGAGCTCCGAGAACAGCGCGCGCTTGGGCTCGAGCTCCTCGACGACCGCCTCGATCACGAGGTCGCAGTCGCCGAGCGTGCCGAGGTCGGTCGTCGTGCTCAGGCGGGCGAGCGCCGCATCGCGCTCCTCCGGGCTGCGCTGCCCCTTCTCGACCTTCCGCGTCAGAAAGTGCCCGATACGCTCGGTCGCGGCGCGGGCGAGGTCGTCCGCGACCTCCCGTCCCACGACGTCGAACCCGGCCTCGATCGCGACCTGCGCGATCCCCGAGCCCATCGCGCCCAGCCCTACGACGCCGATGCGCTGTGTCACCGCCACGCGCGGGAATCTATCCGCAGGGTGGCGGCAGACGCCTAAGGTCAGCCGTTGTAGTGCCGGCGCCGGTCGACGTCGTCGACCCGCGAGTCGCGCCCCCCGATGAGAGCAAGCGGCCCGACGACGAGCATGAAGATGACCAGTGCGATTTCCATGGCCTCATTGTCGCTGAGCAGGTACTATTAGGTCAAGTCGAGGTTTTCATGACTACGATCACTCAACCTGATCAATGGCTGGGCGTCGAGGTGCGCCACTTCGCCGCGCTCGACGCAGTCGCGCGCGAAGGCTCGTTCGGCCGTGCGGCCGACCGGCTCGGCTACACGCAGTCCGCCGTGAGCCAGCAGATCGCGACGCTAGAGAAGCTCGTCGGCGAGACGCTGGTCGAGCGTCCGGGAGGCCCGCGGGCTGTGTCGCTCACCGAGGCCGGCAAGCTGCTGCTGCGGCATGCGGAGGCGATCGTCGCGCGGCTCGACGCGGCCAAGGCGGACATCGCAGCGCTCCGCGCCGGCGAGACCGGCACGCTCCGGGTCGGTACCTACCAGTCGATCGGCGCGCGCGTGCTGCCCGGCGTCATGCAGCGATTCCTGCGGGACTGGCCCGGGATCGAGCTCGGGCTCTCGGAGCCGGGGACCGACCCCGAGCTCTACGGCGCGATCGAGTCGGGCGAGCTCGATCTGGCGTTCTGCAGCCCCCCGCTCCCCGACGGCCCGTTCGAGGCGCTCGAGGTCATGAGCGACCCCTACGTCCTCGTCGTCCCCGGAGACAGCCCGCTCGCGGAGCGGAAGTCGGCGTCGCTGGACGATCTCGGCGACCACGTGTTGATCGGGTCGAACACCTGCGCGAGCGGCCTCGTCGTCGAGGACGAGCTTCACGACCGGGGCTACGAGGTCGACTACGGCTTCCGCTCCGATGACAACGGCACGCTCCAGGGCCTCGTGGCCGCCGGGTTCGGCGTCGCCCTGATGCCGCTGCTGGCCGTTGCGCCGGGGGACGACCGCGTCAAGGCGATCCGGCTCGTGCCCAAGGTCCCGCGGCGCGTCGTCGCGGTCGTCTGGCACCGCGACCGGCATCGCTCCCCCGCGGCGCGGGCCTTCGTCGAGATCGCCCGCGACGTCGCCGCCGACGTCGAGCGCGAGCTCGTCGAGCCCTAGCTTCTAGAGCCGTTCGACGACGGCTGCGATCGCCTGGCCCTGCCCGATGCACATCGACGCGACGCCGTAGCGCGCATCGCGTCGCTCGAGCTCGGCGAGCAGAGTCGCGGTGATCCGGGCGCCGGTGGCGCCGAGTGGGTGCCCGAGCGAGATGCCGCTGCCGTTCGGATTGACGTCGCCCGCCTCCCACCGCTCGTGGAGCCCCGTGTCCTTCAGGAACTGGAGCACGACCGACGCGAACGCCTCGTTCACCTCGATCACGGCGATGTCGTCCCAGGTCAGGCCGGCCTTGGCGAGCGCTCGCTCGCTCGCAGGCGGGTTCCCGTGGAGCATGCGGTACGGATCGACCCCGGCGAGGCCGAACGAGACGAACCGACCGCGCGGCTCGAGACCGAGCCGTGACGCGGCCGCCTCGCTCGTGACGAGCATCGCGGCGGCTCCGTCGACGATCGCGCTCGAGTTCCCCGCGGTGATCTTGCCGCCCTCCTTGAAGGCCGGCTGGAGCGAGGCGAGCTTCTCGAGCGACGTGTCGCGCCGTGGGTTCTCGTCGACGCCGACGAGCACCGCGGCGCCGCCTGCTCCGACCTCGACCGGCACGATCTCGCGCTCGAAGCGGCCCTCGTCGATCGCGGCGATCGCCCGCCGGTGGGACTCGTACGAGTACTCGTCCAGCGCCTCGCGCGAGATGTCCCATTCGTCGGCGATCACCTCTGCGGAGATGCCCTGCGGCACGACCTCCCACCGCTCGTAGAGCTTCGGCGAGAAGCCCTCGAAGCCGTTCGCGGTCAGGTTCGAGCCCATCGGGACGCGAGACATGGACTCGACCCCGGACGCGACGACGACGTCCAGGTGGCCCGCCTGGATCGCCGCGGCAGCGTTGAACGCGGCCTGCATCGAGGAGCCGCACTGGCGGTCGACGGACGTGCCGCACACCGTCTCGGGCCATCCCGCGACGAGCGACGACATCCGCGCGACGTTCAGCGCCTGCTCCCCCACCTGGCTGACGCAGCCCATCTGGACGTCCTCGATTTCTCCGGGATCGACGTCGAGCCGCCCGACGAGGCCGTTCAGGATCTGCGCGGCGAGCTCCTCCGCGCGCACGCCCGCGAGCGCGCCGTTCCGCCTGCCGATGGGCGTCCGCACCGCGTCGACGATGAGCGCGTCGGTCATGGTCGTGAACGTAGCACCGCGCGCCGGGCGTAGAGTGGACGCATGGCCGTCACGGCGACCGAGCGCAAGCTGCTCATCGGCGGCGAATGGGTCGAGACCGGCGATTGGCTCGAGGTCGCCTCGCCCTACGACGGGGCTCTCGTCGCGCGGGTCCCGAAGGCCGGCGCCGACGAGGCACGGGCCGCGATCGACGCCGCAGAGGCGGCGATGCGCGCTCCCCTCCCCGCCCACAAGCGCGCCGAGATCCTCGTGCGGGTGGCGGGTGCGCTCGGCAAGCGGGCCGACGAGGCCGCGCGCCAGATCGCGGCCGAGGCGGGCAAGCCGCTGAAGGCCGCCCGGGTCGAGGTGGCGCGGGCGATGTCGACCTACACGATGGCGGCCGTCGAGGCAAGGAAGCTCGCCGGCGAGATGGTCCCGATGGACGCGTCGCAGGCGGGTGAGGGAAAGCTGGCGTTCACGATGCGGCTCCCGGTCGGCGTCGTCGGCGCGATCAGCCCGTTCAACTTCCCGCTCAACCTCGTCGCGCACAAGATCGCGCCCGCGCTCGCGGCCGGTTGCGCGGTCGTCCTCAAGCCCGCCTCGCAGACGCCGCTCTCGGCGCTCTTCCTGGCTGAGCTCGAGCACGACGCGGGGCTGCCTGCCGGCTGGCTGAACGTCCTCGTCGGCCCGTCCTCCGAGATCGGCGACGTCATCGTCGAGGACCCCCGCGTCGCGCTCGTCACGTTCACCGGCTCGGGCGCGGTCGGGTGGAAGCTGCGCGAGCGCGCGCCGCGAAAGCGCGTCAACCTCGAGCTCGGAAACGCGACGCCCGTCATCGTCGAGCCGGACGCCGACGTCGACGACGCCGCGGGCCGCTGCGCGGCGAACGCCTTCTCGTTCGCGGGCCAGAGCTGCATCTCGGTACAGCGGATCTTCGTCCAGGAGGACGTCTACGACGCCTTCCGCTCCGCGTTCGTACCTCGCGTCGAGGCGCTCAAGGTGGGCGATCCGTCGGACGAGGAGACCGACGTGGGCCCGCTGATCAGCCGCGAGGACCGCGATCGCGTGCTCGAGTGGATCGAGGAAGCCCGGGCGGGCGGTGCGACGATCCTCACCGGCGGAGAGCTCGTGGGCGACCTGCTCGCGCCGACCATCGTCGAGCGGCCCCCCGCCGACTCGCGGCTCGCGTGCGACGAGGCCTTCGGGCCCGTCTGCACGCTCCAGCCGTACGGGGCGCTCGAGGAGGCGATCGAGCTCGCCAACGCGACGCGCTACGGCCTCCAAGCGGGCATCTTCACGACGAACGTACGGGCGGCTCTCTCGGCCGCCCGCAGCCTCGAGTTCGGCGGCGTGACCGTCAACGAGGCGCCGACCTTCCGCGCCGACCAGATGCCCTACGGCGGCGTCAAGGAGTCGGGCAACACCCGCGAAGGGCCGGCCTGGGCGGTGCGGGAGATGACCGAGGAGCGGCTGGTCGTCCTCCAGCTCTAGTGCCTGCCGCCGGGGAGGCTAACCTCCGCCCCGTGCCCCTCTTCAACCGCCAGCCACCCGCTCCCGCGGCCGGTGACCTCCGGCGCGAGCGGCGGGCACTCTTGCTTCTACGGGAAGACCGCCTGCGCGATCTCGGCGGATTGACGCTCGAGATGTACCGCCGGGACCATTTCAACGAGGCGCTCGTCGTCGAGCGGTGCGCCGAGCTCGTCGCGATCGAGGCGCGCGTCTCGGAGATCGACGCGCACCTGAAGGGCGCCGGCCTGCGCCGTCGGCAGCGCGCGATCTGCGTCTGCGGAGCACCGATGCTCATCGGCGCGCGCTTCTGCCCGAGCTGCGGCCGCGCATTCGACGTCGAAGCCGTCGCCGCCGAGGACACCTCGGCGTGAGCGCCGAGGCCTCGGCCTGCCCCCGCTGTCGAGCACCGATCGCCGCAGGGCAGGAGTACTGCCTGGAATGCGGCCTTCGTCAACCCGGACGGAGACGGCTCGGAGCGCTCCCGCACGAGACGCGGGGCTTGCGGCTTCGGATCGCCGGCCTCGCGGCTGTGGCCTGCGCGGGCGCAGCGGTTGCGGTCGCCGTCGCGGCGGACGACACCGGCCCGGAGCGCATCCTCACGGCGACCGGCGGAAGCGTGACGGCGCGCACGCCCGAGGTCGAGCCCCGCAGCCGACTCGTCGTCTGGCCCCGCGCACGAGAGGGATGGACGATCGTGCTCGCCTCGATCCCGAAGACGAAGGGCCGCGACGAGGCCGTCGCCGTCGCGCAGCAGGCACGGACGCACGGCCTGACCCGCGTGGGAGTCCTCGACTCCTCCCGGTTCGCGAGCCTGCGGCCCGGGTACTGGATGACGTTCTCCGGCCGCTACCAGAGCGAGGCGGACGCAACGGGCTCGCTGCGGCGCGCCCGGGCGGCGGTAAAGGGTGCACGCGTGCAGCGGATCGAGCCCTGAGGCGGGCTCGCCGCAGGCCCGGCGCGAGCGCGTCGCGTACGCAATCTTGACAACGATCGTGACGAGTTTGTAACAGCGGGCGGAACAGGGTAGACTCGCCCTCGGACAGGCTCCGGCCGCCCCTCGAAGGCGAGCGGCCAGGCGAACGACGGACGGGAGACGGATCCGTATGGAAGCCAACCTCGCGCAGCTTCAGTCGTGCATGTACCAGTACTCGCGTGCGATCTATCGCTCGATCAAGGATCTGATCGATCCCTACGTGGACGACCCGACGCGCCTCGAATACCGGCGTGCCGTGCTGTGCGAGTGCGAGGAGACGATGTCTCGCCTTGCTCACGATCCGCACTACTTCGCGCGTCCCGACCGATCGCTCTTCCAGGACATCCGGCGGTACTTCCCGATCACCGCGCAGGCACACGTTGCCTGGGCGGTGAAGGAAGGCGTCACCGCGGCAGTCGGCTTCATCGAGACCCAGCTCGAGGCCGGCCTGCTCGACGGAGGAATCAGCCGCTGCAAGGCCACGACCCGCAAGGGCAAGGCGTGCCAGAGGACGCCGCTCCCCGGGCGCGACTACTGCCCGTCGCACCAGCATCTCGAGCGCACGACGCTTGCGGCCGCCGCCCGGGCCGCGTAGGCACCTCGTTCGCTCACCCGTTCCAGAGTGCCTCTGAACCGCCTCCAGAGGCACATTTCGCATCCCGCGAACTGTGCCCCGCGGTAGGCTCATTTCCATGTCGCACGACGCCGACAAGCTCATCCGGCAGCTCTCGCTCGTTGCCTTCCTGATGGCGGAGCGGCGTCCGCTCACCGCACGGGACGTCAAGGGGAACGTCGAGGGCTACTCCGAGATGTCGGACGAGGCCTTTGCGCGCCGGTTCTACTCCGACCGCGCAGAGCTGACGGCGCTCGGCGTGCCGCTCAGCTCACAGCGGGACGAATTCACGGGCGAAGAGCTCTACACCCTCCGCTCCGAGAACTACTTCCTCGACCAGCTCGACCTCGACGAGGACGAGCTCGCCGCCCTCCAGACCGCCCTCTACACGCTCGAGGGCAAGTTCGCGTACGCCGAGCCGCTGCGGCTCGCGCTCCAGAACCTCGCCCTCGGCCGACCGGGCTTCCGGCACGCGCCGACCGCGACCGCCGAGCGCGTGCGCGTCACGGCGCCGGACTACTCGCCCGAGCTCGCGGCGCGCCTCTCGAAGCTCGAGGCCGCGATCTCGAAGCAGCGCACCATTCAGTTCCGCTACTGGTCGCCCGCCCGCGACCGGGAGACGGAGCGGAAGGTCAACCCGTACGCGCTGCGGCTCGACGAGGGTGTCTGGTACGTCGTCGGCCACGACCTCGACCGCGACGCGACGAGGACCTTCCGCGTTGCGAGGATCCGCTCGGACATCCGTTTCGCGACGCGCCGCGAGCGCGACTTCCGGCTCCCGGCGGAGTTCGACGTGGAGGCCTACCGCATCGCACGGCCGTGGCAGATCGGGCCGCGGGCCGGCGTTGCGCGGATCGGGGTGCAGGGCGACACCGCCTGGTGGGTCCACCGCACGCTCGCCGACGCGGGAGCCGTCGTCGACGGCGTCTTCGAGACCTCCTACTCGACGCTGGGGCCGCTCGTGTCGTGGATCCTGCGCCAGAACGGGCGCGCCGTTCCGCTCGAGCCACCCGCGCTGCGGGATGAGGTGCGCGACGCGCTGCGTCGGCTCCGGGAGCGGCATACGGGCGCCGCGCCCGAGCACGCGCGTGAGCGGCGCGCCGAGCCCAGGCCGGTCGTCGAGCGGCCGACCGCAGGCCCGGTCGCACCGGAGCGGTTCGGTGTGCTGCAGGCGCTGCTCGCGCACCTGCTCTCGGCGTGCGGGGAGGAACGGAGCACCGACCTCGACGCGGACGAGCTCGCCGAGCGGTTCTCGCTCCCGCGCGAGGAGCTCCAGGAAACGCTCTCGCTGCTCAACCTCGTCAACTTCGGCGGAGGGTGCTACACGGTGTATGCCGAGGTCGACGACGACGCGAATCGCGTCCACGTCGACAAGGAGCTGTACGGCGACGTCTTTCGCAAGGCGCCGAAGCTCACACCGCTCGAAGCGCGAGCGATCCGGCTCGCGATCGAGTACATCGGCCCGACGATCGCCGCCGAGGCCGACACGCCGCTCGATCGCGTGCGGAAGAAGCTCGAGGAGACCTTCGGCCAGTTCGAGCTCGCACCGACAGCCGCGACGCGCGCGGCGAACGACGAGGAGGCGCTGGTGCGCACGCTCTCGGACGGGGCGGACAAGCGGCGCCTCGTCGAGCTCGACTACCTGAAGGAGGGCGAGGAGGAACCGGTCACGCGTCTCGTCGAGCCGTACACGATCGAGCGCGAGCTGCCGTACTGGCGCGTGCACACGTGGGACCGGACGGTCGACGGCCCGCGCACCTACCGCCTCGACCGGATGCGGTCCGCACGGCTCACACGCGAGCGCTTCGAGCCGCGCGACGGTTTCGACCCCAACTACCTCTCGGAGCCCGCGATCGCACGGCTCTGGCACGCACAGCCGATCGCTCGCTGGAAGCTCGAGCGCGGCGCCCGTGCCCTGACCGACAAGTCGGCGGTCGCAGACGTGACGTTCAAGACCGAGGAGTGGCTCCTCTCCGAGGTGCTCGCCGACCGGGGCGAGACCGTCGTGCTCGAGCCGGCCGGGCTTCGACGCGCCGTCGCGGCGCGCGCCCAGGCGCTGCAGTCCGAGCTTGGGCTCAGCACTCGCCGGAAGCGGACGGCAGAGACAGCCTGAAGCACGTTCCCGGCCGGGTGCCGGAAACGAGCTCGAGCGCCCCGCCGTGCGCCCCGGCGATCTCGCGGCCGAGCCAGAGCCCGAGCCCCGACGACTCGACACCGCTCGCGCCGCGGGCGAAGGGGTCGATTCCGGCAGCAATTCCCGCTCCGTCGTCGACGACGTCGACGACGACCCGGCCGTTGCGCTCGCTCACCGCGATCTCGACGCGCGTCCCGTGCCGCAGCCCGTTGGCGATCAGGTTCGCGAGCACCTGGCGCAGACGTGTCGGATCACCGTGCACGAAGGCTGCGCCGGCGACCGAGACCCGGACGCGCTCGCCCCCGAACGTCGATGCGAGCGCACCGAGGTCGACGCGCTCCCGGCGAAGCGAGACGAGCTCGCTGTCGCCCAGGATCCGCTCGACGTCGCGCGCAGCCGCAAGGGCGAGAAGGAACAGTCGCCTCCGCTCGGCCGGAGGGACCGTCGGCGCCGCCGCGGCGAGCGCGGAGAGCGCCGCAACGGGGCTCCGCAGCTCGTGGGCGACGACCTGCAGGCGCTCGCGGTGGATCCGCGGGTTCGTGGGCCGTGGCTTCAGCCTCGCCCCCCTTCCAGCCGCGACCGGTCGGCGACCGGCGCGAGCGCACGTCGCGCGGCTGCCCGCACGGCGGGCTCCGGGTCGTCGACGTAGCGCGCGGCGACCTCCGCCTCGCCCTCCCCCCCGACGTTCCCGATCGCCACGAGCGCGTTCCGCCGGAGCCAGCGAGGAGCGTTTCTCGGCACGTAGAGCCGCTCGAGCTCCGCCACGAGGTCGTCCCCTTCTCGCTCCAGCCAGTCGACGAGGGAGACGACCGGCTGTGAGCCCTCCGGCAACGGGTCGCCGCCGCGTCGCTTCTCGACGCCGCGGTTCCACGGGCACACCTCCTGGCAGATGTCGCAGCCGTAGACGCGATCCTCGAGCGCGTCCATGACGTCCTCCGGCATCTCCCCCGCGGTTTGCGTCCAGTAGGAGAGGCATCGGGTGGCGTCGAGGACGCCGGGCTCGTCCAACGCCCCGGTCGGGCAAGCGTCGATGCAGAGCGTGCAGCTCCCGCAACCCGCGTCGAGCGGCGGCGTCGAATCGAGCTCGACGTCGGTCACCAGGGCTCCGAGCACGACCCACGATCCGTGCGTCCGCGTGATGAGCATCGTGTTCTTGCCGATGAAGCCGACGCCGGACCGCTCGGCTCCCGCCCGGTCGACGTGCTGGTTCGCGTCGACGAGCACGCGGTAGGACCCACCGAGCCGCCGTCCGAGGGCGTCCAGCCGCTCGCGCAGGTCGGCGTAGTGGTCGCTCCACGCGTAGCGCGGCAGGCGACCTTCGCCGGCGGCCGGCTCGGGCGAGCCGACGTAGTAGCACAGTGCCGCGGAGACGACCGTGCGGGCGCCGTCGAGCAGCGTCTCCGGGTGACAGGAGACCTCGGGCTGCGCCATCGTGAAGCGCATCGTCCCGAAGAGGCCCCGGGCTCGCCGCTCGCCGATGTGACGCTCGGTCTCGGTGTACGGCGCGGCGGGCGCCGCGCCGACGACGTCGAGGCCGAGCTCGTCGGCAAGCCGGCGCAGGTCATCGGTCGTCATGCGAGGATCGTGCCATGCTCGCTGCACGGATCCACGAAGACGGAGGGCCCGAGGTGCTCCGGGTCGAGGAGGTCCCCGACCCGGTCGCCGCCCGCGGCCAGGTGCTCGTGAGGCTTCGTGCGGCGTCGCTCAACCACCTCGACATCTGGGTGCGCAAGGGCCTGCCCTCCGTGCCGAAGCCCAGGATCCTCGGTGCCGACGGCGCCGGGGTCGTCGAGGCGCTCGGCGAAGGCGTGGACGGGCTCGAGCCGGGACAACGGGTTGTCTTGAACCCCGGGATGGAGCACGGGGACGCGATCACGGTGATCGGCGAGCACACCGACGGGACGCATGCCGAGCTGATCGCGGTCGACGACGCACAGGTCTTTCCACTCGACGACTCCCTCACCTTCGAGGTCGCCGCGGCCTTCCCGCTCGTCTACGAGACTGCCTACCGAATGCTCGTGACACGCGCGGCCGTGCAGGCGGGCGAATGGGCGCTGATCTGGGGCATCGGCGGCGGCGTCGCGACGGCCGCTTTCGAGATCTGCCGTGCTCTCGGAGTGCGCACCATCGTCACGTCGGGCGACGACGACAAGCTCGCCCGCGCGGTCGAGTGGGGTGCCGACGTCGGGGTCAACCATGCGAAGGGCGACGTCGTCGGTGCCGTGCGCGAGACGACGGGGAAGGGGGTCGACGTCGTCGTCGAGTCGGTCGGAGAGGCGACGTGGGCCCGGTCGCTCGCGGCGGTGCGGCCGACCGGCCGTGTCGTCGTCTGCGGCGCCACGAGCGGACCGAACCCGCCGGCGCAGCTCCACCGCTTCTGGTGGAAGCAGCTGACGGTGCTCGGCTCGAGCATGGGGACGCGCGAGGACTTCCTCGGCGCGTACGACCTCGTCCGCACGGGCCGCGTGGGCGTGCACGTCGATCGGGTCTACCCGCTGTCGGAGATCCGCGCCGCGCACGAGCGGCTCGAGGCGGGCGAGCAGCTGGGGAAGATCGTCCTGGTCATGCCGGACGAGGGATCGTGATCCTCGGGGACTGGCCCCGCAGGGGCCTGTCCCCCGCGAGGCGAGGCGTCACGGGGATGCGCCCCTAGCGGGGACCGACCCCTGGGCCTGAGCTACGGTACGGCCATGATCACGAAGGACGACGTCGTCGAGGCGCTCCACGACGTTGAGGACCCGGAGCTCGGGATGGACATCGTCGAGCTCGGCCTCTACTACGACGCGGAGATCGAGGGCGAGCGGGTGAAGGTCATCCATTCGCTCACGTCGATGGGTTGCCCCGCCGGGCCGATGATCCAGGAGAACATCCACGACGCGGTGGCGGCGCTGCCGGGCGTCGAGCAGGTCGAGGTCGAGCTGACCTTCGACCCCCCGTGGACGCCGGACCGCATGTCGGACGACGCGAAGTTCATCCTCGGGTTCGGGTAGACACCTCGACGGGTGTCCAGCCGAAGGAGGCGCGGCTTCAGCCGCGCCTCTGCATTTCTCCTCTGACGGGTGATTTGGTAAGACGTAGCGATGAGCCGGCTCCGCGGAGCCCTCACCGCAGCTCTTCTAGTGGCTTGCGCGCTCACCGCCACCGCGACCGCCACGGCTACCGCCGGCTGCCCGGCCACGGTCTCGGACGGCTTCGGCCCGTTCGGTCGCGGCTCGCCCCCTGTGCGGGCGTCCATCGGGAAGGGACATGTGCTGACGGGCGTGATCCTCTCGTCGCTCGACTGCCGGCCGATCCCCGGCGCCCGGATCGAGCTCTGGCAGTCGAACAGGAAGGGCGGCTACGTCCGGGCGCTGAGCGCGACGGTCCTGGCCGACCGGAACGGGCGCTTCCGGTTCGAGGGCCCGTATCCGGCGTCGTACGAGGGTCGCCCGGCCCACATCCACCTGAGGATCGTGGCCCGGGGCTACGAGCCACTCCTCTCACGCTACGAGCCCCACGGGGCCCGCCGAGGGACCGTGCGCCTCGTGTTGTTGCCGCAAGCGGTGTAACGGATCAGCCGAGGAGCCGCACCTCTTCCCTGCGCTCGCGCGCGAAGAAGTGGATGCCGTCGTCGAAGCGCACCCAGTTGCAGCGCATGCACATGATCAGCGAGTGCGTCCTCGCGGAGTCGGCCATGAAGCGGACGCCCCGGAGCAGGTCGCCGTTCGTGACCCCTGTCGCGACGACGATCACGTCGCCCGGAGCGAGGTCCTCCTCCGTGAAGACGTGCGAGATGTCCTCGACTCCGATCTCCCGTGCCGCGTCGATCTGCGTCCGCGTCGTCGGCCAGAGCTGCGCCTGCATGCCGCCGCCGAGGCAGCGCAGAGCGGCGGCGGTGAGCACGGCCTGACGTGTCCCGCCGATCCCGATCGCGAGGTGGTCGTTCGTCCCGCGGATCGCGGCGGAGATCGACGCGG
This sequence comes from Gaiella sp., assembly GCF_035558935.1. Classification (GTDB taxonomy): domain Bacteria; phylum Actinomycetota; class Thermoleophilia; order Gaiellales; family Gaiellaceae; genus Gaiella. The sequence continues at coordinate 11,211 of NZ_DATMBZ010000022.1, read as the reverse complement.
TGACCGTGCCGTCACCGATCAGCTTGATGCGGGTCCCCGCGCTCCGGAGCTCCTCGATCAGGTCGTGATGGCGCGGCCGGTCGAGCACGAGCGCGGTGATGTCGAGCGGCTGGCGCCCGAAGCTCTCGGCGACCTTCTGGACGTTCTCCGCAACCGGTCGGTCGAGGTCGATCACGTCGCGCGCTCGTGGGCCCACGGCGATCGAGCGCATGTACATGTCCGGCAGGCGCCGCAGCGCGCCCTCGGGCGCGACGGCGAGCATCGCCATCGCTCCGACGCCGCCGCGTGCGACGACGGCTCGTCCCTCGATCGGGTCGAGTGCGAGGTCGACGCGCTGGCCGCCCGCTCCGACCGTGCCACCGGGCAGCAGCGTCTCGCCGGTGCGCGCGCCGATGACGACCTCGCCCTCGATGGGCAACTCGTCGAGCGCCGACTTCATCCCGCTTGCCGCGGCGTCCTCCGCCGCCTCCTCGTCCGCCCGTCCGAGCCAGCGAGCCCCGGCGAGCGCCGCCCACTCGGTCGCCCGGGCGTACCGGGTGCAGAGGCAGTCGGCCACGTGCCGACTCTAGTGGCAACTCACACGCGCGCGAGCTGGTCGGCGGTCGAGAGGACGAGGTCGAGGACTTCGCCCATCGCCTGGTCGAGCGTCGAGTTCATGATCACCGGCACGTCGCACCGCTCCGCCCGCTCGATCAGCGCGCCCTGGATCATGCGGATCTCGGGCATGCCGTCGATGTACTTCTCGAGGGGCCTCAGACCCTCTGTCGCGTGATCGCGGACCCAGAAGTGGCTTCGGTGCAGATCCTCGTCCTCGATCGCGACCAGGCACTGGACGACAATCGCGTTGCCCCGCTCGATGTCCACCATCCCGGGCACCAGGTGGACGCCCTCGAGCACCATCGACCAGCCCTCGGCGAGCGAGCGGTCGATCGCCGCCTCGACGCCGACGAGGACGTTCCGCGTCTGGTCGAGGAAGCCAAGCAACCGCGCGTCGCCGGCCTCGTCCTCTTCCGCCTTCGTGAGCGCGAGCCCCGCCTCGAAGCTCGAATAGTGCACCGACGGCATGAACGCCGGAGAGAAGAAGGCCCGCATCGTCTGCCGGATGAAGTCGGTCGACGTCACACGCGTGATCCCGAGCCTGTGTGCGGCCTCCGTCGCGATCGTGGACTTCCCGGTGCCGGTCGCGCCGCCGACGAGCAGGATGATCGGCACGTCGAGCTGGCGGAGCGCGTGGAGGCGCCGGAGCCGCCGCATCGTGCGCCCGCCCTCGGCCTCGCCGAGCACCTCGGCCGCGAGGTCGGCGAGCCGGTCGAGGTCGACCCGGTCGGTGCCGCGCTCGGTCATGTCCGCGTCGACGCGGCGCGCGAGCTCGTACGCGCGAGTGACGGTGAGACCGGTGGCCGCGAGCGCGCGCGACATCAGGCCCTTCGACCAGGGCGGGCCCTCGTCGCCGCCGAGCGGAAGAGGCGCGAGGTACCGGCGCTCGCTCACTGGACGGCCTCGGAGGCGAAGGACAGAGTCTCCGACGCCAGCCTGTCGAGCTCGAGATCGAGGGACGGCTCGCCCGGTAGCGGGACGACGTCGTTCGAGGCGATGACGATCCGCACGCCGCGCCGCGCGGCTTCCTCGGCGACGACGTCGACCGCGGCAGCCTTCAGCTCGACCAGGAAGACATCGGCGTCCGCACCCGCCAGGTCGTCCCGCAACCGGCCCCGGTCGGAGAGGTTGCCCGAGACGGACGTCACCCGCGCGCCGTGGGCCTGCTCGAGGTGCGCCGCGAGCCGATCGTGGTGCGTCGCCGGCGCGGTGCAGAAGAACGCGACACGCTCGCCGGATACGGGCTCGAGCGGGCGCGGCCGGAGCACCGTGCGGACGACCTGCGCCCACGGCCGCAGGTTGCCGCGGAGCGCGCGTACGAGCTCCTCGTGCGGCGCCTCGTTCTCGGCCATCGTCACGACGACGAGGTCGGAGATCCGGGCACGGTAGGCGTTCAGGTAGCCGGCCGCGATCTCGACGGGCTGGGCGGCGGATACGACGAGCAGGCGGCGGGTGGCCGCCACGGGCGGGAGCGCCGCGCCGCTGCCGTCGAGCAGGACGAGCTCGGCGCCGAGACCTGCCGCGATCGACACACCCTCGACGACGTTCGACACGGCGACCGCTCCCGCCAGGCCCCCGCCGCAGCGGCGACAGCCGACCGTGGTCACACCGGCGACGACGGCCGTCTCGAGGTGGTCGGACGCGGCGTGGCGCCCGTCCCGCGACATGTCCAGCAGCGCCTCGACGGTCGGCCTGACGAAGATGACCTCGGGCTCTGGCGGGCCCCCTCTGCCCATCGCGACGACGACGACGCGGCGCGTCAGCGCCAGCCGCTGGGCGACGTGGCCCGTCACAGCCGTCTTGCCGACGCGCTTTCCCGTGCCGATCACGGCGAGCGTCGGGACGTCGACCGCCGTCGCGTCGGGCGGGTCGAAGCGGAAGTCCGGCCCCTCGTAGGGCACACCGAGCGCCAACGTCCTGCTCGCGAGCGCCATGCGTTCGGGCGGCCCCAGCACCGGCTCGTCCGAGAGATCGAGGACGACGTCCGGAAGATGCCGCTCGATCGCGGCCTCGAGCGACGGCTCCAGCGGAACGCCGTAGCCGGGATCGTCGCCGCGCAGCTTCTCGACCCCGCCGACGAGCACGGCCGCGACGACGAGGTCGTCGATCTCCTCGAGTGCGTCCCTGACGACGGGTGGGTAGTGCTCGCCGTCCACGATGGCGACCACGCGTCTCATCCTCGCGTCGTCACCTCCCGCTCGATCCGGCCCGTGTACTTCTCGTACTCGAACGTCTCGGTGGAGAACTGGATGATCCGCTCCTCGCCGTGGAAGGGGTGTCTCCTCGAGATCGAGACGTGGTTGCCGTGCACCTCGACGACGTTGTAACAGGGCCTGGTGTTCCCCCGGAGGCGCAGAGACGAAACGGTGCCCGTGGTCACGACGAATAGGTGTTCGAGGCGCCATGCGTAGGGCACGTGCTTGTGCCCGGAGAGAACGAGGTGCACGCCCGCCCGGAGCAGGCACTCGATCGCGTCACCCGCGTCGTATACGACGTTCCGCTCGCGCCCCGTTCCGGGGACGGGCAGCAGGTGGTGGTGGAGGACGAAGATCTTCAGCTTGGCCGGCTCGGCCGAGAACTGCTCCTCGATCCACGCGTAGCGGCCCCGCCCGATCTGCCCGTGGTCGAGGTCCGGCTCGGTCGAGTCGACCGCGACGACGGTCACGCCGTCCTTGCGCAGGACGGACGACCGGCTCCCGAAGAGATCCTCGAAATGGACGTAGCCGACGTTCCGGGCGTCGTGGTTTCCAGGGACCACGACGAACGAGTCGCAGTCGATCTGGTCGAGGTACTGGCGCGCGAGCTGGTACTCGTGCTTGAACCCGAACGTCGTCAGGTCGCCGGAGCAGATCACGATGTCTGGCCTGAGCTCGTTGACCTCCGAGATCGCTCGCTCGAGCAGCGCGGCCTCGAAGTACGGGCCGCCACAGTGCAGGTCGGACAGGTGGGCGATCCGGAACGGGCGTTCGCCGACGGCCATCGGACGCAGTGTACGGCCGCCGTACGGGAACCGACAGTCCGGCGAGTGGACCGGCGGTTGCGACCGCGAAGGCGGGCGCCTTCAGGCATCTGCCCGCCTCCGTCCGGAATCAGCGGCGCGATTCCGCTTCCGCGGAATCGCGCTCCGCGAGCGAGAACGGGGGCCGTCCGAGCCCCTCGCTACTCTCGAAGCGGTGCCCGAGTCGCCCAGGGAAACCGCCGAGTTCCAGGCATATCGCGGCGCCGAGCCGCCGCGCTTCGTCAACGGCGCCGAGCGCGAGTGCGCGAGGATTCTCGACTGGTACGGAATTCCCTGGGAGTACGAACCGCGGTCGTTCGTGCTCGAGCGCGACGCCGAGGGACGCGTCACGCGAGCGTTCACGCCGGACTTCTACCTCCCGGAGCAGAACCTCTACATCGAGGTCACGGTGATGAAGCAGTCGCTCGTCACCCGCAAGAACCGAAAACTCCGTGAAGTGCGGCGCCTCTACCCGGACGTCAGGGTGAAGCTGTTCTACCGGCGGGACATCGAGCGCCTCGCGCAGCGGTACCGGCTGCGGATCGCATCGTGAGCCGGCGGAGCGCCGCCGAGCGCCTGCGTGCGGATGGGCAGCCGATCGGCGAGGTCTACCTCGAGCGCGAGGAGATCGCCGCGCGGGTGGCCGAGCTCGGCCGGGAGATCGCCGCCGCCTATACGGGACGCATGCCTCTCCTCGTCGCGCCGCTCAAGTCGAGCACCGTGTTCCTCGCCGACCTCTCGCGCGCCCTGGACCTCGACCACCAGATCGACGTGATCGAGCTCGCGCCGTACTCGAGCGGCGGGCCGGGCGGCGGAGTGCGACTTCTCAAGGATCTCGACTGCCCGCTCGAGGGCCGCGACGTCCTGCTCGTCGAGGACGTGGTCGACACCGGGCTGACGCTCGCGTTCCTCACTCGCTGCTTCGCGGAACGTCGGCCCGCGAGCCTCGCGGCCGTGACCCTCCTCGACCGGCCGTATCGCCGCCTCGTCGAAGACATCTCTCTGCGGCACATCGGTTTCACGGTCCCCGACGAGCTCTTCGCAGGCTACGGCCTCGGGCTCGACGAGCGCTGGCGGGCGTTGCCGGACCTCCATGTCGTCGCGGTCGACGAGCTTCCGGCCGCGATCGACGCTGCGTGACCGGCGTCCGAGCGCTTACAGGTAGCCGAGCGGGTCGACGGCCGAGCCGTTCACGCGAACCTCGAAGTGCACGTGCGGCCCGGTGGAGTTGCCCGTGTTGCCCGAATAGGACACGACCTGGCCCGCAGTCACCGACTGGCCGACGCCGACTCCGAGCGACGAGTTGTGCGCGTAGGCGGTCGAGAGGCCGTTGCCGTGGTCGACCACCACGAGGTTGCCGTAACCGCCCATCCAACCGGCGTAGATGACGGTCCCCGCCCCCGCCGCACGCACGGGCGTGCCCTCGGCGACGGCGATGTCGATGCCCTCGTGCATCCGCCCCCAGCGGAGGCCGAAGCCGCTCGTCACGGGTCCGGAGACGGGCCAGCCGAGCACACCGCTGCCGGACGGCACGACGACCGGCACAGAGGACGACTGCTGCTGGGCCTGGCGGATGCGCTCCGCGAGCACGGCGCTCTGCTCCTCGAGGGCGTCGATCTCCGCGAGCGTCGACGCGCGATCGTCGCGGATCGAGGCAAGCGTCGCCGACTTGTCTCTCCTCGCCGCGACGAGGGCATCACGGCTCGCGACGAGCCGGGACACGACATCCTGCTGCTCGCTGGTCGCAGACGCCACCGCTGCTTCGACGTGCGCCGCCTCGACGCGAGCTGCTTTCGTGCGCCGTCTGGCGTCGGCGACGCCGTCGCGGCTCGCCTTGACCCGCGCCGCAATCCGCTCGTCCTGGCGGCCGATCCGGTTCAGAAGGTCGAGGTTGTCGATCAGGTCGGCGAAGCTCGCCGTCCCGAGCACGAACGCCAGCGCGTCCGGGCCGTCGGTCATGTAGAGCTCGCGAACTCGCTGCTCGAGCCGGATCAGAGCCAATCGGTACTCGCCGCGCAGCCGCCCGAGCCGCTCGGTCTGACGGGCGATCGTGCCGTCGAGCGCTGCAAGGCGCGCGCGGGCCCCGGCGAGCTGTCCCCGCAGAACCGAGAGTCGCGCCTGCTGCGCCCGAACGCCTGCCTCGAGCTCGCGCACCTGTCCTGCAACCGCGCTCAGCTGCTCGGTGAGCACGCCCGCTTTCTGGTCGGCGGCCGCGGCACGGCCGCGCAACGTGTCGATGCGGCCGTCGATCCGCGCCTTGTCGGTGCCCGGATCGCCCGCCGCCGTCCCGGCGACGAGCAGCAGGCAAAGGATCAACACCCCTGCGGCGGCCGGGCCGAGCCCGGCTCGACGACCCATCAGGCGCTCTTCGCGCTCTCGGTCCGAGTCCCTCCCCGCGGCATCGCACGGACGCGATCCAGCTCTCGGAGCGCCTCTGCCGCGTCGCGCCGCAGAACGCCGACGACGGCGCGGTAGTCCTCGTCGGAGATGCGGCCGGCGCGGTGGTCGGCCTCGAGCTCCTTGAGCGCGGCGAGGGCGCGGTCGCGCGCCTCCTCGGCCTCGAGCCGCTCGCGCTCCGCCGCATCGAGCTCGTGGAGGGCGTCCGAGTCGGGCGTCGGTTCGCGAAGGAAGGGGAGCGCGACCACGACGACGACGGCGACGGCCAGCGCCGCGCCGAGCACGAGCCACAGGCTCACGTCGTGGCGGTGCGCTCCCGGCGCTCACCCACAGTCGCGTACCGCGTGGCGAGGCGCCGCTCCTCGCGCGCGTCGGGCCAGAGCGTGATCACGGAGCCGAGCACGAAGACGAGACCGGCGAGCCAGATGAGGTTGACGAGCGGCTTGACGAAGATGCGGAAGAACACGGTGCCGTCGTCGTTCACCTGCTCGGCGATGACGAAGAGGTCTTCTCCGGTCAACTTGTCGGAGCGGATCCCGACCTCGTTTGAGACCTGTTGCTCCACGCTGTAGGCGTTCTTGCCGGCCTTGATCGTGCCGAGCGAGTCGCCCCCGCGCCTGACGTTCAGGACGGCGCGTATCTCCGTCGCGTTGGCCGCGTCCTTCTCCGTCAGATTGCGGTACGTGAGCGTGTAGCCCCCGACCGCGAGCGACTCTCCGCGGGCGAGCTTCCCTTCCACGACCGAGTCGTACGCGCTCGAGCCCGCGACGCCGATCGCGAGCAGGACGACCGACGCGTGGACGACGTACCCGCCGTAGCGGCGACGATTGCGCCCGACGAGACGGCTGAACGCGGTCGGGACGCTCTCACCCGTCAGTGCTCGGCGGGCAGCGGTGCCGCGGGAGAACTCGAGCGCGATCGTCGCGAGGACGAACGCGGAGAACGTGTACGCGATCAGTCCGGGGATCGAGGAGCCGGCCCCGAACGCGATCAGCGCGACGCCGGTCGCGGCCGCGACGGCCGCCGGCCACGCGAAGACCCGCGCCAGCCCTCGCAACGAGGCGCGCCGCCAGGCGACGAGCGGCCCGATCCCCATCAGCAGTAGGAGCGGCAGGCCGAAGATCCGCAGGAAGAAGTCGTAGTAGGGACGGCCGACGACGACCGCTTCGCCGCGCACCGCCTCGGAGACGATCGGCCACGCCGTCCCCCAGAGGATCGTCAGGCAGAGCGCGACGAGGAGCAGGTTGTTGTAGAGAAACGTCGCCTCGCGCGAGACGAGCGACTCGAGGCGGGCCGTCGTGCGGAGTTGCGGGAGCCGCAGCCAGATCATCGTCACGGAAAAGACGACGGCGACCACGATGAAGGCCAGGAACCACGGGCCGATCGCGCTCTGCGTGAAGGAATGGATCGAGCTGACGACGCCGGAGCGGGTCAGGAAGGTGCCGAAGAGCGAGAGGCAGAACGCGAGGCTCACGAGCGTCACGTTCCACACCCGCAACATCCCGCGCTTCTCCTGGATCATCACCGAGTGCAGGTATGCCGTCGCCGCGAGCCACGGCATGAGCGCCGCGTTCTCGACGGGGTCCCACGCGTAGTAGCCGCCCCAGCCGACCTCCTGGTAGGCCCAGTGCGCGCCGAGGAGCTGGCCGACACCGAGCGCGGTCCAGGCCACGATCGTCCACCGCCGCGTCGCGACGATCCAGCGCTCGTCCATCCGCCCGGAGAGCAGCGCCCCCATCGCGAAGGCGAACGGAACCGCGAGGCCGACGTACCCGAGGTAGAGCAGCACCGGGTGCGCCACCATGTACGGGTTCTGGAGACTCGGGTTGAGCCCGTTCCCGTCCGCGGGCGCAGGGATCGTGTCGAAGGGGCTCGAGACTCCGACGAGAAGCCAGCTGAACCCGACGGCGATCCCCCCGAGGACGGGCGTCACCCAGACGACGAGATCACGGGCGCGCTTGCGCGCGAACCACACGGCGAGCGCCGAGTAGCCGGTGAGGACGAGCAGCCAGAGCAGAAGCGACCCCTCCTGCCCGCCCCAGAAGGCGGACAGCTTGTACGCGAACGGCAATGCGCGGCTCGAGTGGCCCGCGACGTACGCGAGCGAGAAGTCGTCGCGGAGGAAACCGGCCACCAGAACGGCGGCGGCGACGAGCGTCGAGAAGAACGACGCGATCAGCGCGTTCCGAGCCGAGAGCGCCAGCCGTCGCCGGCCGAGCGCCGCGGCCGCCGCGCCCGCGACGAGCGCGTAGGCGGAGAGCCCGAGGGTGATGACGAGGGCGGCGCGTCCCAGCTCGGCCATCGACCGCTACGTCTTCGCGGCCTGGTACTTCGACGGGCACTTCGTGATCATCGAGCCCGGCTTCGTCACGAAGGTGCCGTCGGCGCGCTGCGTCCCGGTCACGACGACGTCGCGGCCCACACGGAAGAGGTCGGGCACGGAGCCCTTGTAGACCACCGTGACGCGCTGCTTGTTCGCGCCCTTGATGTCCTCGAGCACGAACTTGAGGCCGGCGCCGTGCGCGTCGCCGGTCGGCGTGCCGACCACCCGACCCGCGAGGGAGACCTCGCCGGTCTTCGCCGCGAGCTCGCTCGGCGACACCGACGGCGTCCCTCCGCCCGCGAGCGACGTGTAGAGCAGGAAGACCGCGAGCACCGCCGCGACGGACAGCGCGACCACGAGCCTGGCAGGCGACGAGGACCGTGCCATGACCGACAGTCTAGAGACAAGCCGTCCGGCGCTCGGAGGGTGCCCGACCCCCGCGGCGCTCGGCATGGAAACGCGCCTCTGCCGGACCACGCTTCAGGGGTCAGGCACCTTCGGTGCCGACCCCGAGGGGTCTAAGCCTCGGCGGCGTCGCGCTGCCGCCTCGGCACCTCGTACCCGTGGTCGAGGCAGAGCGCTCCCGGCGCGTCCTCGGTCAGCGCGTCGCAGTACCCCTTGCCGTACGCGGCCCGCATGAAGGCTGACACCACTTCGAGGTTCCACTCGGCGATGTCGGCGGCCTCGCGCCAGAGGTCCGTGAGGCGAAGGTCGATGTCGAGCTCGAGGAGGTCGATGCGTGTGGGCTGGGCCATGTCGCGAGGGTACGGGACCGGTCGGACGACATCCCCGGTTTGCAGGGGGTTAGAGTCGCCGGATGGGCCGAGTCAGGGTCGGGTCGGCGCGCATACCCGATCGCGACGCTCCCGAGCGGGCGGTGGAAGTGCTGCTCGAGCGCGGCTACGACGCCTGCGAGATCGACTTCGAGTCCGGCTTCTGGATGGGCTACCCCTGGGCGGAGCGGCTCGGCGAGCTCGCCCGTGAGCACGACCTCGCGCTCTCGGTGCACGCGCCGCTCTTCGGGTGGGTCGGCCATCTCGAGGCGACCGGCCGCAAGTGGTCGTCGGCGCTCGGCGCGCTCGACCGGAGCGCCGGGATCGCCGCCGCGTGCGGCGCCGAGGTCGTCGTGTTCCACCCGGGATTCCTCCTCGGCCGTAGCCGTGAAGACGCGATCGACGCGGTCGTCGAGCAGCTCGCCCTCGTGCGCGAGCGACTGGAGGGGAAGGACCGGGCCGTGCCGTTCGGGATCGAGGTCATGGGGCGCGTCCGCGACCTCGGCTCGCTCGACGACTGCGTCGAGATCAGCCGTCGCGCCGGCTGGGTGCGTCCGGTCGTCGACTTCGCGCACATGCACGCGACGAGCGACGGCGCGTTCGTCGAGCCCGAGCCGTTCCGCGAGGCGCTCGAGCTCGTGGACGGCGTGCTGCCGAGCGGCGCTCCGTTCCACCTCCACTTCTCGGACATCGCGTTCGCGAACCGCAACGAGACGAAGCATCTGCCCTACGGCGAGGGCACGCTCCGCGCCGACCCGCTCCGCGTTGCGCTCGACGGCTTCGATCGGCCTGCCACGGTGATCTCGGAATCGCCGGACGAGCGCTCGAGCCAGGCGATCCGGGCGGCGCTCGTCGGGTGAAACGATCAGATGATGGGTGCGGCGCTCTCGGGCTCGAGAAGCCTCGCCAGCCGCTCCTCGATCGCCGCCGCCTCGTCGTCGCGGCCCCGGTCGCGAAGGAAGCGAGCATAGGCGGCGAGCGGCTCGGGCTCGGAGTTCCGGTAGTCGGTCGCCGCGAGCGAGTCGATCGCGTCGCGGAGCAGGAGCTCCGCCTCGTCGTCGCGCCCCTGGGCGGCCCGGACGAGCCCGAGCACCATGCGGACGTTCGCCCGCGACATCGTGTCCTGCATCCCGACCGTCTCGACGGCAGAGAGCGCCCACCGCTCGGCCTCCTCGACGTGGCCCTTCGCCAGGACGAGCTCCGCGAGCGTCCGCTGCGCCTCGATCACCTTCGCGCGTTCCTGGAGCGCGAGGAGCGAGCGAACCGCCTCCCGGACGATCTGTTCGGCGCGGTCCGGATCGCCGCCCTGCCAGACGGCGAGGCCTTCGAGTTGCTGCGTCCGGCCGGCGTCGGAGGCCGCGCCGATCTCGTCGAAGAGGTCCCGCGCTGCGTGGAACTCGCGCTCCGCGTCGGCGAAGCGGCTTCGTCGGAGGTGGATCGAGCCACGGATCCGGGCCACCCAGGCGGTCGCCGAGAGGCTCCCGCTCGACTCCGCGAGCGCCGCCGCCGCGTCGAGCACCGCGTCGGCCCGCGAGAGCTCGAGTCGCGCGACGTGGGCCGCTGCGAGCTCGCCCAGCGCGAGGCTCTCGAGATCGGGGCGGTTCGCCTCGCGGGCGATCTCGAGCGCCTCGCCGGTGTACCGCTCGACGCCTTCCAGATCGCCCTCCCACCAGCCGATGCTCGAGAGGAGCGTCAGGGCGTCGGAGCGCGCGTCACCCGGGGCGCCGGCGAGGAGACCGAGCGCCTCGAGACCGAGCGTCCGCCCCTGCTCGACGTCGGCGTGGCGATTGAGGACGATCTCCGCGAGCTGGGTGAGCGCCAGCCCTTCGATCGTGCGCTCGCCGGCGGCCTGGGCGAGCGTGCGCACCTCCGCCATCTCGTCCTCCGCCGCGGGGAGCTCCCAGAGCCGCCATGCCGCGCGGGCGGCGTGAAACCGGCGCTCGAGGCTCGGCTCGAGCTCGATCGAGCGGAGCAGCAGCCGACGGGCCGTTCGGTTCGCCTCGCGGGCGAGCGCTCGGCAGCCGGCCCGCTCGAGCACGTCAGCGGCCTCCGCCCTCAGGTCGGCGGGAACCTGCCCGTCGAGCTCGGCGAGCAGCGCCGCCGCGCGATCGAGGTGGAAGGCC
>NZ_DATMBZ010000021.1:0-15178 GCF_035558935.1 Gaiella sp. | reverse complement strand
GAGGTCGGCTTCCTCTGTCGTGATCAGCGTGGGGAGGTAGGCCGTGACGCCTGTCTCGAGCAGCGCCTCGCCGGCCGCGGCGAACCCGTCGGTGTCCGCGCCGAGGAAGTCGACGCCCGCGAAGCCGTTCACCTGCAGGTCGACGAAGCCGGGTGAGGCGATCCCGCGGCCGAGCCCGTCGAGCCCCACGGCGGTGATACGGCCGTCGTCGACGGCGACGTCGCCGGGAACGAGCCGACCGTCGACGAGCGCCGCCTCGACGCCGAGCTTCATGGCTCGAGCGCCCGGCGGACGACACCGCCGGCCCCGTCGAGACGCGCCCGCGCCGTCCGCGCGTCCACGCCGAGCTCGAGCATCACGATCGCCAGCTTCGCGTCTCCGCCGGAAGCCTCGAGCGCCGTGTGGACGCGCTCCGCCGGCGCCCCGGTCGCGTTGCGGACGATCGCGCGTACCCGTTCCCGCAGCTTCTCGTTCGTCGCGACGACGTCGACCATCAGGTTCCCGAACGTCTTGCCGAGCCGCACCATCGAGATCGTCGAGATAGCGTTGAGCACGAGCTTCTGCGCCGTCCCCGCCTTCAAGCGCGTCGAGCCCGCGATGAGCTCACCGCCGACGACGACCGCGACTTCGTGGTCGGCAAGGGCGCCGAGCGGCGAGCCCTCGACGCACGTGACTGCGACCGTCAGCGCGCCGACGGCGGACGCCTCCTCGAGCGCGCCGAGCACGTAGGGTGTCCGGCCGCTGGCGCTGAGCGCGACCACGGCGTCCTTCGCCGTCGGGTCGAGCGCGGCCACGTCCTCCGCACCGGCCGCCGCGTCGTCCTCGGCGTGCTCCTGCGCGGTCGCGGACGCTTCGGCACCGCCCGCGACGAGCGCGACGACGCGCCCGGGGGGAAGGCCGAACGTCGACTGGCACTCGACGGCGTCGACGAGCGCGAGCCGGCCCGAGGTGCCTGCGCCCGCGTAGACGAGCCGCCCGCCGTCGGCGAGCCGCGCGGCGATCGCGTCGATCGCCGCGACGAGTTCGTCCCGGGCGCGCGCGACCGCTCGCGGGACTTCTGCGTCCGCCTCGTTCATCGCCTCGACGAGCTCTGCGGTCGAGCGGAGGTCGAGGTTCGCGCCGGCCGGGTCCCAGGCCTCGGTCGGGAGCCGTTCGAGCCCGGAGTCGCTGCGCGCCGTCTCCACGCGTGCCAGTCTACGCACGCCGTGGTAGAGTGGTCAAGACCAATGTTGCGACAGAGGCGGGAAAGTGGTACAGCTCTCGCGTCCCCGGAACGCGGTGGAGAGGGTTCCTAGCGCAATGGCCACGATCGAGCTCGACCACGTCACGAAGGTCTACGGCAACGGGTTCGTCGCCGCTCACGACGTCAGCCTCGCGATCGCGGATGGTGAGTTCATCGTCTTCGTCGGGCCGTCCGGCTGCGGGAAGTCGACGCTCCTGCGCATGATCGCCGGGCTCGAGGAGGTCACCGTCGGCACCGTCCGGATCGACGGCGAGGACGTGACCGATCTGGCGCCGCGCCGACGCGACATCGCGATGGTCTTCCAGAGCTACGCGCTCTACCCGCACATGACCGTCCGCGAGAACCTCGCCTACGGCCTCAAGGTGCGGCGCGCACCGAAGGCCGACGCGCGGAAGCGCGTCGAGGACGTGGCGGAGCTGCTCGGCCTCACCGATCTCCTCGATCGCAAGCCCGCACAGCTCTCCGGCGGGCAGCGGCAGCGCGTCGCGATGGGCCGGGCGATCGTCCGCGAGCCGCGCGCGTTCCTGATGGACGAGCCGCTCTCGAACCTCGACGCGAAGCTCCGCGTCGGTATGCGCGCGTCGCTCGCCGAGCTGCACGCGCGCCTCGGCGTGACGACGATCTACGTCACGCACGACCAGACGGAGGCGATGACGCTCGGCCAGCGCGTCGCGGTCCTGCGCGAAGGGCGGATCGTGCAGGTCGACGCGCCGCAGACGCTCTACGCGAAGCCGCGCAACGTCTTCGTCGCCGCCTTCATCGGCTCACCGTCGATGAATCTCGTCGAGGCCGTGGTCGACGCCGACGTCGTGCGCTTCGGTGGCTACGCGGTCCCGCTCGACCCCGAGCGTCGTCCGCCGACCGGCCCCGTCGTGCTGGGCATCCGGCCGGAGGCGTTCGAGGACGCGGCGTTCGCCGACCCGCGCCTTCCGCGGCTCGACGTGCGTGTGGACGTGCTCGAGCAGCTCGGGGCCAACACGCACGCGTGCTTCCGTGTCCAGGCCCGGGCACCGCAGCTCGACCTTGGCATCGAGGGCGACGAGGTGTCGCTGCTCACGCAGGAGACGACACTCTTCACCGCCCGGCTCGACCCCCGTTCGGAGGCGCACCAGAGGTCGGCGCTCGCGCTGGCCGTCGACCCGGCCGCGTTCCATTTCTTCGACGTGCACGACGGCTCGGCGCTCACGGCGGACCCCACGCCGGCCGCGGGCGCCGAGCAGGTTCCCGTCGGGTCGGCGGAGAACTGGTCTTGATCAGATGCGAGACGAGACGACGAAGCGGACGGTGACCAAGCAGAGCGAGACGCGAAGTCAGGTGCTCGACCTGATCGAGCAGCTCGGCGTGGGGGAGGCGATCCCGTCCGAGCGCCAGCTGTCCGCGAGCCTCGGCGTCTCTCGCCTCACCGTGCGCGCCGCGCTCGACGAGCTCGTCCGGGAGGGCCTGCTCGTCCGACGCCACGGGAGCGGAACGTTCGTGAGCGAGCCGAAGATCGCCCAGGAGCTCACGATGACCTCGTTCACGGAGGACATGGAGCGACGCGGGATGGTCCCGGCGAGCCGCACGCTCGACCTCCGCATCGCGCCGGCAGGGGCGCACCTGGGCCGCTTGCTGCATGTTTCGCCCTCCGAGCCGGTCGTGATCATCAGCCGGCTCAGGCTCGCCGACCGCGAGACGATGGCGATCGAGACCCTCCACGTGCGGGAGTCGCTCGTTCCCGGCCTGTCGTCCCGTGACCTCGAGCGACAGTCGTTCTACGAGCTCCTCCTCGACCGGTACGGGATCGACATCGTGGGCGGTCTGCAGACGATCGAGCCCACGGTCACCAACGAGACGGAGTCCGAGGCGCTCGGCGTGCCGCTCCACTCGCCGGCGTTCCTGTTCGAACGCACGACGCGCTCCTCGAGCGGCGAGATCGTCGAGTATGTCCGCTCGATCTACCGAGGCGACCGGTACAAGCTCGTCACCGAGCTCAACCGCTCACCCCTGAGGCGAAACGGCGGTGGCAACTGACCGTCGACCGACGGTGGTCAGTACCACAACCCGCGCACCCAGACGGCTCTCTCGCGATCTGCGCCCCATGAATCCGTGGAATGCCGAGCACAGGAGGAAAAGTGGTCTTGACATCCTCTACGATCTGTGCCAGTGTTCCGAGCCGTGGCCGATTGGTATGAGCCAGTAGGCGGTTTGGTCGCTTGCCCCGCCGGCCACCGGGAATCCGGAGCGCCCCCGCCCGCCTACCGATGCGCTTGGGGGTATCGCCCATGAGAGCACGCATCATCGGCGCCGCAGTTCTCGTCGGCGCCGCCCTCGCCGTCGTCGCGTCGACCGCCTCCGGCGGGACGCAGGCGACCAACAGCATCACCGTCTGGCTCCAGACCGACGCCCAGGCGACGAACTGGGAGCCGATCGTCAAGGCGGCCAACGCGGCCTTCCAGAAGGATCATCCCGGGGTCGCGGTGAACGTCCAGTACCAGACGTGGGGGAACCACCTCCAGAAGTTCGACGCCACCCTTGCCGGCGGCAACGCGCCGGACGTCATCGAGATGGGCAACACCGAGATGACGAAGTACATGGCCGCCGGCGCGTTCCAGGACCTGAGCTCCGAGAAGGCATCGATCCCGAACTCGAGCACGTGGCTCGAGGGGCTCGCCGCCTCCGGCCGCTTCGGCGGAAAGCTCTACGGCGTCCCGTACTACGCAGGCTCGCGCGTGGTCACGTATCGGACCGATCTGTTCAAGAAGGCGGGCATCAAGGCCCCCGCCACGCTGGCGCAGTTCACGGCGGCGGCGAAGAAGCTCGCCGCGCAGAACAAGCAGAAGGGCTTCTCGCCCGTCTACATCGCCGGCACGGACTGGTACGTGGCGATGAGCTTCGTCTACGACTACGGCGGATCGATCGCGAAGCAGGTGAGCGGCAAGTGGAAGGGCACGCTCGCGTCGCCGAGGTCGATCGCCGGCCTGACGGCGTACAAGAGCTTCTTCGGCGCGGTCTCGAAGGCCTCGAAGACGACCGACGAGGCGCACCCGAACCCGTACGACGTCTACGCCCAGGGCCAGGCGGGCTCGATGATCGGCCCGGCGTGGTTCAGCTGCTGCGTCGGCGACAAGTACAAGGCCTCGACGGCGCAGTTCGTGATGCCGAGCCGGACGGTCGGTCAGCCGCTGCCGGGCTTCCTCGGCGGCTCGGACCTCGCCGTGCCGATCGGCGGGAACAAGGCGCTCGCCGTCGACTGGATCAAGGCGTACACGAGCAACGCGTCGATGACGGCGCTGCGCGCGATCGGCAACATCCCCAACACGACGTCGCTCCTCGGCTCGAGCGTCAACGAGCGGGCCGCGAAGCGGAGCTGGTTCGTCCCGACCGCGAAGAACTGGGTGAGCGTGGAGAACGGCAACATCCTCCGGAACATGCTCGCCCAGATCCTCACGGGACGCCTGACGGTGAAGCAGGCCGCCCAGTCCGCGAGCGACAACATCACCTCGGTGCTGAACGCGAACGTCTAACGGCGGAGTTGCGGGGCGGGAATCACGGTGGCACCTGATCCCGCCCCGCACGCAGCGGCCGTCGCCGCCGGAGCCCCGTCCCTGGGCTCGAGGCGGCGGCGGCCGCTCGACGCGCGCCGGGTCGCGCGGGGGGCCGTCCCGTACCTCCTGATCACGCCCGTGGTCGTGGCGATCGGGGCGATCCTCGGGTACCCGCTCTACCATCTCGTCTCGCTCTCGTTCCAGCGGTACGGGCTGCCCGAGCTGATCCAGCGGCAGGGCAGCTGGGTCGGGCTCGACAACTACCGCTCGGTGCTCGAGGACCGCATCTTCTGGGACACGCTCGTGCGGACGGTCGTCTTCACGGCCGCGAACGTCGGGCTGACGATGGTGGTCGGCACCCTGATCGCCCTCCTGCTGCTCCGGCTCTCGACGCCGGTCAGGATCCTCTTGACCTCGGGCCTCGTGCTCGTGTGGTCGATGCCGGCCGTCGTCGCCGTTCAGGTCTGGTACTGGATGACCAACTTCCAGAACGGCGTCCTCAACTACATCCTCACCGAGGTCGGGTTCGGCGACTACTTCCAGCACGACTGGTACGCGTCGACGTTCTCTCAGCTCTCGATGGTCACGTTGTTGATCGTCTGGGGCGCGATCCCGTTCGTCACGGTGACCGTCTACGCGGGCCTGGCCCAGGTGCCTCGCGAGCTGGTCGAGGCGGCGCAGATGGACGGCGCGGGCCCGCTCCGCGTCTTCCGCGACGTCACGTTCCCGACCCTCAAGCCCATCCTCCTGATCCTCACGAGTCTCTCGATCATCTGGGACTTCGGCGTCTTCACGCAGCCGTACCTCCTGATCGGGGCCTCGCACGTCGACGCGTCGAACTACCTGATGGGCGTCTACGTCTACATCGAGGGCTATGCGCACTCGAACTTCGGGCGCGGCGCGGCGATCTCGATCCTGATGCTGCTCATGGTCGCTGCGATGAGCATTCCCTACGTGCGCCGCATGGTGCGGATGGGGGACACCGCGTGACGAGCGTTCCCGCAGACGTTCCGCGGAGGCGTGGCCGACATGGGGGCATCGTGCGCCGCCGGGCGTGGGACGCCGTCGGCATCGCGCTCTTCGTCGTGCTCGTGTTCCCCGTCTACTGGATGGTGTCCACCGCGTTCAAGCCGGACGACGAGGTGAACAGCCTCACGCCCACGTGGTTCCCGACCTCGCCGACCCTCGACCACTTCCGCGACGCGATGGCGCGCCCCTATTTCTGGGACACCGTCAGGAACAGCCTGATCGTCGTGTGCGCCGCGGTCCTCTTCTCGATCGTGCTCGCGTTCCTCGCCGCCGTCGCGCTCGCGAAGTACCGCTTCACGGGCCGCAAGCTGTTCATCGGGGCGATGATCGGGATCCTGATGCTGCCGCCGGCGGGGCTCGTGATCCCGCTCTACGTGGTGCTGGCGCGGTACCACCTGACGAACACGCTCACGGGCGTGACGCTCACCTATCTGACGTTCGTGCTCCCGTTCGCCGTGTGGACGTTGCGCGGCTTCATCCTCGGGATTCCGAAGGACCTCGAGGAGGCGGCGATGGTCGACGGCTCGAGCCGCGTCGGAGCGTTCGTCCGGATCCTCCTGCCGCTCGTCGCACCGGGCCTCGTCGCGACGTCGGTCTTCGCGTTCATCACGTCGTGGAACGAGTACATCTTCGCGAGCGTGCTGCTCTCCGACCAGTCGAACCAGACGGTCACCGTGTGGCTCTCGTACTTCTACGGGACGAGCCGCAACACCGATTGGGGCGCGCTGATGGCCGCGTCGACGCTGACCGCCGTTCCCGTGATCATCTTCTTCCTCCTCGTACAGCGGCGGATCATGTTCGGCCTCACGTCCGGCGCAGTGCGCGGGTAGCGCAGCGTGAGCCGCGCTCCGGCGTTTCCGCCGCTGATCCCCAAGCCGCTCGCCGTCGCGCCGCGTCGGGGCGCGTTCCAGCTCGGGCGGTCGGCACGAATCGTCGTGCGCGCGGACGACCCGGGGGCCGCGCGGGTCGCGCGCCTCCTCGCCGCGCGCCTGCGGCCGGCGACCGGATGCCGGCTGCCCGTCTCCGTGTCGCGCGAGCCCGGTTCCGGCGACCTCGTCCTCGGGCTGTCGCCCGGTGACCGCGCTCTCGGCGACGAGGGCTACCGCCTGCGCGTCGAGCCGACCATGGCTCGTCTCGACGCGCGCACACCCGCGGGCCTCTTCTACGCGACGCAGACGCTCCGGCAGCTCCTGCCCGCATCGGTCGACTCCGCGAGACGACGGCCGGGGCGATTCGAGATCGGCCTCGTCACGATCCACGACCGCCCGCGCTTCGGCTGGCGCGGTCTGATGCTCGACGTCGCGCGCCACTTCTTCGACGTGGGCGAGGTGCAGCGGCTGATCGACCTGATGGCGCTCTACAAGCTGAACCGCCTCCACCTCCATCTGACCGACGACCAGGGCTGGCGGATCGCCGTGCGCTCCTGGCCGAACCTGACGCGAGTCGGCGCGAGCACCGCGGTCGGCGGCGGCCCGGGCGGCCACTTCACGAGGCGGCAGTACGCCCAGATCGTTCGCTACGCACGCGACCGGTTCGTCGACGTCGTGCCGGAGATCGAGATGCCGGGACACGTCAACGCTGCGCTCGCCTCGTACGGTGAGCTCACCTGCGACGGCGTCGCCCCCGCGCCGTACACCGGGATCGACGTCGGCTTCAGCTCGTTCTGCATCGGCAAGGAGCTCACGTACGCCTTCCTGGACGACGTCCTGGGCGAGCTCGCCGCACTGACCCCGGGTGCGTACGTCCACGTCGGCGGGGACGAGGCGTTCTCGACAGATCCGAGCGACTACCGCGCCTTCGTCGAGCGCGTCCAGCGGATCGTGCGCCGGCACGGCAAGCGCGCGATCCTCTGGGAGGAGGCGGCGCGGGCGAGGCTCCAGCGAACCGCCGTGGTGCAGCACTGGCACGATCCGGAGCTCGCGCGACGCGCCGTCTCGCAGGGCGCGAAGCTCGTGCTCTCGCCCTCCACGCGCGTGTACCTCGACATGAAGTACGACCGCGGCTCGCCGCTCGGCCTCGAATGGGCCGGGCGGACGAGCGTGCGCAAGGCGTACGACTGGGATCCCGCCGACGCCGTCGAAGGTGTCGCCGAACGCGACGTCCTCGGCGTCGAGGCGCCGCTCTGGTCGGAGACGATCGACACGCGCGCGGGCCTCGACTGGCTCGCGTTTCCGCGGCTGCTCGGCGTCGCGGAGGCAGGCTGGTCGGAGGCGGGCCGGACGTGGCGTGAGTACCGCATGCGCCTCGCGGAGCACGGGCCTCGGCTCGCGGCCCTCGGTGTCGGCTTCAACGCCGATCCGTCGGTGCCGTGGTCTTCGCTCGCTACCGCCGACCGGTGATCGACCCGAGGCCCGTGTCCAGCTCCGCGCGGGGACAGGCGCCCCAGTACCCGCGATGCGCGGTTCGGGCCTCGTCGACAGCGTCGAGCAGCTGTTTCGCGTACCGGCCGCGCTCGTTGCGGAAGAAGTACGGCGAGGCGGCTCCCTTGCGCACGAGCGCGACGTTGACGTTCTCGGTGCCGACGAAGACGTAGCGGAGCAGGCGGCCGTAGCGGTCGCGGTCGTCGAGGCTTCGGTCGCGGACGAGCCGCACCCGCGTGCCCTTCGGCGCGAGCGCGATCAGCGTTTTCAAGGCAGGACGTCCGTAGCAGTCCGTCTCGAGCTCGGGCGCATCGATTTGGACGAGCCTCACCTTCGCGCCGCTCGTCAGGGTCAGCGTGTCGCCGTCGTTCACCCACTCGACGACCGCCCGCGTCGTGTCCGCAGCGGGCTCCGTGTCGGTACCGCTCTGGCACCCCGCCGCGAGCACCGCGACGGCGAGAAGCACGATCAGTCGCTCGGCACCCACACGAGCCGCGTCTCGAGCACGCGGACGTCGGTCGCCTCGAGCCTGATCTGGAAGGCGTCGACCTCGCCGGCGGTCGCCGTCCAGCGCTCGTCGATCTCAGCGACCTCGTCGAGGATCTCCTGCTCGAGCTCCGCGAGGTCGTCCTTCGTCGCGTCGACCTTCTCCTCCGCCGATTCCTTGCGCTGCGACGTGCGGGCGGTCATGCCGCGACGCGACGCGGCGCCGCCGATCGCGCTCGCCATCGACCGGGCGCTGCGACGTCCGCCGAAGAGCGCTCCGAGCACGGCCCCGGCGCCGGAGACGAGCTCGCTCGCCTGGCGGCTGCGCGTGTCGGTGTCGAGCTCCTCGACACGCCGCTGCGCCTGAGCGAGCGCCTTGTCGAGACGGTCGCGCTTCGCCTCGAGACGGTCGCGGATCTTCGCCGACTCGGCGTCCGCGCGCTCCTGCGCGGCCGTGTCGCAGCGCTTCGCGAAGTCCTCGGGGCTCTCGCCCGGGCGCGAGACGAGCTTCAGCGCCCGGTTCCGCTGCAGCTCGAGCGGACGGCGGTCGACGAGATGACGCTGGATGTCCTTCGCCGCGGCGGTGAAGAACTTCGCCTCGCCGACGGGCGCCTGGGGGAGGACGTACGCGGCACCCACGGGCGGCGCGGCGGCGAAGTCGCGGTCGTCGTAGTCGACCTGGGTCTCGCTGTCGAGGTCGAGGCCGCCGTCGAGCGGGCCGTAGACCGCCTCGAACTCCTCCTGCTCGTCGACCCCGGCCGCGCTGTCGTCGTAGCGGAGCGACACGCGGGCCGCGAGGAATGCGCGGAACCGGGTCGAGCCGGCGGTCGCGCCGACGCTCGCCCCCCAGGTCGCGGCCGGGTCGAGGTACGAGACAGTGACTCCGGCGGCAGTCGGCGGCGCGACCGAGGTCTCGTCGGCCGCGAGCTCGCGGGCGGGCGCGGAAGCCGGCGTCGGGGCAGGCTGTTCTTCCGGCGGGGGCGTCGCAGGCGCATCCGCCCGCTTCAGCTTCGCGACCTGCTCCTTCGTGAGCGGGCCGCAGAGGTACGACATCGCCCAGCGCGTCGCGAGCAGGCGCGGAGCGTTCGCCTTTGCCGAGACGAGGAGGAACTGACGCTTGCCGAGCCCGCCGATCAGCTTGTCGAGCTCGGCCACGTCGGTCGTCCCGGCGGCCGAGCGCAGGCCCTCGAGCACGCGCGCCTTGTCGTTCTCGGTCTGGAGCCGTCCGACGAGCCAGGTCCCGGCGTTCGACATCGCCTTGTAGTCGAGGTCGACCGGATTCTGTGTCGAGAGGACGAGTCCCATCCCGAAGGCACGGCCCTGCTTGAAGATCGTCAGGATCGGCTTCTTCGCGGGCGGCGCGGCCGACGGCGGCACGTAGCCGAAGACCTCGTCCATGTACGCGAGCGCGCGCAGGTCTGGCGTGCCCTCCTGTCCGCGCATCCATGTCACGAGCTTCGAGAAGACGAGCGTCACGACGAACTGACGCTCCTCCTCGGAGAGGTGCGCGAGGTAGACGACCGCGCACCGCGGCTTGCCGTCGGCGGTGAAGAGGAGCCTCTGCGGATCGAGCGGCTCGCCCTCGCCCCACGCGGAGAACTGCGGCGACGCCACGAGTGAGTTGAGCGTGAACGCGAGCTTCGTCCGGTCGGCCGGCGGGAAGAACTGGTCGATCTCGAAGACCCCGAGCTTGCGAATCGGCGGCGACTGGATCTCGCCGATCAGGGCCCCGAGGTCGAGGTCGCGCCCGGCGCGCCACGCGTTCTCGATCAGATTCGAGAGGAGCACGTGCTCGCGGCTCGAGAGCGGATCTGCCTGGATCCCGACGAGCGCGAGAAGGCTCGTCACCGTGCCCTCGATCTCGTCTCTGAGCGTCTCGGCGTCGGTGTCCCACGAGAGCGAAGGTGCCTCGAGCGAGCCGACGATGTTGAGCGGGACGCCCGCGGTCGACCCCGGGGTGTAGATCGTCACGTCGGCGGTGTCCTTCAGGGCCTGGAGCCGCTCCGGCCCGATCCCGTTCGATGCGAGCCCCTCGCGCCAGCCCGTGGCCTGCTTCTCGGCGTACTCGTCCACGGTGACGCCCGCCGCCTGCGCCTGCGCCTCGCTCACCCACGGTCGGAAGCTGGCTGGCGCGAGATCGGGGAAGACGAGCGCGAGATTCGTCATGTCGCCCTTCGGGTCGAGGACGAGCGTGGGGATCCCCGAGAGGAGCGCCTCCTCGAGGAGGACGACCCCGAGACCTGTCTTCCCCGAGCCCGTCATGCCGACGACGACCCCGTGCGTCGTCAGGTCGCTCGACCCGATCACGATCTCGTTCGTGCCCGGCTTGCCCGTCGCAGGGTCGATCTCGTAGCCGATGTGGAAGGAGCCCCGGTCGGCCATGCGCGGTGAGTCTAGAGTCAGTCGAATGCTCGACGGACTGAAGGTGGAGCCCGGCACGAAGGCGCGGATCGCCGAGCGCGACCCCGACGACAAGCTCGGCCTCGACAAGGAGGAGGGCGAGAAGCGTCTTGCGCACGTTCCGGGGCGGATCGACAAGCTGCAGTACCGCCTCTACGCCGAGGACCGCCGGAGCGTCCTGCTCGTTCTCCAGGGGCTCGACGCGTCCGGCAAGGACGGCGTCGTCAGACGGGCCTTCGAGGGCGTCAACCCGATGGGCGTCAGCGTCACCTCGTTCAGGGCGCCGGTCGGCGCAGAGCTCGAGCACGACTACCTGTGGCGGATTCACGCCGCGCTGCCGCGGCGCGGGACGGTCGGCATCTTCAACCGCTCGCACTACGAGGACGTCGTCGCGGTGCGGATGTACGGGATCGCCCCCGAGAAGGTGTGGCGACCGCGCTACGAGCACATCCGCGGCTTCGAGCGGATGCTCGTCGACGAGGGGACCACCGTGATCAAGGTCTTCCTCAACGTCTCGCGCGAGGAGCAGCGAGCGCGCTTCCAGGATCGCATCGACAACCCGGAGAAGCGCTGGAAGTTCCGCCGCGACGACCTCCTGGTGCGCGAGCAGTTCGACGACTGGATCGCCGCCTGGGACGAGGCCCTCACCGAGACCTCCACCGAGTGGGCGCCGTGGTACGTCGTCCCCGCCGACCGCAACTGGCTCAAGGCGCTCGCTGTCGGCGAGCTCGTCGTCGACGCGCTGGAGCGGCTCGACCCGCAGCTCCCCGAGCCCGAAGAGGGGCTCGACGGCCTCCGGATCTCGTAGCTGGGTGCCGCGACGTCGGAATCGCCGCCGTGATTCCGACGCCGCGGCTCTCTGGGGGAGAGACCTAGAGGAGGATCCTCGCCGCGAGCTCCGGCGAGCAGCCGCGCGCAACCAGCTCGACTGCGTCGTGCAGGTCGACCTCCACGTTCGCCGCGAGCACCGCTGCCGCGTCGAGGTCGTACCCAGACCTGCAGAGCGCGTCGAACCGCCAGGCGAGGACCTCTGCTGCCTCGTCGACGCGGAGATCCTCGAACTGTGCCGCCGTCATGCCTTGCCCCCTCTCGTGAGGGCCGTCCGCCGCTCGAGGCCCTCGTTCACCATGTCACTACCGTCGGTGATCGTGCCTGGCGACTCTTCCCCCGCGGGGCGAGACGTGCCTAGCCGTTCGGGTGGGCGCCGGTGGAGCGCCATCGTCGCCCGTCCCACCGCGGGCGTAGCTCTTGAGAGACGGCGCTGCGTTCGTAAGCTCAGAGTGAGTGGTTGAGCTCGCAGGATTCGAGGTGCCCGACGAGCACGTGCTCGAGCTCGCCGGCCTGCTCGCGGACGCTGGCTACGACGAGACGGCCGAGCGGCTGACGTACGCGCTCAAGTGGGGCGACGAGCTCGTCGGGCTACGGATAGCGGACCGTCTCGCGATCATCGACGTGCTCGACGACGCCCCCGAGGGGCTCGCCGGTCTGCGGGACGTGCTCGTCACCGAGCACCGCTGGCGTGTCCGCCACGGGATGGTCTGAGCTCCACGGCCGCGCGCGCTACGCAGCGGGCGCATGCAGCGCGATCTCGTCGAACGGGCCGGGCCAGTCGGCTCCGGCCGTCGTCCGGGCGACCGACGCGACGACCCTGTCTTCCCGCGGCTCCTCGACGGCGGCAACCATCCAGGCGGAACCGCGGGCCCGGACGAGGTCTCCGACGGACACGTGCCTGAACGGCATGTGGTACTCCAAGCTGCCGTCCGGGAACCGGACGAGCAACAGGGACGCCATCGCTTCTCCTTCTCGCTTCTCGCGGCCTCGAGGCCGGGAAGAGGTCGCAGCGGATCACGGAAAACTTTCGAGTGAGACGATTCCCGCCGGCGCGCGCCCGAAACCTGAGCGCGTCTACGGCCAGCGCTTCCAGCGGAAGCAGAAGTTCCACGGGCAAGTTCGGTGAACACGCCGGTCTCTTGATCGCGGTCGGCTTTCCACCCGCTCTGATCCTTCGAGCGCACCAGGTGGCTCATTCTCCGTTGAACGGCCCGCGATGAGTCCGCCGGGCGCCGAAGGTCCGCGCGTCAGGCGTGCTCGAGCACTTCGCCAACGTCGATGCTGATCGGGCTCACGCTTGGCGGCGGATCCGTCCGGAACCGTTCCGCTGCCTGCTGCGCCGCTTCCTCCGACTCGAAGACGATCATCGAGGCTCCGCTGGTCTCGCCGAGCCTCACCCAGTGACCGCTGACGAAACCGGGCATTTCCGAGAGGCGCGGGATCCCGTCGTTCCTCAGGAATGTCCTCGCCGCGTCGAAATCCTGAATCGTGCTCCTGGCAACCACCGCGTACATTGTGAGCCTCCTTCGTCGTGGGCGGTCGATCGAAGACGACCCGACGATGCCACAACAAGGGCCAGGATGCACGAAGCGAAGCTACGCGCTCGGTGAGGGCTGGGAGCAGCCCTCTGTCGAGTCTCAAAGCCAGCGCTTCCAGCGGAAGAAGAAAGTAACCGCGTGACCATGCGCAAACCCGCATGGTTGCGTGGTCGTCTTTCCCTAGACGCCGCGAAATGCGGTTGCGGTGTGGTCTCGGTGTGGTCTCGAAGCCGTTGTCCGTTCAGGACACGTCCACAGCGGTTATCTAGACGCCAGCGGAGGATCGTGACAGCGTTCCCGGCGGGCCACGTGAGCCATGGCGAGAGTCGGCGCGCGATGACGTTCGGAGTCTCACGCGGCCCGCTCAGAGCCCGCGCATGGAGGAGCGCCCGCTCGGCCAGCACGCCGGCGAGCTGGGCGACGTCGACGAGCGACGGCTCCGACTCGTCGAGATAGCGACGGAGGTACTTCAGCGCGGCGCGCTCGTACTTGCGGTCGCCTTTCTCGGCGTAGAGCTCAACGAGAGCGCGAGCCTGCTCGAGCGGGATGAATGAGGACATGTCCGGCGCGCCATCCGGTCTGCACGTCTTCGCCGGGACAGGTGTAGAGGTGACTTAACACTCCACGCGGGGGACTACGGATGGCACAGAACGCTTAGACCGGAAGAGTTAGACAGGAGGTCCTGCCAGGGGGGCAGGGCCCGTTTACTGCGGTAAGGGGAAGGTGGTTCTTTTTATGAAACGTCTCTTCGGCGCGACGGTCGTCGTC
This sequence comes from Gaiella sp., assembly GCF_035558935.1. Classification (GTDB taxonomy): domain Bacteria; phylum Actinomycetota; class Thermoleophilia; order Gaiellales; family Gaiellaceae; genus Gaiella. The sequence continues at coordinate 999 of NZ_DATMBZ010000021.1, read as the reverse complement.
GTGCTCACGGGCGCGATCGCGCTCCTAACGGGCGCTGCGGCGTCGACAGGTCCGCCAGCCGGTACCTGGACGCTCTATCCGCCTCAAACCGACACGGCCGGAACGCCGACAACCAACACCACATCGGTCTATCAGACCGCCGTGCGCCCGCCGATCAACGCCGACGGGTCGAGCAACTGGCCGGCGAAGCGCGGTGTCATCCCGGTGCAGTTCGATCTGCTGGCGGGAACGAAGACCGAGACGACGACTCCGCACACGGTCGGCCCGGTCGTCTTCCAGTCGATCTTCTCGAACAGCACCGCGGCGGATGATTATTCGTACCTCGTGCTGGATCCCACGGATCCGCTGACGTTCGCGGACATCACGAGCCTGGTGGCGAACTACACGTTCACGCAGGGCGACTGCTACGGCGGGTCGCTCCGCTGGACGATCAGCGTCGAGCACGACGGGGTGGACCGGAACGTCTACGTCTACTACGGCATCCCGAACGCGCCAAACCAGGAGTGCACGTCCGGTGCCGCGAACGGCAGCGGCGAGAACCTGATGGCCGACTCGACGGCCGTGACGCCAGACCGGTTCGAGTTCGAGGGTGCAGGCGCTCCCGTCTACACGACGCACAGCGCCATGCTGGGCTTTACCAATAACGGCACCGACACGGTGAACTGGGTCGGGCTGATGCTCGACAGCGGCTGGAAGGACGCACCCAACGGCGACCAGAAGGTGACGCTCGGTGACGTGTCCGTCAACAGCAACACGTTCGAGTCCCTGAAGAACTACACGGTGACCTCCGCTCCGGTCTACGGGCCGATGGCGAAAATCTGCAACCTTCCGCCCGCAGAGATCCGCTGGGCGAAGGACGACGGAACGCCAAGCGGTGGCGTGAACGAAGACCTCAGCGTCCAGCCCAAGGACACCGGCCAGTTCTACCGCCAGGTCGACTGCAAGTACATCTACAACCTCGACGTCTCAAAGCTCTCAGGAGCGGGGACGTACGAGGTC
>NZ_DATMBZ010000020.1:0-5074 GCF_035558935.1 Gaiella sp. | reverse complement strand
TATGGACATCGCTGGGTCGGGGGATATATGTCTTTAGTCATGTAGATCTGGGTAGGCGATTGCCAGCCGGCAGTACTCGGTCATTGCGGGGTGGCGCGACTCAGCTCGGAACGGGCTGGCGCGCCGTGATTGCCCGGAGTGCGATCTCGAATGCTGCATGTGTGTCGCCGGTTTCGGCGAGAAGGTCCGACCAGCGTCGGTACCCAGATTCCTCCCAGGGTTCGAAGCCCCAGGCAGCCCGAGACTGCCCTGGCGCGTCGCGCGAGTTGGCTCTGTCGTCAGCGTTACACACGGCGCGTCGCCGCTGATGACGACGGCGGAGGGCTCGCTCCTTAGGCTGGCGACATGATTCCTGGCGATGTCCACATCCGACAGATGCTCGAGCAACACCATCGCGCCTCCCTCTTACCCACGTCATCAGTGCCGTCTTGGCAGCTTCGCGAAAGCCGATTGCGCTCGATCTCGGCACGAAGACGCGGTCGCCTGCGGATGTTCATAGTCCGGCTACGTCCCGCACACAGCGGTGCGTAGGAACAGCGCGATGCAGTACGGAGGCGGTGATGTTGCGGCCGAGCTGATCGAGAGGTTCGCCCGCACGTGCTGCAGGAAGGCGTCCTGACGGGGATACCGCCCGACACGACCGTCCCTGTAGGACGGTTTCCCCCAGCCGGGGGCCTGGAGGCTCGCCCGCCGGGAACATATGTTCGCATAGACAGATTACGTAGGCCGCCCGCGAACCGCTGTTCGAGGGCCGTCGTAATCGAGCGTCGGTCAGCGCGGACCGATACTCACCACCAGTCGGATCGCCGTGGCTTCGGGAAGCTGTCGCTTCCCCTTCGTCGGATGTTGGGCCACGACGGTGCCCGCCTGTCGCTTGGAGTGGACACGCTCGAGAGCGCCCATTGTGCATCTCGCGTTCGTGATTCGCGCCTTTGCCTCGGCCAGCTGAAGTCCGACGACGCGTGGGAGAACGCAGTGCGCCTCGAGAGGTACGTTGACGCGCATCGAGCCACGCCAGCTTCGTGCGCACAGGTAGTGCCCACCGGACACCGAGCACGACGAGTCCGAGGGCGTGTAGGTCTCGAAGAACTCGCGCACGTTGATCGTAATGGTGTGCCAGCCACCCGAAAGAGGTCGTGTCGTAAAAGTCGTCGCACCGTCGGACGCGCTCCTGACGGTCGCCCCATCGATGACGATCGAGTCGTTGGAGACGTTCGCGCTTTCGAGCGCCCACGCGATCGTCACCGAACGGTCGCGGTTCACAGTCGCCTTGCGGATTTCCACCCCATACGCGCCGCGTTGAGCGTTGGCGGCAAAGGGAACGATCAGTGCCGCCAGCACCGCCAGAATGAACAGTTGTCGCTGCATGGACGCCCTCCGCGTCGGATGCTCTGGTCGCTGGCGTGCGACCTCGGCTGACGTACAAACGCCATTCGCGAAACTGTCGGACGGCTCGTCAGGTGGGACGGCGCGATGCCTTGATCGTCGTCAAGGGTCGGCGACAGTCATTCGCACGCGCACCAACACTCCATATATCGCCTCCCCCGGGGGTCTTGCCACCTTTGCCGACGTGTCTTCTTGGGGAGAGGGGGAAGCAGTTACGGCCCGACCAGGTGTCGGGAACCATTCCCCATTACCGTCCGCCGCACCGACGGTTGCTCCCCCGTTTGCTCCCCTCTCCCCGTCTTGCCAGCCGAGTGTTCCACGCGAACCGTGGACAGTCAACCGTCCGTTTCACCGCGGTGCGTCGAGGGAGCATCCGCCCAGGCAGCGCTGCGGTTTCGCGCCCACGCGGATGCGCTACAACTGACACATGCGCCAACGGAGAGGCAACCCCGGCGGGTGCCCGTGCTCCTGAGCGGCGTTCCCGTCGACGAGCGGCTCGTCCGGCAGCTTGCGGCGATCATGGGCAAGCCGGTCGGGGCGAAGCTCGAGCAGGCGCTCCTCTTCCGCGCGAGCGTCGTCGCGCTGAGCCGGGACGAGAAGACGGCCGTGCTGTCGGCGCTGGAGAAGGCACCGGCAGGGCTCGAGGAGCTCCGCGAGCTCCTGCTTGCGGACGAGCGGTGGCGCTTCCGCGAGCGCCTCTGATCCTCGCGCGAGCGTCCTCTCGGCAGCGCCACCCGTTTGAGGCATGCGCGGTGGAAGGTCGCGCAGACAATGAGCCCGGAGGCGCGTTCCGACCGGCACCTGACGTCCATGCGTCCCGGGGTGGGCCAGGCCTTCGCCGGGACGTCCGTCGAGCCAGAGGTTCGCGCCTCCATCGAAGCCGGGTGACTCACGGAACGCTCACACACCCGGCGTAGGCTGCCGCCGATGCGTGCTCTCGCCCTCGCCGTCGTCGTCGCAGCGCTCGTCGCCGGGAGCGCGGTCGAGTCACCGGGAGGACGGGCGGCCCCGGCGCGCTCGGCGCCGTCCGCGGAGGTCTTCCGGGGCCTCGGGACGTGGGTCGACGTCTACGACACGACGCTCTACCGCACGCCGAACCTCGTCGCCTCGCGACTCGCGGCCCGGGGCGTGACGACCGCCTGGATCGAGACGGCGAACGACCGCTCGAAGACCGACGTGGTCGACCCGGCCCGGCTAGGCGGGGTCGTGGACGCCCTCCACGCGCGCGGGATCCTCGTCGTCGGCTGGTACCTGCCGGGGCACCAGAACCAGGCCCTCGACCTCCGGCGGACGCGGGCGCTGCTCTCGTTTCGGACGCCGCAGGGCGGAGCCTTCGACGGCGTCGCGCTCGACATCGAGGCGCTTCGGCTCAAGGACGTCGCGAAGCGGACCGCCCGAATGCTGGCGCTGCTGGCGACGCTCCGCTCCGAGGGAGGCTCGATGCCGGTCGCCGCGATCACGTACCCGCCGCGTGCGTTCGAGCGGCACCTGAGCTGGTGGCCCGGCTTCCCGTGGACGCAGATCGCGTCGCGTGTCGATGCGTTGGTGCCGATGCTGTACACGGGCGGCGGCTTCAAGGGCTACGACGCGACGTACGGCTACGTCGCCCGCTCGCTCCGGCTGCTCCGGGCCGCGGTCGGGACCGGCGTTCCCGTCCATGCGGCCGGCGGAGTCGCGAATCGCATGAGCTCCGAGGAGCTGAAGGCATTCACTGATGCGGTGCTCGACGACGGCACGGTGACCGGCTGGAGCCTCTACGACCTCCAGACGAGCACCCCCGCCGCCTGGGCGGCGATGGCGCGCCTGTCCGAGGCGCTCGGCTAGCCGGAGTTCGGCCAGGCCGCGCGGAGACGCTCGCGGGTCTCGAGGAGGTGCTCCGGGACGACCTTGATGTCCGCCAGCACCGGCATGAAGTTCGTGTCGCCCGCCCAGCGCGGGACGACGTGCTCGTGGAGGTGGCCCGAGATCGACCCGCCCGCGACCTGCCCGAGGTTCCAGCCGACGTTGAACGCGTCGGGTCGGTAGACGCGGCGCAGAGCCTCGAGCGAGCGGGTCGTGAGGACGTGGATCTCCGCCGCCTCGGCCGTCGTGAGCGCGTCGAGCTCGCCGACGTGACGCAGCGTCGCGACCATCACGTGCCCCGAGGAGTACGGGAACTTGTTCAGCAACACGAACGCGTGCTCGCCGCGCGCGACGACGAGGCTGTCCTCGCCGCGCTCGTCCGCCGCTTCGGCACAGAAGACGCACGTCTCCTGGTTCCCGGCCTCCCCGATGTACGCGAGGCGCCAGGGCGCCCAGAGCGGCCGGGTCACTCCTGGATCCTCGCCGCGGCCATCGCGCCCGGAAGTTGTCCGTGCGCGAGCTCGTTCCGGACGCGCGCGCGACTCTCGGCGAACCGCGTCACCTCGTACACGATCAGCAGGCAGAGGACCGCGAGAACGAGGGCGAGTGTGGCGATCGCGGGGACCGCGAGCGCGACGGGGTACAGCAGGAGGCTTGCGAGCGCCGCGAGCAACCGCTGGCGGCTGAGCGAGTGCACCTGGCGCCAGCGGAACGCGACATGGCCGAGGAGGTAGACGGCGACGCCTCCGACCAGGGCGGCAGCCGGCACGGAGTCGAGGGGGTCGCCGACGTGCTCGATCGTCTTCTTGAGCCCGAACGCCGCCAGCACGATCCCCGCGACGAGCGGGAAGTGGATGATCGAGTAGGAGTCGCGCGCAAGCTCGTTCTGCTCCCTGCCCGGCGTCGCCTGCGAGAGTCGTTTCTGGCCGAGCCACGCGATGACGTCGAAGTAGAGCCACCAGAACGCCGCCGCGAGCGCCACGCCGAGAACGGACGCCGCGATCACGCCGCCGTCCACGATCTCGTTCGCGCCGACGCCGATCGCGACGATCGACTCTCCGAGGGCGATGATCACGATCAGCCCGTACCGCTCCGCGAAGTGGGAGGGCATCAGCTTCCAGCCCTCGGCGAAGAAGAGGAACGGGATGCCGACGTCGAGGGCGATCGCGGCGGCCCAGAGCGCGCCCTGCGCGACGCCGTCGGTGAAGGACGCCGCCGCGAGGAGCGTGACGCCGGTCGCGGTGCTCCCTGCGAGCCCCGTCACGGACCGGCGCAGTCCCGGATCGTCGCGGCTCGCGATCGTGAAGAGCCAGATATGCGCGAGGCGGACGAGCCCGTACGCGCACGCGAAGACGAGTGCGTCGTCCCCGAACGCGTGCGGCACGGCGAGCGCGGCGACGAGGAACGCGGCCATCGCCGCGAACATCGCGATCCGCACCGCGCCCTCCTCGGGATCGACGACGCTCGTCAACCACGCATAGCCGCCCCACGACCACCACAGCACGACCAGCACGAACAGCGCCTGGAGGAGCCCCTCCCAGGTCGGCGTCTCCGCCATGAGCGCGGTGCACTGGGTCAACGCGAGCACGAACACGAGGTCGAAGAAGAGCTCGAGCGTCGTGACGCGCTCCTCCTCGCGCCTCACTGCGGTGAGCCGCCGCGTGCGAGCCTGCGCCTCCACGGCTCGATCCTCGCACAGCGTATGCTCGGCCGGCTGCGGCGCCGACCCGGAGGGTGGACGTCTGCCGTACCCGTTCGTCGAGAGCCCGAACAAGACGCCCGCGACAGGACGCGCGATCGACGTCGTGGTGATGCACACGATGGAGATCGCCGAGCGGCCCGACGC
>NZ_DATMBZ010000019.1:0-2894 GCF_035558935.1 Gaiella sp. | reverse complement strand
CGTCTGCCTGTTCTCGCTCGCCGACGGGCCCAATGGGCCGGCGGGGTCGCTGACGGCGATGATCGCGGCCGACCGGCTCGGGCAGGCGCGCACAGGAGCGGCCAGCGGCGTCGCGGCGAAGCACCTCGCCCGGTCGGGGGCGACAAGCCTCGGGCTGATCGGCACCGGCTGGCAGGCCGAGTCGCAGCTCGCCGCGATCCGGGCTGCCGTGCCGTCGATCTCCCACGTCGTCGTCTCGAGCCGGCGGGCGGAGAGCGCAGCCGCGTTCGCGGAGAAGCACGACGCCGAGGCCGCAGAGAATCCCACCGAAGCGGGCGCCTGCGATGTGGTTGTCACCGCCACCACGTCGAAGGACCCGGTGCTGCGGGGCGACTGGCTGCAGGACGGCGCGCTCGTCTGCGCGATCGGCGCCAACGACCCCCGGGCGCGCGAGCTGGACGCCCAGGTGATCGCTCGCGCGACGCTCGTCTGCTGCGACTCGCTCGAGGACGCGAAGCTCGAGTCGGGCGACCTGATCGAGCCCGTCGCTGCCGGGCAGCTCGACTGGCTGGAGGTGCAGGAGCTCCACCAGATCGTCTCGGGCGAGCTTCCCGGACGGCAGCATGAGACGGACGTCGTCGTCTTCAAGTCGAACGGGATCGCGCCCTGGGACGTCGCGATCGGGCACGAGGTCGTGCGCCGGGCGCGCGAGCGTGGGGTCGGCACGGCGCTGGACGGCTGATGGCCTCCGACCTCGAGCAGCGGCTCGACGCGATCTACGAGATCGGGGAAGGGCCTGGTGCCAATCGTCCCGGCTACTCCGACGGCGAGGACGAGGCCCATCGGCTCGTCGCCGGCTGGATGGGCGAGGCCGGCCTGGAGGTCGAGGTCGACGGCGACGGCAATCTCGTCGGCCGTCTTCCAGGGCTCGAGCCCGAGCTTCCGGAGGTGTGGTCCGGCTCGCATCTGGACTCCGTGCCGCAGGGAGGCCGATTCGACGGCCCCCTGGGCGTCCTCGGCGCGCTCGAGGCGGTCGAGCGGCTCGGGCGGCGGCGGCGGACGCTGGCCGCCGTCGCGTTCCGCGAGGAAGAGCGGGGCTGCGTCGGCTCGCACGGGCGCGTCGCCCGCGCCGGGTTGCCCGGCGCCTGGGTCGAGCTCCACCACGAGCAGGGGCCGCGCCTCGCGCTCGAAGGCGCACCGCTCGCAGTCGTCACCGGGATCGTGGGCTACAAGCGCGCCGAGCGGGTGATCGAGGGACGGGCGGGGCATGCCGGGACGACGCCGATGGACGCGCGGGACGACGCCCTCGTGGCAGCGGCCGAGGAGGTGCTGCGGATCCGGGACGTCGCGCGCGGAATCGAGGGTGCCGTCGCCACGGTTGGACGCCTCGAGGTCGAGCCGGGCGGCGTCAACGTGATCCCGGGTCGAGTCACGCTGACGATCGACGCGCGCGCGCCGGACGACGAGCGGCTCGCGAGGCTGCTCGACGCCCTCGCGATCGACCCGGCGGGCGCGGTCCCGCCGACGCCGCTCGGCGGGCCGCCTGCGGACGCACTTCGGGCGGCCATCGAGGGTCGAGGAATCCCCGTCGTCGAGCTCGCGTCGGGCGCCGGGCACGACGCCGGGGTGCTCGCGCGTGCCGGGGTGCCCTCGGCGATGCTCTTCGTGCGCGCGCTGAACGGCGGCGTGAGCCACTCACCGGACGAGCTGTCATCGCCCGAGGACGTTGCCCTCGCCGTCGATGTGCTGACGGATGCGCTCGATCGGCTCGCGTCGAGCTGACCCCGCGGGTGAGGTGCAAAGGGACGCGGCTGAACGCACGTCCCGTTCGTCGAGATGCCGGCTACACCGGCGTCTCGGCGAACACAATCTCCTGGGCACCCTCCCAGAGGAACGTCTTGCCCAGATCGCGCAGGTGCTCGTTTCCCTCGACGATCGTCGCGAAGTGGTTGCCCGCGAGCTGGCCCGCCTTCGAGGCGAAGTTGACGTAGCCGTATGCGAGCAGGATCTCGGTCTCCGAGACGCCGCCCGGGTAGAGCACGATCTCGCCGGGGTGCGGGTAGCACGTGGCGTTCTCGGGCCCGAGCCCGAGGTCGAGGTCGCCGAACGGGATCCAGCCGGCCTCGCCCGACCAGCGGACGTGGATGATTCTCGACTCGAGCGGCAGAAGGCGCCGGAAGGCTGCGACGGTCGCAGGCGCGTCGGTCTCCTCGAGGCGAGCCGTGAACTCGTACCCGCCAGCCTTGATCTTGAGCATCGGCGGCGATCTTACTTTCCGGCAGCGCCCGAGACGTATGCCGCGACGTCGGCGATCTCCTGCGGCGAGAGCTTCCCGGCGAACGAGGGCATCACGCCGAGCCCGTTCGTGACCCGATCGGTGACGAGGTCGGCCGAAGGCTTCGCGGCGTCGAGGCTCGGGCCGACGGTTCCCGTCGCGCCGGCGTCGGCGAGCGTGTGGCAGGCGCCGCAGCCCGCCGAGGCGAAGAGCGCCTTGCCCCGCGCGACGTCGGCGGTCGCCGGCGGCTGCGCGGCCGTGTCGTCCGAGCGCTCGACGAGGACCGCCACCAGGAGGAACGCCGCGGCGCCCGCGACCGGCATCCACCAGTGCGTCCGCCCGGTGTGGCGGAGGTTGAAGAAGAGCCGGGCCCACGCGCCGATCGCCATAAGCGCGACGAGCACGAGCCATGCGTGGTCGGCGCCATAGGCGAACGGAAAGTGGCCCGCGAGCATCGTCAGCAGCACCGGCAGCGTCAGGTAGTTGTTCTGCACCGAGCGCTGCTTCGCCTGGATGCCCGGCTTCGGGTCGGGCGCGCGGCCGGCCTCCTTCGCGCGAACGAGCTCGCGCTGCGCGGGGATGATGTCGAAGAACACGTTCGCCGCCATCACCGTCCCGATCATCGCGCCGACCTGGAGCC
>NZ_DATMBZ010000018.1:0-13653 GCF_035558935.1 Gaiella sp. | reverse complement strand
GGCGGCCCAAGAGTTGTGGCCGAAGCGGACATGGGCGGAAGGGACAGTTGGCCGCCTTGGACGCAGCGCCGGGCCTCGGCGGTCGGCGAAGCGGCACGGCCAAGCCTCCGCGCTCCATTCGCTCGACGCGTCCCGTCGGGTGCGGCTCCGAGAGCTCGATCCGGAATGACCCTCCGTCGGCGGGACGGCCATGCAACGACGCAGGGCGCCCGAATAGCGGCGCTACTCGGGCAACAGAGGATGCCGCAGCGCAGCGCAGAGGCTGTTCCGACCAATCGAGGCTTCCTCTCGGTCGGAGCTCCGACAGGGCGCTCTGCGAACGTCGCCTGGGCGGGTGTCCAGGCGGGATGAGATGAAGAGCGGGCTCGTCGCCGTCGCGGGCCGGCCGAACGTCGGCAAGTCGACTCTCGTCAACGCCCTCACGGGAGCGAAGGTCGCGATCACGTCGACCGTCCCGAACACGACGCGTAGGCGCATCTTCGGCGTCGCGAACGGCGACGACTGGCAGCTCGTCCTCGTCGACCTCCCGGGCTTCCAGCGGCCGATGGACGCGCTGACCGAGCGGATGCAGGAAACCGTCGACGGCTCGTTCGAGGACGTCGACGTCGTGCTGTTCGTGCTCTCGGCGCGCGACCGCATCGGCGCGGGGGACCGTTTCGTCGCCGGCCGCGTGTTCTCACTCGGCGTCCCGGTCGTCATCGCGCTCAACAAGATCGACCGTCTGAAGCACGGTCATGTCGCGGCGCAGATGAAGGTCGCGGCGGGCCTTGGAGACTTCCACGCGCTCCACCCGGTGAGCGCCAAGGTGAGAGACGGCATCGACGAGCTCCGCGCCGACCTGGTCGAGCTGCTCCCCGAGGGGCTGCCACTCTTCCCGCTGGAGCAGGCAACCGACCTGACGCTCGAGGAGCGCGTCGCGGAGGTGATCCGCGAGAAGGCGCTCCATCTCACACGCGACGAGGTGCCGCACGCGCTGACGGTCGAGGTCGATGAGCTCGGCGAGACCGTCCGCGCGCTCGTGCTCGTCGAGACGGAGTCGCAGAAGGGCATCCTGATCGGGAAGAAGGGCGCGATGATCCGCGAGATCGGCACACGGGCGCGGCCCGAGGTCGAGGCGTTGGTCGGCCACCGGGTCTTCCTCGAGCTGGTCGTCAAAGTGCGGCCGCGCTGGCGGCGCGACCGCAAGACGCTCGAGCGGCTCGGCCTCTGACGCGCTGGCGCCGCGGTCAGCGCACGTACTGCACGTCGGGCGCGATGCGCAGGATCACCCGCTCGGAGGTGATCGCGGAATCGTCGTAGTCGCGCCCGCGGTATTTCCGGGACAGTCGATCGATGTGGGCGCGCGCGTCCGGCCCGCGGACCATCTCGACGACGTGCCCTCGCACCTCGGCGTAGACGTATGGGTCGGCGCGGTCGAGGATCGTGACGGTCACGCGCGGATCGCGCTCGACCGCACGGAACTTCGCGCGATGGACTTCCGTGTTGATCAGCACGTGGTCGTCGTCTGCGTCGACCCACATCACGTGCGTCATCGCCGCCCCGGAGCGAAGCAGAACGGTGAGCGTGGCGAAGTTCGCCGCCTGGGCGAGCGCCTTGACCCGTGAGTCGACGGACGTCATCAAACCGCCGTGGCGTCGATCGCCTCGTCGGCGTCGACCCGGTCCGCGAGCGTCCGCGCGACCTTGAGCCACAGCTCGGGGAGCGTGTCGAGGAGCGCGACGAAGTCACGCCCCGAGATGGCGAGAACGCGGAGGGGGGTGGCCGCGACCACCGTCGCCGTCCGGGGCGAGCGCGAGAGGAGCGCGATCTCGCCGACGTAGCTTCCGGCTCCCAGCCGGGCGACACGGCGGCCACGGCGGCGGACGTCGACCTCTCCGTCGACCACGACGTAGAACTCGCTTCCCGGCTCGCCCTCCCGGATCAGCTCGGTGCCGGCCGCGATCTCGCGCTCGTCGGCGAGCGCGGCGATCCGGCGCAGGTCACGCTTCGAGCAGAGCTCGAACAGCGGTAGCCCCCGAATGAGATCGACCCTGGTGTCGGCGCGAAGCAGCACGGAAGCGGAACTCTAGACTGACGGCATGAGCCAAACGCTCGCACTTCCGCGCTCGCTCGAGCTTCCGGGCGGCGGGCGCCTGCCGAGGATCGGGTCCGTCGATGCCGTCGCGCTCGAGGCCCGTGCGGCCGAGCTCGCCAAGCGCTCGATCAAGCGCGAGTCGAAGGTCTTCGCACTGGAGCTCGCGATCCGGATGATGGATCTGACCACGCTGGAGGGAGCAGACACGCCCGGCAAGGTGCGGGCGCTCTGCACGAAGGCGATGTACCCCGACCCCGGCGATGCCTCCGTGCCGCACGTCGCCGCGGTGTGCATCTACCCGAGCCTCGTGCCCGTCGCCCGCCGCGCGCTGAAGGGAAGTGCGGTCAAGGTCGCGTCCGTCGCCACAGCGTTTCCCTCGGGCCAGGCGCCGCTCGAGGTGAAGCTCGCCGACGTCCGCGCGGCCGTCGAGGCAGGCGCGGACGAGATCGACATGGTCATCGACCGCGGCGCCTTCCTCTCCGGTCGCATCGGCCACGTCCACGAGGAGGTCCTCGCCGTCAAGGACGCGTGCGGGGATGCCCATCTGAAGGTGATCCTCGAGACGGGCGAGCTGGGGACGTACGACGCGGTGCGAAAGGCTTCGCTCGTCGCGATTGCCGGCGGCGCGGACTTCATCAAGACGTCGACCGGCAAGGTCTCGCCGGCAGCGACGCTCCCGGTGACGCTCTGCATGCTCGAGGTGATCCGAGACGTGCACGACGAGACGGGGCTCGTAATCGGGATGAAGCCGGCGGGCGGCATTCGGACCGCGAAGCAGGCGGTCCAGTACCTCTGCGTGCTCCACGAGACGCTCGGGCCCGAGTGGCTGACGCCGGACCTGTTCCGCTTCGGCGCGTCGTCGCTCCTCAACGATGTGCTCCTGCAGCTGCGCAAGCAGCGCACCGGCATCTACCGGTCGCCCGACGAGTTCACGCTCGACTGATGGGCGCCGTCGAGAAGCAGCAGCGCACGCTCGCGACCGCCGGGACGTGGGAATACGCGCCGTCGATCGAGTCCCGCGAGATCGTCACGTTCGAGGATCGCTACGGGCTCTTCATCGGCGGGGAGGAGGTCGCGCCGCGGTCACGGTCCTGGTTCACGACCGTCTCGCCGTCGACGGAGGAGCCGTTGGCGGAAATCGCGCAGGCCGGCGCGAAGGACGTCGCGCGTGCCGTCGACGCCGCGCGCGAGGGGTTCGACGCATGGAGCACGTGGAAGCCCTCCGAGCGGGCCAAGGTGCTGTTCCGGATCGCGCGAATCCTCCAGGAGCGCGCGCGCGAGCTCGCCGTCGCCGAGTCGCTCGACGGCGGGAAGCCGATCAAGGAGTCGCGCGACGTCGACCTGCCGCTCGCCGCGGCGCACTTCTTCTACTACGCGGGCTGGGCCGACAAGCTCGAGTACGCCTTCCCGGGGCGGCGGCCCCGGCCGCTGGGCGTCGCGGCGCAGATCGTCCCGTGGAACTTCCCGCTGCTCATGCTTGCGTGGAAGATCGCGCCTGCGCTCGCGTGCGGGAACACGGTCGTCCTGAAGCCCGCGGAGACCACGCCGCTGACCGCGCTGCTCTTTGCCGACGTCTGCCGACAGGCTCAGGTGCCTCCGGGCGTCGTCAACATCATCACCGGGGACGGCTCGACGGGCGCCCACCTCGTCCGCAACGGCGGCGTCGACAAGGTCGCCTTCACAGGCTCGACCGAGGTGGGGAAGGCGATCCAGCGCGAGCTCGCCGGCCGCGACGTCCCGCTCACCCTGGAGCTCGGCGGCAAGGCGGCAAACATCGTGTTCGACGACTGCGCGCTCGACCAGGCCGTCGAGGGAATCGTCAACGGCATCTACTTCAACCAGGGCCACGTCTGCTGCGCCGGCTCGCGGCTGCTCGTGCAGGAGTCGATCCACGACCAGCTGGTACGCAAGCTGAAGCGCCGCATGTCGACGCTGCGGGTCGGCGACCCGCTGGACAAGAACACCGACATCGGAGCGATCAACTCGAAGGCACAGCTCGACCGCATCGTCGAGCTCGTCGAGAGCGGCACCGAGGAAGGCGCGGAGGTCTACCAGCCGCCGTGCCGCCTGCCGGAGAAGGGCTGGTGGTTCGCGCCGACCATCTTCACCAACGTGGCGCAGAGCCATCGCATCGCGCAGGAGGAGATCTTCGGGCCGGTGCTCAGCGTCCTGACCTTCAGGACACCCGACGAGGCGGTCGAGAAGGCGAACAACACGATGTACGGCCTCTCGGCCGGGATTTGGACGGAGAAGGGCTCGCGCATCCTCTGGATGGCCGACCGTCTACGCGCCGGGGTCGTCTGGGGCAACACGTTCAACCGCTTCGATCCCGCGTCGCCGTTCGGCGGCTACAAGGAGTCGGGCTTCGGCCGCGAGGGCGGCCGGCACGGGCTCGAGGCGTACCTGAGGTTCGAATGAGCGGCGAGGCCCGGCAGCCCGCGGCGGTGATCGGGGCGAAGCTCGTGCTGCTCGGGGCGCTCGTCTGGGGCGTGTGGAAGATCCTGCGCACCGAGGTGGACGAATGAGCGCACGCCTCCCTGTCCGCAAGACGTACAAGCTCTACATCGGTGGCGCGTTTCCGCGCTCGGAGTCCGGCCGGACGCTCGAGCTCGAGGGTCACAACGTCGCGCGGGCCTCGCGCAAGGACGCGCGGGACGCCGTCGTCGCCGCGCGCAAGGCATTCCCCGGCTGGAGCTCGGCGACGGCATACAACCGCGGGCAGGTGCTCTACCGACTGGCGGAGACGATGGAGACGCGGCACGCCGCGCTCGCGCGTGTCTGCAGCGGGCGCCGGGAGGTTGCGCGGGCGATCGACCGTGTCGTCTGGTACGCGGGCTGGGCGGACAAGCTGGCGCAGGTGCTCGGCGGCGCGAACCCGGTGGCCGGGCCATACTTCAACTTCACGGTGCCGGAGCCGACGGGAGTCGTCGCGGTGGTCGCGCCCGACGAGCCGCCGCTCGACGGCCTTGTCGCCCGGGTTCTTCCCGCACTCGCCGGCGGCAATGCCGTCGTCGTCGTCTCCTCGGAGGCGCACCCCCTCGCGGCGATCGAGCTCGCCGAAGCGGTCGCGACGTCGGACGTGCCGGCCGGCGTCGTCAATGTCCTCACGGGGCATCGCGAGGAGCTGGCACCGGTGCTGGCTGCGCACATGGATGTCAACGCGATCGACGTCACGGGCGTCGACGGCGACGTGGCGGCGCTCGAGGTGCTCGCCGCAGAGAACGTGAAGCGCGTCGTCCGGGCGCGGGAGGACCGAAGCCCGTGGGAGATCGGCGCGTTCATGGAGCTCAAGACCGTCTGGCACCCGATCGGGCGCTGACGCCAGTCGCGCTTTCGCGTCGCGCCTCCTCCGGGGCACCCCAACCCACCACCCGCTGCCAATTCTAACGGCGTTGTCTCCTGTTTTGGAGACAAAACGGTGCCAACTTCGCGCCGACTTCGTAACGGGCACGGGACTCCCGCGCGCGCTCGAGCCGCCTCAGTCCAGCAGCGGACCCAGCGTCTGCCCTACCGCCTCGAGCCGCGCGTCGACGGGCCCCTCGACGAGCATCCAGGGGCTCCCACTCGAGCGAGCGTGCTCGAGATACCGCTCGTGCATCGCGCGCCGCTGGTCCTCGAACTCCCGGATACCATCGTGTCGCCACGGCACGTCGAGGCCGCAGACGACGAAGAGGTCGTAGCTGCGCGCGACGAGCTCCTCGAACCCCGTCGCCGGCACCCCGAGGTAGACCTCGTGGAAGACCGCGGTCGTGAATGCGTCCGTGTCCGAGAAGAGCACGCGCGAAGCGAGCGTTGCAAGGAAGTCCTCGTACCAGCAGTGGATCCGGGCAATGTGGGTGAACTCCCAGCTCGTCCAGGGAGCTCCACGCGGTCGCCCGACCTGCGTGTACGGCCGGCCGTACTCGGGGTTCCACAACGTGCCGTAGCGACGCGCGAGCGCCTCTGCGAGCGTCGACTTCCCCGTCGACTCGGCTCCGAGCAGGCAGACGCGCTTGACCGGGATCACGGGGCGCGAGCCTACGCGATCGGCGGCGGCGGATAGCATCCGCCCCCGTGACGCATCGACGTCTGAGCCAGGCGATCGCGGAGGGTGACGGGATCTCGGTGTTGGTGCACGTTCGGGACGCCGACGGAGCCCGTGGCGCCGAGGAGAGCGGAGCGAAGGGCATCGTCGTCGGAAGTGGCTTGGCGGAGCTCCGGTCGCACACCGCTCTCCCCCTCCTGGCCTACGGGCCGGCGCCGGACGCGGCGGCGGCCGGCGATGCCGTCGTGCTGACCGTCGACGACCCGGATGCGCTTCGCGACCTCGCCGAGCGATGTCACGAGCTCGGGCTCGAGTACGTCGTCCGGGTCCGCGACGACGACGAGCTCGGTCACGTCCTCGAGCACGTCGATCCCGAGATCCTTCTGCTCGCCGCAGACGCGGCGGAGAGCGAGCAGGAGCCGCTCGACCGGCTTCTGGAGCTGCTGCTCGACGTCCCCGCCGGGAAGCTCGCGATCGCGGAGCTCTCGGGCGCGTCGCGCGAGGACGTCGAGGAGCTCGAGCGGGCCGGCGTCGACGCCGTGCTCGTCAGCGGTGACGTCGAGGCGCTCGTCGGCGACGGCGTCCCCGACGTCTAACTCCGAGAACTTGCGGCTCGCACGCCGGTCTCTCTCGACCGCGGAGGTCGGTCTTCTCGGAGCGATCCTCGCGCTCGCGGCGGTGCTGCGTGCTGTCGGCGCCGGATCCGGGCTTCCGCTCCCGCTGCTCAACCCCGACGAAACGAACATCGTCCCGCGCGCATGGGATGTCGTGCACGGGGGAGGGCTCGACCCCGGCTGGTACGACTATCCGAGCCTGCTCTTCCTCGTGCTCGCGCCGACGCAGATCGGCTTCGACGAGCCCTCGTACGGCGCGGCCCGCGTGGTCGCCGTCCTGCTCGGGGTGCTCGGGGTTGCCGCGGCGTGGTGGCTCGGCCGTGCAGCGTACGGCGTCCCGGCTGCGCTCACGGGCGCCGTGGGCGTCGCGGTCGCGACCACGCATGTCGCCTACTCGCGCATGGCCGTCACCGACGTCCTCCTCACCCTGGGTGTGACGGTGACGCTTGCCCTGCTCGTCACCGGCCGGCTCGAATGGGCGGGGGTCGTCGCGGGCCTCGCCGCATCCGCCAAGTACCCCGGGGCGATCCTCGTCGTGCCGATCGTCGTCGCGGGGATCGGCGCTTGGCGCCGGGTCGGCGTGTCGCTGGGGCTCGCCGCTGCTGCGTTCTTCTTGACGAGCCCGTTCGTGGTGATCCACGCAGGGGCCGCCTGGGACGACTTCCATCGCGTCCAGCAGCTCGCGGGTGACGGATGGCTCGGGTTCGAGAACGACCCGGCGACGCCGTTCGCGTTCGGCCTCAGGCTCTGGGAGACGGTCGGGCCGGTGCTCCTCGTCGCGGTGGTGGGAGTCGTTCTCGCGCTGCGTGCCCGGGAGCGGAGCGACGTCGTGCTGCTCTCGTTCGCCGCCGCGTATGGTCTCTCGTTGCTTCCGTCGCAGGCGCACTTCGACCGGTACGTGCTGCCGCTGATTCCCGTCCTCGCCGTCCTGGCGGGCCGCCGGAAGACGCTCGCCGTCGCCGCCCTCGCGGCCGCGGTCGTGCCCCTCTGGTGGTCGGTCGCCGACGCGCGGTCGCTGACCGGCCGTGACCCACGCCTCGACGCCGCGGCATGGATCGACGCGCACGTTCCGGCGGGCGCTCGCGTCGCTGCCGACACGTCGACGCTGCCGCTTCATGGGCGGCCTGTCGTTCGGCTCGCGCTGCCGGGCCCCGGACGGCCGTTCGACGCCCGCCGCGACCTCGTGGCGCTGCGCGCGGACGGCGTCCGCTGGATCGTCGTCGGCGGCAGCGTCGCCGACCGCGTTCTCGCCGCCGCAGCCCGCTATCCACGGGAGGCGCGCTTCTACCGCACCCTCGAGGGAATGCGCCCGGCCTACGCCACACGGAGCGAGCCGGGCCACCGTCCCCGCCCGTGGCTCCGGGTCTACCGCCTAGGCTGAAAGGCATGAAGCGTCCGGGAGTCGCCCTCGACGGGCTCGCCATCGGCACCGCGGTCTTCCTCTCCGGAGCCGTGCTGCTCGGCGTCGAGATCGCCGCCAGCCGCGTGCTCGCGCCGACGTTCGGCAGCTCGCTCTACGTCTGGGGCGCGCTGATCGGTGTCGTGCTCACCGGCCTCGCCGTCGGCTACTGGCTCGGAGGCACGCTCGCCGACCGCTGGCCCTCGCCCTACCTCTTTGTCGGCGCGATCGCCCTCGGGGCCGGGCTCGTGCTGCTGATCCCCGTCGTCGATTCGTGGGTGCTCGAGCAGGTCGTCGCATGGGATCCCGGACCGCGCCTCGACCCGCTCGTCGCGTCGATCCTCCTGTTCGGGCCGATGAGCGTGGTGCTGGCGTCGGTCTCCCCGATCGCCGTGCGGCTCGCTGCGCGCGACATCGCTCGACTCGGCCGAACTGCAGGACGCCTGTTCGCGATCTCGACCGCGGGCTCGATCGCGGGCACGTTCGCAACGTCGTTCTGGCTCGTTCCCGAGTACGGCACCGATCAGGTGCTCGCGTTCGGCGCGGTCGTCCTGCTGACGGCGGCTGCGGTCGTCTCGCTGCTCCAGCGACTCTGGCTCCCGGGCGCCGGTCTGGTGGCGGCGGCCGGCGCGGCCGTGCTGGCGGTCGGCGCGCTCGCTCCCGAGACGACCGGCACCGTCCTCGCCGGCTCCGCCGCCCGCAACTGGTCACCGCTGTACCGCGAGCGCGAGGTACACACGCCCCGCAAGCTCGACCCTGCGGAGATCGGGCTCGGCGGCGAGGGCTTCACCATCCGCGAGGCGCGCGACACGCGCTACCACCGGCTGCTCGTCGTCGAGGACGACGAGTCGCGCTACCTCCGCTTCGACAGCTCGTTCCAGAGCGGGATGTACCTCGAAGACCCCTTCCGGACGCGGTTCTCCTACAGCGACTACCTCCAGCTGGGCCTCGCGTACGACCCGGGTGCGACGAATGTCCTCGTGATCGGCCTCGGCGGGGCGGCCGTGCAGAAGCGCGTGTGGCGTGACTTCCGCGACGCTCGCGTGACGACGGTCGAGCTCGACCCGGACGTCGTCGACGCCGCCCATCGCTGGTTCGCGTTCCCGCGCGACCCCAGGCTGCCGGTCGTGGTCGACGACGGGCGGCGCTACCTGCAGCGCACCGACGACCGCTTCGACGTGATCATGGTCGACGCCTTCTACTCGGACGGCGTGCCGTTCCACCTGACCACCCTCGAGTTCGTCCGCCTCCTCCGTGACCGGCTCGAGCCGGGCGGCGTCGTGGCGACGAACGTGATCGGAGCGATCACCGGCGGGAGCTCACAGATCACCCGGGCGCTCTGGAAGACGTATGCCTCCGTGTTCCCGACGGTCGAGCTCCACCCGGTCTACGAGGGCCCGAGCGACCGGAGGTCGGACGACATCAGGAACATCATCCTCGTTGCGACCGAGCGCGCGGCGCCGTCGACGGCCCGTCTCGCGGCCTCGTGGGAGGAGACCCGACGGGCGCGAGCGCCCCGGGCGCCCGACCTCCGCGCCGCGATTCGGGACCGCTACGCGCGCGACGTGGTCACGGCCGACGTGCCGCTCCTGACGGACGGCTACGCGCCGACGGACGCCCTGCTGATCGGCTGAACCCGCGTCAGGGGGCCGAGAGCGTGTGCGCCGCCTCGAGGATGTCGGCCGGCACCGGACGCATGGCGCCGCACGCTTCCTCGAGCGCCACGTCGACGACCTGCGTGCCCCGCAGCGCGACCATCCGCCCGAAACGGCCGGTGGCGGCGAGGTCGGCCGCCGCGATGCCGAGCCGCGACCCCAGGACGCGGTCGGCGGCGCTCGGCGTGCCTCCGCGCTGGATGTGGCCGAGGACGGTGACACGTGCCTCGAACCCCGTCAGCTCTTCCAGCCTTGCCGCCACGACCGCAGCGACCCCGCCGAGCCGCTCGAACCCGAACGCGTCGCGCCCGGCCACCACCTGCGCGCCCTCGGGCAGCGGGATGCCCTCGGCGACGACCACGACCGAGTAGCGCCGTCCGCGCGCCGCGCGCGAGCGCAGCAGTGTCGCCACGTCGTTCAGGTCGTACGGCTCCTCGGGCACGAGGATCGCGTCCGCCCCGGCCGCGATGCCCGCGTACGTCGCGATCCAGCCCTGCGTGCGGCCCATCACCTCGACGAGCATCACCCGGTCGTGGGACTCGGCGGTCGTCGTGATCCGGTCGATCGCCTCGGTTGCGATCTGCACCGCGGTGTCGAACCCGAAGGTGACGTCTGTCCCGGGGATGTCGTTGTCGATCGTCTTCGGCACCCCGACCAGACGAATGCCCTCGTTTGCGAGCCGGGCGGCGGTGCGCAGCGTGCCGTCTCCACCGACCACGACGAGCGAGTCGATCCACTCGCGCGTGAGCGTCGCGTGCAGCGACGCGGCACCCTCGCCGTGGACGTAGGGATCGCGCCGCGAGGTCCCGAGGATCGTGCCGCCCCGCTGGAGGATCCCGCGGACGGCATCGCGGTCGAGTCGGCGCACGCGTCCTTCCATCAACCCGTCCCAGCCGTCGAGGATCCCGACCACCTCGGCGCCGTGCCTCTGCGCGGCGCCGGCGACGACCCCGCGGATCACGGCGTTCAGACCCGGACAGTCGCCGCCCCCGGTCAGGATCCCGATCCGCTGCACGCCGGCCATCCTAGTGGCGCCGGCGCGCGCAACCTGGCGCCGTTGCGACCGCGACAGCCTGACGTCGAAGGCGGCCGACGTTGCGGACGAGTCAGTACAGGAACATCGGCTTGCCGGTCACGTGGCGCACCTTGGGGCGGTACTCGCGGACGTCGTAGAGCTCGTCGACGTCGACGCGCTTGACGCCCTCGCGCGTCGCCGAGATCGGAACCGACGTGTAGGTGCCGCTCCGCAGGGCGACCATGCGGCCCGACGACCGCTCGAGCGCCAGGTCGGCGGCCATCACCGCGTAGTTCGTCGCGACCATCAGGTCGAGCGAGTCCGGTGCGCCGGACCGCATCAGGTAGCCGATCACCTGCACGATCATGTTCTCGCCCGTCCGCTCCTTGAGCAGCGCCGCGGTCAGCTCGCCGATCCCGCCGAGCTTGCGATGGCCGTAGGCATCCTCTTCTCCCGAGAGGACCATGTCGCCCCCCGCGATCGTCGCGCCCTCCGAGACGGTCACCATCGAGTAGTTCGACGGGTTGTCCCGCTTGTCGCGCACGAGCAGCTCTCCGAGCCGGTCGACGTCGAACGGCACCTCCGAGATCAAGGCCCGGTCGACCCCGGCGAGGTATGCCGTGATCAGCGAGGTCTCCCCGCTGTAGCGGCCGAACAGCTCGACCACCGCGATCCGCTCGTGCGACCCCGTCGACGTACGCAGGTTGTGGATGAACTGGACGCCGCGCGTGACCGCCGTCGAGAACCCGATGCAGTAGTCCGTCCCATGGACGTCGTTGTCCATCGTCTTCGGGATCGCGACCACCGGCACGCCTTCGTCGTGCATCCGGAGCGCGTAGGAAAGCGTGTCGTCGCCGCCGATCGGGATCAGAACGTCGATACCGAGCGCCTCGACGACGCGCAGCGCGTGGTCCGTGAAGTCGAACGGGCCGTCGCCGTTCACGCGGTCGGCGAGGTGGGCGGGAACCTCGCTCGCCCGCACGCGACTCGGGTTGGTCCGGGACGTATGGAGGAACGTGCCGCCGGTGCGGTCGATCGTGCGAACGGTCGCCGACGTCAGCGGCTGGAACCACTCCGCCGCCGAAGCCGGGTCGCCCGGGTCGTGGTGGAGGAGCGCCGCCCAGCCGCGCCGCAGCCCGACGACCTCGTGGCCGTCGTGCACGACGCGGTTGACGACCGCCTTGATGCACGGGTTGAGCCCGGGCACGTCGCCGCCGCCGGTGAGGATCCCGATGCGCATCGAACGAGGTCATACCAAGGAGAGAGCGATGGTGCGATGCCGAAGGTGGGACTCGAACCCACACGCCCTCACGGACAGCGGATTTTGAATCCGCAGCGTCTGCCAGTTCCGCCACTTCGGCCCTGACCCGATAGTAGAGGCCGGCCGCACGCACCTCCCGGACGATGACCGATCCTTGCGAGGCATGCCAGTCCGCATGCCTCTACACTCTCGCCCACAAGACGTGGACGTGCCCGGCCTGAAGCCGGGCGCACGGTCTCCCACGAAGGAGGAGGAGAGCTTGACGCTCAAGAAGAAAGGGGTGCTCCTCGCCGGGCTCCTCGTCGCAACGTTCGCGCTCGTCGCGGCGGGCTGCGGCGGAGACAGCGGAGGTGGTGCCCCGGAGGCGCTGCCCTCGTCGTCGTGCACGGGTATCGAGTACAAGGGCGACGGCGACCCCGACTACATCGTCGCGTCGGACTTCCCGCTCCAGGGGTCATCGCGCTTCCAGACCGAGCAGATCGTCGCGGCGATCCGCTACGAGCTCGACCAGCGCAGCTGGAAGGCCGGCGACTACAACATCGGCTTCCAGTCCTGCGACGACGCGACCGCCCAGGCCGGGAAGTGGGACTCCGGGAAGTGCTCCTCGAACGCGAACGCGTACGCCGGGAACGACAAGGTGATCGGCGTGATCGGCACCTTCAACTCCGGCTGTGCGGCGATCGAGATCCCGGTCCTGAACCAGGCGCCGGACGGCGGCATCGCCATGGTCTCCCCGGCGAACACGTATCCGTGCCTGACGGTCAACCTGCCGGGCGGTTGTGACTCGACCGAGCCCGACAAGTACTACCCGTCGGGAAGCCGGAACTACGTCCGCGTCGTGGCGCACGACGCGTACCAGGGCGCAGCCGTTGCCGAGTTCATGCAGGCGCAGGGGATCAAGAGCGTCTACATCCTGAACGACAAGGAGGCCTACGGCCTCGGAGTCGCGACGACCACGCGCAAGGCGTCGGAGTCGGTCGGGATCAAGGTCGCGGGCTTCGAGGCCTGGGACCCGAAGGCGACGAGCTACACGTCGCAGATGCAGAAGATCAAGGCGAGCGGGGCGGACGCGCTCTTCCTCGGCGGCCTGATCGACGAGAACGGCGCACAGGTCATCAAGGACAAGGTCGCCGTGCTCGGCCCGAACGACGGGGCGGTCAAGCTGCTCGCGCCGGACGGGTTCACGACCCAGGCCACGATCGACGAGTCCGCCGGCGCGGCCAAGGGCATGTTCATGTCGATCGCGGGAGTTCCGACCGATACGTTCAAGGGCGCTGCCCTCGAGTTCATCGACGGCCTCAAGAACGGCCCGCTCAAGGGCGAGGCGATCGACCCGTACGCGATCTACGGCGGACAGGCCGCGCAGGTCCTGTTCGACGCGATCGAGAACTCGGACGGCACGCGCGCCGACGTGATCAAGAAGCTGTTCGAGACCAACGTCACGGACGGCCTTCTGGGCTCGTTCAAGATCGACCAGAACGGCGATCCCGAGGAGGCCTCGGGCGCCGTCGTCGGCTTCACCATCTACGTGGCGACCGACAAGCTCAAGACGGAGACGACGGTTTCGCCGAAGCCGGAGACCGTCGCGGCGGCTGGCGGAAGCTAGCGGCC
>NZ_DATMBZ010000017.1:0-2480 GCF_035558935.1 Gaiella sp. | reverse complement strand
CGACAGAGGAAGCCGACCTCGCCGCCGCTCTCGCGTCCGTGCCCGAGGCCGTTCGTGGCCCGCACATCCTCGGCGTCCACCTCGAGGGACCGTTCCTCTCCCCCTCGCGTCTCGGGACGCACCGCCGCGACGGGCGTCGCGACCCTGACCCGGCGCTCCTCGAGCGGCTGCTCGCGGCCGGGCCCGTGCGGCTGATGACCCTCGCGCCCGAGCTTCCGGGAGCGCTCGAGCTGATCGACCTCCTCCACTCCCGCGGCGTCGTCGTCTCCCTCGGCCACACCGATGCGACCGCGGCCCAGGCGCACGCCGCGTTCGACCGCGGCGTCCGGGCCGTGACGCACGTGTTCAACGCGATGCGACCGCTCGCGCACCGCGATCCGGGGGTCGTGGGAGCCGCGCTCGCCCGGCCGGACGTCGTCGTGCAGGCGATCGTCGACGGCGTCCATCTCGACCCGGACATCGTGCGGCTCCTGTGGCGAGCCGCCGCCGGCCGGCTGTCGCTCGTCACCGACGCGATCGCGGGCGCCGGCCTGGGCGACGGCACGTATGCGCTCGGCGAGATCGAGATCGTGGTCGCCGACGACGTCGTCCGCAGCGAGGACGGGATGCTCGCGGGCAGCGCGCTCACGATGGTCGAGGCGGTCCGCAACCTCGTCGCCCTCGACGTGCCGCTCGAGGGCGCGCTCGAGGCGGCCACGAGCGTCCCCGCCAGGGTGCTCGACGCGCCGGACCTCGGCCGGCTCGTGCCCGGTGGCCCGGCGGACATCGTCGTCCTCGACGACGCCCTCGAGGTCGTCCGCACCCTCGTCGGGGGAGAGACGCTTGTCGCAGGCTGAAAACGGAAGGGAGATGGGCACGCGGTTTCTCGCAGAGATCCGCGAGCAGCCGGCCGCGCTGCGGCGCCTGCTCGAGCACGATGCGGAGATCGCGGGTGTCGCGTCCGTCGTCCGCGAGCGCGATCTCCGCCTCGTACGGTTCGTCGGCCACGGCTCCTCGGACAACGCAGCGTCGTTCGGCGTGTACGCGTTCGGGCTGCTGCCGCGGTGGACGGCGATGCGGGACTCCATCACGCTGACCGTCCACTACGGGACCCCGCTCGACATGTCCGGATCGACGGTGATCGGGCTCTCACAGTCCGGCCGCACCCCGGACGTCGTCGAGTACCTCCGCGGCGCGCGGGCGACGGGGGCCTTCACGATCGCCGTCACCAACGACGTCACATCCGACCTCGCCCGCGCCGCTGACGCCGTCATCCCACTCGCCGCGGAGCCGGAGATCGCCGTCGCCGCGACGAAGACGTACGTCAACACGCTCGCCGCGCTCGCGCTCCTCGCCGGTCACGTCGCAGGCCGCGGCGCCGAGGTCGCAGACGGGGTCCGCGAGGTCGCCGATCTCGCCGAGAGCGCCCTCCCCGGGCTCGAGCGCGCGACCGCGCCGCTCGCCCTTCCCTTCTCGTACACCGGGCGGATGTTCGTCATCGGCCGCGGCGTCGAGTTCGCGACCGCGCGAGAGATCGCGCTGAAGCTCCTCGAGACGTGCCGGATCGCCGCCGAGCCGCTCACGGCGACGGACCTCGCCCATGGCCCGGTCGCAGCGCTCGACCCGCTCTTCCCCGTGTGGGCAATCGCCTCGAACGACGGCACGCTCGCTCCCGTGCAAGAGGCGGCGGCGCGCGTCCGGGACATGGGTGCGACGCTGCTCGCGAGCGGCACCGCCGCCGACCGCATCGACGGCGCTGCGTACCGCGTTCCGGTCCCGGCGCCGCGGCTCGCCCTGCTCTCCCCCTTGCTCTCCGTCGTCCCCGGCCAGCTCTTCGCCTCGGCGCTCGCGCGGGCGCGCGGCCTCGACGCCGACGCCCCGCACGGGCTCGCGAAGGTCACGCTCGCGCGCTAGCCGACCCGCCTTTCGCTCGGGCCGCCTGCTGCGCCCGCCTGACGCGGTCGAGGAAGCTCTCGATCGGGAAGCCGGGGCCGGGGTCCCAGTGGTCGCTCCTCCCGTAGGCGGCACTCACCTCGGAGTGACCCGTGATGCCGCGCCGGCCCGCGACGAGGTCGCCGGCGACGAGCCAGCGGGTCGGGATCCGACGCCTCCGGCAGACGTCCGCGACGAGCGTCGCGGCCCGCGCGAGCACAGCCGACGAGTACTCGTCCCCCCACTCGTTGCCCGTCTGATGCGCGTACCCGGCGAGCTCGACGCCGATCGAGTCGGTGTTGCCGCCGCGGGCGTGCCCGGCGATGTCCTGCTCCCGCACACATGAGATGACCCTCTCGGCGTCGACGCAGTAGTGCGCCGAGACCTTAGAGACCGGCGCCGCGAACCACCGCGCGCAGATCAGCGCGGCGTCGGGCCGCTCGGCGATCTCCATCGTGTGCATCACCACGACGTCGATCGCGCGTCCTGTCGCGGGCGTCTTGTTCGGGCTCTCGACGAACGGGTACGGCAGACGTCCACCCTCCGGGTCGGCGCCGCAGCCGGCCGAG
>NZ_DATMBZ010000016.1:0-4619 GCF_035558935.1 Gaiella sp. | reverse complement strand
GGCGGCGGACGTGGTCGCCGAGCGTGTCCCCCTGCCAGCGGAGATCCGCCGCGGCAGCCGCGGCGTGAAGCTTTCCAACCTCGACAAGCCGTTCTGGCCCGAGGAGGGCATCACGAAGGGCGACCTGCTCGCGTACTACCGCGACGTCGCCCCCGTGCTCGTGCCGCACCTCCGCGACCGCCCGTTCACGATGAAGCGGTATCCCGACGGCTGGGAGGGCAAGCACTTCTTCCAGAAGGACGCGCCGCGCGGGATGCCGGAGTGGATCAAGCGTGTGCCGATCGTCGTCTCGACCCGCGAGACGCCCCGCCGCACGCGGAAGATCGACGCGCCGCTCGTGAACGACGAGCTGTCGCTCCTCTGGATGGTGAACATGGGCTGTATCGACATGCACGCGTGGGCGTCGCGCGCCGACCGGCCGCAGCGGCCGGACTGGGTGATGTTCGACCTCGACCCCTCGGAGGGTGCGACGTTCGAGGACGTGATCCAGGTCGCGCTGCTCGTGCGCGAGACGCTCGACGTGCTGGGGCTCGAGTCGGTGCCGAAGACGAGCGGATCGCGCGGCATCCACGTGCTCGTCCCGATCACGCGCCGGCACGGGTTCGACGAGGTGCGCGAGTTCGCCGGGATCGTCGCCGGCGCCCTCGCCCGCGCGCATACCGGGCTCGTGACGACAGAGTGGACGAGGGCGAAGCGCAAGGGCGTCCTCGTCGACGCGAACCAGAACGGTCACGGGAAGACGACGGCCTCCGTGTACTCGGTGCGTCCACGTGCGGGCGCGCCCGTCTCTACGCCGCTGCGCTGGGAGGAGGTGCGCAGCGGCCTCGACCCCGCGGCCTTCACGATGGACGTCGTGCTCGAGCGCGTCGCACGGGACGGCGACCTCTTCGAACGGGTGCTCCAGGGTGGTCAGTCGCTCGGAGCAGCGCTCCGCGCGCTGCGCTGAGGGCTAGCTCGCGCGCCCCGCTGGGGGCCACACGATGTCCGACTCCGGGCCCGACGGAGAATGATCGGCCCTCGTCACGGGTCGAGCCGGTGCGGGCGCCCGAGGGCGGAGAGCTCGACGATGTCGCGGCGGAAGAAGAGCGACACCGTCCAGTCGGTCACGACCCGCGCCTTTCGGCGGAACGTCGGCAGCGCGTAGAGGTGGTACGTGCGGGCGACGAACCAGCCGAGGAACCCCCGCAGCTGAACGCCGGGAAGCTCGGCGATTCCCTTGTAGCGCCCGAGCGTCGCCACCTGACCGAGCATGCGGTAGCCGTACGGCTTCGGCGGCCGCGTCAGGTTCTTCGCCAGTCGTCGTGCCTGGCGCAGCGCGTGCTGGCAGGTCGGTGGGTCGACGCGACCCGGCGTGCGCGTGTTCGGGACAGCGGCTCCGTCGCCGAGCGCCCAGGTGTCGTCCGAGCCCTCGACCTGCAGCGTCGGCCCGACGATCACGCGGCCACGCTCGTCGAGCGGCAACCCGAGTCGCTCGAGGTCGGGGCTTGCGCGGACGCCGGCGGCCCAGACGAGCGTCCGCGCGGGGATTCGCGCTCCGTCCGAGAGAACGGCCTCGCGCTCGTCGAACGACTCGAGCGTTGCGCCGACGTGGATCTCGATCCCTCGCTTCTCGAGGTAGTGGTGCGTGTACTCGCCGAGCTTCTGCGGGATCTCGGCGAGGATCCGTGGCGCCGCGTCCACGAGCACCCAGCGCTGGCGCACGCCACGGAGCGTCGGGTACGACCGCCGAACCGCGTCGCGCGCGAGATCCTCCAGCTCCGCGAGCGCCTCGACGCCGGCGTAACCGGCGCCGACGAAGACGAAGCCGAGGTCGCGCTCCGCTTCCGCCGGGTCGAGCCGGGCCGCCGCCGACTCCAGCGAGCGGAGCAGGTGGTTGCGGAGGGCGATCGCGTCGGCGACGTCCTTGAAGCCGTGGCCGTGATCCGCGAGGCCGGGGATCGGGAAGGTACGGGGCACTGCGCCGAGCGCGACCACGAGTCGCTCGTAGCCGATCTCGAACGTCCCCCCGAGCGTCTCGGCGACGACCGTGCGGGCCTCCGGATCGCGTGCGATCGCCCTTCCGAGCAGGAGCTCGGCGTGCGGGCACATCTGACGCAGCGGGACGACGACGTGCCGCGGCTCGAGCGTCCCGGCAGCGGCCTCGGGTAGCAACGGCGTGTACACCATGAAGTTGTCCGGATTGACGATCGTGGCTCCCCGCTGGCCGAGCAGCCGGGCGACGTACGCTCCGGCGAAGCCGCCGCCGACCACGAGAGTTCCTCCCGCTGCTTCACGCCGTGCCGTCGCCACCTCGTACGATCGTACGGTGGCTCGTCAGGTGTCGGTCGTCGGAAGCGGCGCGCAGCACGAGGCCGCTGCCGCCGAGGTCGGCCGGCTGCTCGCCGAGCGCGGTTGCACCGTCGTCACCGGCGGGCTCGGCGAGGTGATGGCAGCCGCGCACCGAGGCGCAAAGGAAGCAGGCGGCACGACGATCGCGATCCTGCCCGGCGAGACGCATGCCGACGCCAATCCCTGGGCGGATCACGTCGTCGTCACGGGTATCGGCCATGCCCGGAACCTCGCCGTCGCGGCCTCGGGCCACGCCGTGATCGCGATCGGCGGCAGCTACGGCACGCTGGCCGAGATCGGGTTCGCCATGCGGCTCGGCCGTCCGGTCGTGGCGCTCGCGGGCGGTCTCTCGGTCGCCGGCGTGCTACACGCCTCGACACCGGAAGAAGCGGTCGAGGCCGCGCTCGCCGAGCTCGGTTGAGGCCTCTAGGCGGAGACCTCCACCAGGCGCCGTTCGAGGAACGCTCGCTCTCGGGCGTTGTCCGTCAGGTCGAGCGCCCGCGTGTACGCCGCCGCGGCCTCATCGTGCCGGTCGAGGCGACGGAGCAGGTCGGCGCGCGCCGAATGGAGGTAGGCGTAGTCGTCGAGACCCTCGATCCCGTCGATCAGGGCCAGGCCCGCTTCGACCTCTCCCGCGAGGGCGAGCGCCACCGCCCGGTTGAGCCGCACGACCGGTGACGGGTCGATCCGCTCGAGCAGCTCGTAGACGGCCGCGATCGTGGCGGCGTCCGCGCCTTCCGCGTGCCCCGCGGCGATCGCCGCCTGGAGCTGGTACGGGCCCGGCCGCCGCTGCGCCTCGGCGCGCCGCAGGACCCGGAGGCCCTCGTCGATCCGCGAGCGGTCCCACCGCGATCGATCCTGATCGGCGAGGAGCACGAGCTCGCCGTCGGCGCCGATGCGCGCCGCTCGACGGGAGTCCTGCAGCAGCAGGAGCGAAAGCAGACCCAGCGCCTCCGGCTCGTCCGGCATGAGTACGCAGAGGAGCTTTGCGAGGCGGATCGCCTCGACGCAGAGCTCGGCTCGCACGAGCTCCTGGCCCGACGTCGCCGCATAGCCCTCGTTGAACACGAGATAGAGGACGCGGAGCACGTCCGGGACGCGGTCCGGGAGCAGATGGTCAGGCGGCACGCGGAAGGGGATCCCGGCGTCGCGGACACGGCGCTTCGCGCGAACGAGCCGTTGCGCCAGCGTCGGCTCCGCGACGAGGAACGCGCGCGCGATCTCCCCGGTCGTGAGCCCGCCGACCTCGCGGAGCGTGAGTGCGACGCGGGACTCGACGGCAAGCGCGGGGTGGCAGCACGTGAAGAGGAGCGCGAGACGCTCGTCCGGGATCGAGCTCACGTCCGCGTCCTCGTCCGCCGGGACGTCCTCGAGGCGTGCGAGGAGCTCGGCCTTGCGGACGAATGTCCGCTCGCGCCGGATCCGGTCGATCGCGCGGTTCCTCGCCGTCGTGACGATCCAGGCGCCGGGCGAGCGTGGCATGCCGTCGCGCGGCCAGCGTTCTGCAGCCGTGACGAACGCCTCCTGCACGGCGTCCTCGGCGAGCGCGAGGTCACCGAGGACGCGCGTGAGGATTGCGACCGCACGAGGCCACTCCTCCCTGAACGTCGTCTCGAGGGACGGCCTCACCGCTCCACGATAGGCCGGATCTCCAACGACCCGTACTGCGCGGCAGGGACGAGGGCCGCGAGGCGGATCGCCTCGTCGAGGTCGGGGAGCGTCGTGACGAAGAGCCCCCCGAGCTGTTCCTTCGTCTCGGCGAACGGGCCGTCCGTGACAACGCGCTCGCCGTCGACGATGCGGACGACCTTTGCCTCCGTCGCCGCCTCGAGCTCTCGGCCGAGAGCGCCGGGGTCGACCTTCCCGAGCTCCTCGAAGAGCGCGATCCAGCGGGGCATCGACTCGGCTCTGCGCCGGGCCGCTTCCTCTTCGTCGATGCCCTCCCACGAGGACTGGTCGGAGTAGACGAGCAGTGCGTACTGCATCTCAGGCCTCCTCGTCGACGTGGACGGGGCGGATCTCGACGGCACCGTGCTCGGCGGCGGGGATCCGCGCCGCCCAGTCGAGTGCCGCGTCGACGGTCGGGCAGTCGAGGATGAAGTAGCCGCCGAGCGCCTCCTTCACCTCCGCGTACGGCCCGTCGCTCACGAGCCGCTCGTCGTCGCGGACGCGGACAGTCGTCGCGCTCGACGTCGACCCGAGCTCGTTGCCGCCTACGAGGACTCCTGCGTCGCGGGCGGCGCGCGAGAACTCGGCGTACTGCTCGTACGCGCTCTCCCGCTCTGCGTCGG
>NZ_DATMBZ010000015.1:0-12180 GCF_035558935.1 Gaiella sp. | reverse complement strand
CATCGCGGTCGCCTCGATCGACCTCGCAGGCGCCGAGCTCGCGCTGTCCGCGCTCATCGGGCGCGAGCGCGCCCTCGACAAGGCACTCGTCGAGGTCCGCGACCGCTACGACTACGTCCTCATCGACACGCCGCCATCTCTCGGCCTACTGACGATCAACGCGTTCGTCGCAGCAGACGGCGTGATCGTGCCGGTGCAGTGCGAGTACCTCTCGCTGCGTGGCCTCGTGCAGCTCGAGAACACGCTCGCGATGGTGCGCGAGAACCTCAATCCGAACGTGGGAGTCGAGGGGATCGTCCCGACGATGTTCGACGGCCGGACGCTCCACTCCCGCGAGGCGATCGAGATCCTCGAGGAGAACTTCGGTGACCTCGTCTACCGTACTCGGATCAGGAAGACCGTTCGCTATGCCGAGGCGCCTGTGAAGGGCAGCTCGGTGCTCAAGTACGACCCGACGGGTGCGGCTGCGGAGGCCTACCGCGAGCTGGCACGCGAGATCGTCGCGCTGAAGGAGGCCGAGGATGGCGCGCAAGCGCGCAAGCATGCGTGAAGGCCCGCTCGCGGAGTTGTTCCGCGCGACCGAGGCCGCCCAGCGGGGACAAGGGGAGGAGCAGCGCGAGCCGCCTACGCCCGACCCGCCCAGCGAGGGGGTAACGGCCCAGGAGCCGCCGGCCGAGGCGCAGCTTCCGCTCGAGCCCGAGGCGCCGACGATCGTCCGCGAGCCGACGGATCCCGACGCGACGGTCGAGCACGTCTACGACTTCGAGGTCGGTCGCGCCGAGCGTCAGTCGACGCCGGCTCCCTCGCAGCAGGCTGCACCGCCGCAGGAGCGGATCCGTCCGGCACCGACCGAGCCGACCCAGCGCCCGGCCGAGGAAGACCCGGCCGAGGAAGACATGGCGCCGGTCGTCGAGCTCGTCCCGCCGCCGGTCGAGCAGCCGGCCGCGCGCGCGCCGCGGCCCGAGCCCGTCCCTGATCCGGTCGAGCCGTACACACCCCCGGCGAGTCGTTTTGTGACACCGATGCCCGAGAGCGCGCCGCGGCTCCACGTCGCTGGAGACGTCGCGTCCTACCTGGCCGTGATCCGCGTCGTCGGCGTCGGCGGCGCCGGCATCAACGCGGTCAACCGGATGATGGACGCAGGCATCGCACAGGTCGATTTCGTGGCCGTGAACACCGATGCCCAGCAGCTCGAGCTCTCGGACGCGCCGGTGAAGATCCACATCGGCGAGTCGATCACCCAGGGCCTCGGATCCGGCTCCGATCCCGAGACCGGGCGCCGCGCCGCGGAGGAGGGATACGACCACGTCCGCTCCGCGCTTCGCGGCAGCGACATGGTGTTCGTCACCGCGGGCGAGGGTGGAGGGACCGGCACGGGCGCCGCGCCGATCGTCGCGAAGATCGCGCGCGAGCTCGGTGCGCTCACCGTCGGGATCGTGACCACACCGTTCAAGTTCGAAGGGACCCGTCGCAAGGTTGCGGCGGAGAGCGGCGTCGAGGCGCTTCGCGCGGCCTGCGACACCGTGATCGTGATCCCGAACGACCGCCTCCTCGAGGTGCTCGACCGCTCGACGTCGATGATCGACGCGTTCCGGATCGCCGACGACGTGCTCCGGCAGGGCGTCCAGGGCATCTGCGACCTGATCACGATGCCCGGCCTCATCAACCTCGACTTTGCGGACGTCCGCACGGTCATGACGGACGCCGGATCCGCGCTGATGGGCATCGGCTACTCGGAGTCGCGCGAGAACCGGGCGCGCGAGGCCGCCGAGCGAGCGCTTCGCTCGCCCCTCATCGACACCGAGATCGTCGGAGCACGCGGGATCCTGCTCTCGATCGCCGGTGGCGACGACCTGACGCTGCTCGAGGTGAACGAGGCGGCGGAGGTGGTCCGCCAGGCCGCGACGGACGACACGAACATCATCTTCGGGGCGACGGTCGACGAGCGTCTCAACGGGCAGGTCTGGGTCACGGTCGTCGCGACGGGTCTCGGCGCGCCACGGCGCGCATCGTTCACGCCGGCCGCGGCTGCCATGGCCGTGTCGTCGGGGCGGTCGCACCCGAACGGCGAGCCCGAGCGCGAGCTGCCGAGCTTCCTGCGCTGAATCCGCGGACGCTCGGCTCGGGCGCACCAACCAGCGGGGTTCCTCTCGGAGAGGATCCTCCGTGCGCGTCTCCCGTCTCGCGGCACGTACCGCGACGTCCGCTGCTTCTCGCTGCTGCGAGGCGACGAGAACCAAGCCGCCGAGGATGCGCGGCGAGGTCGGGCGCCGCGGAAGGGCCGGACGCGTCGATCTCGGCGGGGTCGCGCGCGTCCTTGCGGGCTCCGCTCTACGCTCTGCGCATGCGTGGAGCCGTGGCGGCCGGAAACCGGGACTCGGCGGAAGCGGGTGCATGGGCGCTCCGCGAGGGTGGAACCTGCGTCGACGCCGCGCTCGCGGCGACCTTCGCCGCCTTCGTCACCGAGGGGCCTCTCACCGGGCCGTCCGGCGGCGGCTTCGTCGCCCTCCACGAGCCCGGCGACCGGACGACCGTCCTCGATTGCTTCTTCACCGTCCCCATGGCCGCGCGGGGCGAGATGGAGGAGGTCGAGATCGACTTTGCGGACGCCTCGACGCAGATCTTCCATGTCGGCGAGGAGTCGGTCGCCGTGCCGGGCCTCGTCGCCGGGCTGGACGAGGCACACGAGCGCCGCGGAGCTCTGCCCTGGGCAAGCCTGTTCGTGCCGGCGCTCGAGCTCGCTGCACGTCCCTTCCAGGCAACCGAGAGCCAGGCCTTTCTCCACGAGATCCTCGTCCCGATTCTCCAGCGCGAGGCGGGAGGGCGGCGAGTCTACGGAACGATGGGCGTCATCGACGCCACCGACGCGTTGCCCGCGCTGCGACTACTCCGCGACGCGCGCTCGGAGGCGCTGCCCCTCCTCTTTCCCGACCTCGCCGACGACCTCGCCGCGTATCGGGTGGAGGAGCGCCGGCCGCTCGAGGGCCCCTTCGGCGACGGGACGGTTCTCGCGACGCCGACGCCCTCGATCGGCGGGGCGATCGTCCAGGCCGGGCTCACGTCGCTCGACGCCGGCGACCGGCCGTCGCCCGGGTCCGTCGACGACGCCCGGGCGCTCGCCCGTGCGCTCGCGATCGCGTATGGCGAGCGCGGCGCCGGGGCCGGGATGCGCCCGACCGGGACCACGCACGTGTCGGTCGTCGACGCGGACCGCGCGGCCGTGGGCCTGTCGTCGACCCTCGGCTCCGGATCGGGCGTCTTCCGCGGCGGCTTCCAGCTGAACAACATGCTGGGCGAGCTCGACGTGATCGGCGAGGGCCCTCGCGAGCCCGGGACCCGTCTCCCGAGCATGATGACCCCGACGATCGTCCTCGACGCGGAAGGCGAGCCGCGCCTGGTTGCAGGGAGCGCGGGGTCCGTGCGTCTCGCCGGCGCGATCGTCCAGGTCGTCGACGCCGTCGTCGGCCACGGGCTGCCCGTCGGCGAGGCCATCGCACGGCCGCGGCTCCACGTCGACGGGGAGGTGGCGCACGTCGAGGGTGGCTGGCCGGACGTCGTCGCCCCCGCGCTCGAGGACGAGGGCTTCGATGTCCGCAGGTGGGCGAGCAGGAACCTCTTCTTCGGCGGCGTCTCGGCCGTCGAGCGTCGTCCCGGCGACGTACTGGCTGCAGCCGGCGACCCGCGTCGGGGCGGCCACGGGGTGGTCGTCGGATGATCGCGATCCGGCCCGCCGAGCCCTCGGACGCGCCGGAGCTCGTGTCCCTCGCGGCATCGGTCGGTCAGGAGGCCGGCGACTGGCTGCTGACCACCGAGACCTGGCGTCCGGTCGGAGATGAGCGCCGCTACCTCAAGGCCGTGCGCCGCCACGCCGACGCCGCGGTCTACGTCGCCGTCGACGGCGGTCGCATCGTCGGGCGCCTGTCGCTCGCCCGCGATCCCCACCCGGCGAGCACGCACGTCGCCGATCTGGGCCTGATGGTTGCCGAAAGCCATCGCCGACGCGGAATCGGGACGGCGCTCCTCGAGGCCGCGGTGGCCTGGGCGAAGGGATCGGGCGTCAGCAAGCTCGAGCTGCACGTGTTCCCCTGGAACGAGCCAGCGATCCAGCTCTATGAGCGATTCGGATTCGAGCGCGAGGGTCGCCGCCGCGGGCACTACCTGCGCAACGGCGACGCCGTGGACGCGCTCCTCATGGCGTACCACCTCCCTTCGGGATCGGGATCCCCTCCAGCTCCAGCGCCCTGACCAGGAACCGCCGCATCTCCGCTTCGTAGCGCGGGTCGAAGAGCGCCTCGCCGCCCACCATCCCGCCCGCGGCCTTCACGGCATCGACGAGCTCATGAATTGTCGGACCGGTCTCGGCTCGCCCGACCGGCAGCGCGATCCAGCTCGACGCCGTCGCTTCCGGCGCGCCCTCGCCGGGAGCGCCACCGGCGCAGCGAGCCTGGTCGTCGTCCTTCGCTGCCTGGTCGTCCATGCCGAGAGCCTGACGCAGAAAGCGTGACGTGTCTGTACCGGATCTGTGCCGAAAGTGCGTCGACGAGCGACGCCGCGACCACGGCCGGTCGACGTCGACACCGCAGGCCGGCGACGGCCGAGACCGGGCCGCACGGCGGAACTCAGGCCCTCGCCGCGGCGATCGCGACGAGCTCGTTCCACTCGGGGGCACCGTCACGACGCACGGCCTCCGCCGCCGAGGCGTGGTCCATCCTTCGCGCAGCCTCGGTGGAGAACAGCGCGAAGTCCGGCTCGATTCCCACCCGCGGGAGGTGGAGCCGATCGGCGTCCCAGCACGTCCCGATCGTCGGATTCGCGGACACGCGTCCGTCCGAGTGCAACCGAAGCGCGGTGACGAGCGAACGAAACCTCGACTCCTCGAGCCGCAACGCATCCTCGCCGCGCAGCTCGGCCGCGAAGTCCGCGGCACGGGAACCGTGCCGCGGGTCGATCGCTTCGTTCTCGCGCCGCGTGTCGTGCAGCAGGCCGAAGCAGAAGACGAGCGCCCGATCCGCACCGTCCGTCGCCGCGGCGAGCTCGAGACCGGTGGCCGCGACGCAGCGCCAGTGCTCCTCTCCGTGCCACGGCGACTCCCGCCGCCATGCGAGGGGCAACACCGCGTCGACCAGCCGACTCAGCGTCCGGGCTTCCACGTGCTCACCATCGCCCGCTGGGCGGACGTCTCGGGAGAGGCGACGACGGCGGCGGACAGATCCCGCCGGAGCTCGGCGATGCGACCGAGCGGATCGCCGCCGTCGAGGCCGTGCCGCACGAGCCAGCAGCCGACGACAGTGCCCGTTCGCCCGATTCCACCCCAGCAGTGGACGTAGACACTCCCGCCGGCGTCGAGTGCCGCATCGACGTCGTCGAGAATCCGGGTCATGTGCGGGATCGTCGTCGTGCCGAGATCGACGATCGGATGGGCAATCCGCCTCCGACCCGGACGGATCAGCCGCTCGTAGGGCTCGAGACAGTCGGCGGGGTGCGTCAGGTCGACGTAGATCGACACGCCGTGGTCATCGAAGAGCGCCAACCGCCGCGCTGTCTCGTCCGGGTCGGACGCACCCGGATACCTCCCGGCGAGCAGCCCGTCTGCGACGCGGTAGCTGTCTCGAATCGGGAGGTTCACCGGCACGCGCAGCGTACGCTTCACGCGTGGACGCCGACGCTGTCGAGCTGCGGGTCCTCGGGTGCCTGCTCGAGAAGCAGCGGACGACGCCCGACCAGTACCCGCTGTCGCTGAACGCGCTGCGGCTGGCGTGCAATCAGTCGACGAACC
The DNA here is from genome assembly GCF_035558935.1 of Gaiella sp. Lineage (GTDB taxonomy): Bacteria > Actinomycetota > Thermoleophilia > Gaiellales > Gaiellaceae > Gaiella. Next base: position 6,404 of record NZ_DATMBZ010000015.1, on the reverse strand, counting down.
GCGACCCGATCGTCGAGTACGACGAGCGCGAGATCCACGAGGCACTCCAGCGCCTCGCCCGCCGTGGCTGGACGCGTCTCGCGAGCGGGGCCGGTAGCCGCGCGGCGAAGTACAGGCAGCTGTTCGACGACGCGCTCGGCCTCGCGGGCGACGAGGTCGCCGTGCTCTGCGTGCTCATGCTGCGCGGGCCGCAGACGCCGGGTGAGCTGCACCAGCGCACGGGGCGGCTTCATGCCTTCACCGGCTTGGAGGAGATCCACGAGACGCTCGACCGCCTCGCCGAGCGCGAGCTTGCCGAGCGTCTCCCGCGCCGGCCGGGGCAGAAGGAGGAGCGGTATCGCCACCTGCTGGGCGAGGAGGAGGCGGTAGTGCGCGCCGAGGCGCCACCGACGCCGACGCCGGCGCCCGAGACCGTGCCTGCGGCCCCATCCGGCCTCGAGGCCCGGGTCGCCGCGCTCGAAGCCGAGGTCGCACGGCTGCGCGAGTCGCTCGAGCGGCTCGAGACGCACACGCACGACTGACCGGCGCGCGGAGCGACGCCGCCTACCGCGCACGCTGCGACGGTCGCGCGATCCGTCCCTCCGCCGCCTCGGCGGTGACCGTGAAGGCCGAGAGCTGTATCACCTCGCCGTCGAGTTCGAGACCCGAGCCGACCACGCCCGGCCCGCGGAACCGCAGGTCGACGCCGAGGCCGGCCGCCGGCCCCCGTGTCACCGCTGCCTCGGTGACCTCGTCGACGAATGCGAGCATGCGCTCGGGCCGCGTCGGCGCCCGGTCGAGCCGGTCGAGCGCGTCGAGGAGGTACCCGTCGCGGAGCTTCGGCCACAGCGCCGCAAAGGCGTCGGGCCGCGACAGCGCGTCGAGGCAGAGCGTGTCGCCGATCCCGAACACGGCGCCGCACTGGCCGGGCAGGACCCCGAAAGCCGCCGCGAGATCGTCGAGTCGCCGGCGATGCGCCCGGAAGGCATCGCTGTGGGCGCGTGTCTCCGACGCGACGTCGAGCGCCTCGAGCCGCGTATCGACCGAGTCCCAGACCGCACCCTGCGCGGCGCCGCGCGCGAGCGGCTCCGCCCCCAGAGCTCGTGTCTTCATGCGCCTCAGCTGGGCGTGGGCGACGTGTCCGGCCGAGGAGAAGCTCCTCGACACCGCGCGCCAGCGGCCCCGCTCCACGCAGGAGACGGGCACGACGAGCTTCGATCCGGCGGCGACCAGCACGCTGACATCGAGAATCCGGTTCTGCTTCGCCCCGGCGAGCTCCTCGCCGTCGTAGAGCAACACTGCGTCGTCGAGCGGATTCGAAACCGCGAGCTCGGGCACGGCGCCGTCCGGTCCGGTCTCGGTGATCTCGAAGCCCCGCGCCAGCGCGTCGTCGAGCGTGGCGTACAGCGCGAGGGGATCGCGGGTGGGGAAGAGGGGGGCGACGACGATCCCGCGGTGCTCTGTGGGCTCGCCGACCTGAAACGGGAACGTCGGGCTCGGGGCCGGGTCGCGAGGACCGGGTGCCTGCTCGGGCATGGTGAGGCTCCTTTCGTCGGAAGGAGAGTCACCGCTCCGACGGAAGGGCCTTACGCGCGGTCGCGGCGCTCCCGCACGACCGCCCATGCCGCGCCCGGCGAGAAGCCGCGACGGACGAGAAACGCGACCGCGCGCCGCTCCGCTTTCGCGTCGGCTGTCGTACGCGACCCGAGTGCCGCCCGCGCGAGCACTACCTCGTCCGTGTCGCCGTACGCCTCCTCGAGCGCGGCCGCCACATCCGCCTCGCCAAGGCCGCGACGCCGGAGCTCCGCCTCGGCCCGCCGCCGCCCGTAGCCGCGCCAGCGGTGTCCGCGCGCGAGCTGGCCGGCGAGCTCGGGGTCGTCGAGGTACCCGAGCCGCGACGCCTCGTCGACGACCGGCGCGGCGACGTCTGCCGGCACGCCGCGCGCCGCGAGTTTCGCCTCGATCTCGGCGACGGACTGCGCACGCGCAGCGAGGGAGTTGACGACGAAGCGCCAGGCGGCAGCATGTCCCATCGAGTCATCTTGTGGCGTAGAATCCATGTTGCGATGATGGTACGCAGATTGTGGAGGCATCGAATCACGACGGCCGGGCAGGTGTCGATTCCCGCGGAGATTCGTACGCGGTGGGGCGCCTCGACCGTTTCGATCGAGGACCACGGTGATCGGATCGTGCTCCGCCCGGCGCAGGACGACCCGATCGACGCGCTCAAGGGCATCCTGAAGGGCAAGGGACGTGAGCTCTCCTCGGACGAAGCGATGTGGCGCCTCGACGAATCCGAGCGTCGAGCAGAGGATCGCAGGTGGAGCGACTCGTCCTCGACGCGCAGCCCGTAGTCACATTTCTCGCGGGCGAGCCGGCGGCCGACGAGATCGCCGAGCTCCTGCGGCGAGAGCCGGTGATGTCCGTTGCCAACGCCGCCGAGGTGGTCGACGTCCTCGTGCGGCTACGCGGCCTTGCCGCAGACGAGGCGCAGGCAGTCGTCCTCAGCTTTCTCGACGAGCTCGCCGCACCGGTGCCCGTGTCGCTCGAGATCGCCCTCGACGCCGGAGCGATCCGCGGCGCGGCCTCCCTCAGGCATCAGCTCGACGTGTCCCTCGCCGACTGCATCGCGATCGCGACCGCAGGCCCCGGAGGATCGGTCGCGACGTCCGATCCGGCCCTCGCGACCGTCGCCCGCGCCGAGGGCGTCGAGGTGATCGCCCTCCCGGACTCACGCGGCCGCCGGCCCCCCGCGTAGCCGCCCGCCTACGCCGCAGCGCTGGCGATGCCGGGCTCGGCCGGGGCGAACATCGCGACCAGGTGCTCGAGCTCGCGCTCGGTGCCGACGAGGATCCGCAGGCGGCCGTCCGCGACGGCCGCGCGGATCGGCACGGCGCCCTCCACGACCGCGTGGAGCTCCTCGGGCGGCGACTCGACGACGAGCGTCGGGTCCTCGGCCGGGAGCTTCATCGCGACGAGCTCGCCGCCCGTCACCTGCATCGTGATCGTCTCCCCGCCGACGAAGCGAACCTCGTAGACACCGTCCACCGCCTTCTCCGGGCGGAAGCGCGCGTGAACCGCGTACATGCTCCAGCAGTCGCCGGGATCCGGCGCGCCGAGCGTCCGCGCGCCCCACTGCGCGAGCGAGCGCAGCACGGCGTCGAGCTCGCGGCCACGCTCCGTCAGCTCGTAGACGGTCAGCGACCATGGCGGCGGCAGCTTCTTCTTCCGGACGATCCCGCCGGACTCGAGGTCGCGGAGTCGCGAGGTGAGGATGTTCGAGCCGATGCCGGGAAGGGCCTCGGCGAGATCCGTGAAGCGCCGCTGGCCGAGCATCAGCTCGCGCACGATGAGGAGCTCCCAGCGGTCGCCGACCTGGTCGAGCGCGTGGGCGACGGGGCAGTACTGGCCGTAGGTCTTCACAGACCACATTGTATGCCCTCGCTAGAGGTTCGGTTGTCCGCACTCTTTGTACGGAAGACCGTACTTTCAAATAGCAAGCATGCGGGCTACGTTCTGGGCCTCAACGACCCGAAAGGTGACGCACGCATGGTTGCTACCGGAAGACACAAGTGGTTGGCGCTGGCCCTGCTCAGCGTCGTCCAGTTCATGCTCGTGCTCGACATCGCGATCGTGAACGTCGCGTTGCCGTCGATCAAGGTCGACCTGGGCTTCTCCCAGGAGAACCTCCAGTGGGTGATCAGCGCCTACGCGCTCGTCTTCGGGGGCTTCCTGCTCCTCGGCGGCCGCGCCGCTGACCTCCTCGGACGGCGGCGGATGTTCATGGGCGGGCTCGTGGTGTTCACGGGCGCGTCGCTGCTCGCAGCGCTCGCGTGGAACGAGCCGTCGCTCATCGGCGCCCGGGCGATCCAGGGCCTCGGCGCGGCGATCATCGCTCCGGCCGCACTGTCGATCCTGATGACCACGTTCTCCGAGGGCAAGGAGCGCAACATCGCGCTCGGCGTCTGGGGCGCGGTCGGCGGGTTCGGCGCCGCGGCAGGTGTGCTGCTCGGCGGCGTCTTCACCGACCTCCTGAGCTGGGAGTGGATCTTCTTCCTCAACATCCCGGTCGGCGTGGCAGCATTGGCCCTCGCCCCGGTGCTGCTCGGCGAGAGCCGCGACCGCAGCATCCGCGGGTTCGACGCGCTCGGCGCCGTGCTCGTGACCGGCGGCCTCTCGGCAGCGGTGTTCGGGATCACGCAGGCGAACGACTGGGGCTGGAGCTCCTCGCGGACGATCGGCGTCTTCGCCGCCGCCGCGGTGCTCCTCGTCGGATTCGTCATCCGCGAGACCCGAACCACGCACCCGCTCATGTCGTTCTCGATCTTCCGGATCAAGACGGTCGCGGGCGCGAACATCGCCGGCTTCATCCTCGGCACGGCGCTGTTCTCGATGTTCCTGATGCTGACGCTCTACATGCAGCAGGTGCTCGGGTACTCGCCGCTCAAGACGGGCGTCGCATACATCGCGGTGGCCGGGACGTCGATCGTCTGGGCGATGGTCGCCCAGCAGCTCGTGACCCGCGTCGGGGTGAAGCCGGTGCTCGTCACCGGCATGAGCCTCCTCACGGTCGGGCTCCTGTACTTCACGCAGGTCTCGGTCGAGGGCTCGTATCTCGGCGACCTGCTGCCGGGCTTCCTCGTGATCGCGATGGGCATGGCGTTCTCGTTCGTCTCCATCTCGATCGCCGCGCTGGCCGGCATCCAGGCGAAGGACGCGGGTCTCGCGTCCGGGCTGATCAACACGTCGCAGCAGATCGGCGGCGCGCTCGGGATCGCCGTCCTCTCGTCCGTCGCGGTCGCCCACACGACCGACGCGGCGAAGGCAGGCGACGCGGTGCCGCAGGCGCTGACGTCCGGCTTCCAGGCGGCGTTCTGGGTCGGCGCCGGCGTCGCCTTCGTCGGCGTGATCGCGTCGCTCGTGTTGATCCGCAAGGACGAGCTCGCGGTCGCTCCGTCCTTCGAGACCGAGGCGGAGGCGCTCGCCGAGGCGGCGTAGAGCCCGCTCCCGGGGCGGCCGCGCCCACTCGGTCGCCCGCAGCTGGAGGGCCCGGCGAACGCCGGGCCCTCCGTCGTGCGTCCGCTGCTCCCCGCCCTTCGCGGGGCGCCCCGTGCGCGGCCCCCGATGAGGAGTTCGGCCGCGGACGTGTCGGTTCTCACCCCTGCGGGTACCGTTTCGCCATGGCCAAGAAGAAGAGAAAGAAGCGCTGGTCGGACTTTTCGCCGCGGACGCAGACGGCGATCGTCCTCGGCGGCATCGCGGAGGTCGTCGTGACGACCGTCGCGTTTCGCGACCTCGTTCGCCGGCCCGCCGCGCTCGTGCGCGGGCCGAAGCCGCTGTGGGGCGCGGCGCTGTTCGTACAGCCGATCGGCTCACCGCTCTACCTCCTTGCCGGCCGTCGCATCGGCTCGGCCTGAGCGCGATGGCGACGAACCTTCCCGAGCTCCGCGAGGGCACGCTCGCGACGCCGCTCCCGCCGACCGAGCCGGAGGGCAACCGCCTGCTCGACGCGGTGGCGGGCCTGTTCGACAACGTCATCGACCGCATCCTCCTGAGCCCGGAGCGCGTGACGTCAGCGGCCGAGGGCAAGCGGCTGATGTCGCGGGACGACGACACCGAGGACATGGCCGACCGCGTCCAGCGCGTCGCGGTCATCGCGACGCCGATCGTGCGGACGCTCGCGCGCGGGTCGCGCTTCCTGCCTCGCGTGCCGTGGGTGCTCGTGGCGAGCACGACCGCCAACCTCGTCGTGACGCTTCGCGCCGGGGTGCAGGAAGTCCGCGTGCTCGGGTCGCTGGTCGCGCATCGGCTGGAGCAGGCGACCGGACGCCCGGCCGACCCGCGGCTCGTGAAGCAGCTCACGCTCGAGCTCTATCTCGGGCCGAAGCGCACGCCGACGCTCTCCGGCGGTCTCCAGCTCGGGAAGCTCGTGCGCAAGTGGCTCTTCCGCGGAGCGATCGGCAGGGATACGCGCAAGGGCGCGTGGAAGGCGCTCGAGGCCGCGGAGCGCCTCGACGTCGCGACGCTCGAAGCGCGTTGGCGCAGCCGCTGACCGGCGCTCCGGCCGCCTCGAACGAGGACGCCGGTGCTGCGTATGCCTCGGCGTTCCGACGCGACTCCGCTCATCCGGGAGCGCGAAACGCGACGAAGCCGCCCCGAGTAGAAGCAGCCCCGCGCCCACCATCACGCTCAGCCGGCGGCCGCCGATGAACGCCGACCGGGCCGCCGCGACGAGCTCCGCTCCCCGCGCATCCAAGCGGTCGCCGAGTTACATTCTGCGGCCCCGCTTGAGCTCCCAGGCGCGCTGGTTCAAGGTCTTCCGCGACACCGCGTCGTAGTGCCGCAGCGAACGACCCGCGATGCGCAACTCCGCGGCCTCGGCGACGAGCCCATTGCATTCGAGGTCTGCCGCCGTCGCATCGACC
>NZ_DATMBZ010000014.1:0-67012 GCF_035558935.1 Gaiella sp. | reverse complement strand
CTCGGCCTCGGCCGGATCGGCAAGAGCGCCCAGCACACGCAGAGCCCCGCCCTCGAGGGCCAGCTGCGGCATGTCGCGCACCTCGTGACCGTGACGCCGCTCGACGGGGCCGGAAAGGACGCCTGACCGTGGCCGACGAGCTCAACCTCCATTCACTGCGTCCCGCGCAGCCCCGCAAGGATCGCAAGCGCATCGGGCGCGGCCTCGGCTCCGGCAAGGGCCGCTACGCGGGTCGGGGCATCAAGGGGCAGAAGTCACGCTCGGGATCGCACAAGATGGCGGCGGGGTTCGAGGGCGGTCAGATGCCCATCGACATGCGGCTGCCGAAGCTCCGCGGCAACACGTCGGCGGACGCCATGCCGATCGGCCCGTTCCGCACGTACAGCCAGCCGGTCAACCTGCGCGACCTCGAGGAGCGCTTCGAGGCCGGCGCCGAGGTGAACCCGGAGACGCTGAAGGCGTCGCGGCTGATCCGCAAGGTGTCGGTCGACGTCAAGATCCTCGGCATCGGCGAGCTCTCGAAGGCGCTCTCCGTCTCGGCGCACGGGTTCTCGAAGAGCGCCCGCGAGAAGATCGAGGCAGCCGGAGGCACCGTGACGTGGCTCCGCGGCGAGCCCGTCGAACGGAAGCCGAAGGCGCACAAGTCCAAGCGCGCGACGCCGGACGAGGAGCCCGAGGCCTCTGACGAGACGGCGGCCCCGACGGACGAATCCGGCGAGGAGGCCTAGCCTCCGCGCGCAGCGCGGGGATCTCGCATGTTCAGCTGGCTCGCGAACGCCTGGCGGGTACCGGAGCTCAGGAAGCGCCTGCTCTTCACGGCGATGATCCTTGCGCTCTACCGGCTCGGATCGTGGATCCCGGCGCCGGGCGTCGACTCCGAGGCGATCGACCAGTACCTCTCGCGCACCGGCGGGATCTTCAACCTGCTCAACCTCTTCTCCGGCGGCGCGCTGTCGCAGTTCTCGCTGTTCGCGCTCGGGATCATGCCGTATGTCACGGCCTCGATCATTCTCCAGCTGATGACCGTCGTCGTCCCGCGGCTCTCAGAGCTGCAGAAGGAGGGCGAGTCGGGAACGGCGACGATCAACCAGTACACGCGGTATCTGACCGTGGCCCTCTCGGCCGCTCAGGCGCTCGGGTACGCGTTCCTGTTCAAGAACCAGGGGATCCTTCAGGCGAACGCGGGCCGCATGGTCCTGATCATCGTCACGCTCACGGTCGGCAGCGTGCTGCTCATGTTCATGGGCGAGCAGATCACGAAGCGCGGGATCGGGAACGGCATCTCGATCCTCATCTTCGCGTCGATCCTGACAGGGCTCCCGCTCGGGGTCACGGCCTGGTGGAACGGCGGCCCGATGGAGCGGATCTTCTTCCCGCTCGTCGCGCTCGCCATCGTCGCCTCGGTCGTCTTCGTCCAGGAGGGCCAGCGCAAGATCCCGATCCAGTACGCGAAGCGGATGGTCGGCCGCCGTATGACGTCCGGCGGTTCGACGTACCTGCCGCTTCGCGTCAACATGGCGGGCGTCATCCCTGTCATCTTCGCGGCCGCGGTGCTCGCCTTCCCGCCGACCATGGCGCAGTACTTCCCCGCGACGCAGGACTTCGTCAACACGTACTTCCAGCCCGGCGACTGGCTCTACCTGATGATCGAGGGCGGCATGATCATCGTCTTCACGTTCTTCTACACGGCCGTGCAGTTCAACCCGGTCGACCAGGCGGACAACCTGCGCAAGCACGGCGGTTACATCCCCGGGATCCGGCCCGGCCCGCCGACCGCGCAGTACCTCGACCGCGTGCTGACCCGGCTGACGCTGCCCGGCTCGCTCTATCTCGCGGCGGTGGCCGTCGCGCCGAGCCTCTTCATCCGCTACGGCGGCTTCTCGCAGGCGAACGCCCGCGCGCTCGGAGGCACCTCCGTGCTGATCGCGGTCGGCGTCGCGCTCGACACGATGCGCCAGATGGAGTCGCAGATGATGATGCGGAACTACGAGGGCTTCCTCCGCTAGCCGCATGAATCTGCTGGTCCTAGGGCCACAGGGCTCCGGGAAGGGGACGCAGGCGACCCGGATCGCCGCCGCGCACGGGATCCCGCATGTCTCCACGGGAGACATGTTCCGCGCAGCGATCTCCGACGGCTCGGAGCTCGGCCGTCAGGTGGAGCCGATCCTCGCGAGTGGCGAGCTCGTCCCCGACGACCTGACCGTCGCTCTCATCCGTGAACGCCTGTCGGAGCCGGACGCGGTCCACGGCTTCGTGCTCGACGGCTTTCCTCGCAACCTCACGCAGGCCGAGGCGCTCGACGCCATGCTCGAACAGATTGGTCGGGTGCTCGACGCGGTGCTCTTCTTCGACCTCTCGGACGAGATCGCGACGGAGCGGATCCACGGGCGGGCGCTCGAAGAAGGTCGCGAGGACGACACGGCCGAGGCGATCGCGCGGCGGCTGGCGATCTACCACGAGCAGACCGAGCCCGTCGTCGAGCGCTACCGCACGACCGGCAAGCTGGTGCCGCTGCACGCGGAGCGGACGATCGGCGAGGTCGCGGCGGAGATCGACGACGCCCTCGAGCTGCTCGGCGAAGGAGCCGCGGCGTGATCATTCGCAAGGGCGGCGCGGAGATCGACCGGATCGCGCGCGCGGGCGAGCTCGTGGCCGGGACGATCGCCCATGTCGGCGAGCGGATCGAGCCGGGCGTCACGACCCTCGAGCTCGATCGGATCGCCGACGAGTTCATCCGCGCGCACGGCGGCATCCCCACCTCGCAGGGCTACAAGGGCTACCCTCGCGCGATCTGCATCTCGGTCGACGACGTCGTCGTCCACGGGATCCCCGACGAGACGGTCGTCGAGGAGGGCAGCCTGGTGACGATCGACGTCGGCGTCACGCTCGGCGGAGCGATCGCCGACAGCGCCTACACGTTCGGGATCGGGCAGGTCGACGCCGAGTCGCAGCGGCTGCTCGACGTCTGCCAGGACGCGCTTGCGGCGGGCATCGCCGAGGCGCGGCTCGGCAACCGCGTCGGAGACATCTCGCACGCGGTGCAGATCGTCGTCGAACGTGCGGGGTTCTCGGTCGTCAAGAGCCTCGTCGGGCACGGTGTCGGCCGCCACTACCACGAGGATCCCCACGTCCCGAACTTCGGCGAGCCCGGCCGCGGCCCGCGCCTCTCGGAGGGCATGACGATCGCGATCGAGCCGATGATCACGATGCGCGGGCCGGAGGTGTGGCTGGCCGAGGACGGCTGGACGATCGCGACGTCCGACGGCTCGCGCGCGGCCCATTTCGAGCACACGGTCGCGATTCTCCCGGAAGGACCCCGGATCCTCACGCCGCGGGTCGGCGTTGCGGTCGAGCGCGGGAGCCTGACGGGCAACCGCGCGTCCGTCTGAGGACGCCTCGCATCACGACAACTCTGCGACTGACGTGCCGCCCGCGGCACCCGGGCGACCATCTCGCACATCACCCGCGTCGCGACACCGTCGATCGTCGCCTCGGGATGGAAGCTCGCCGGCGGCGTCGACTGCGACGTCGGACAGATCAGGACGGTCGACAGCGCGAGGAGCTCGTCGGCCTGGTGGCTTCGGTCTCGCGCGTTCTGGTTCGGCCGCGGGTGGGAAGAGAGGCGAGGCTGAAGCCACGCCCCATGGGTCTGCTAGAGTAAGCAGCCCGCGCGGATGCCTTCGGGTGCGCGCGGATCTACTCATGAACACCCACGACGGGCAGGGCACGAGCCCTGCGCGAGGAGTCGGTTGGCAGTCAAGGAAGAGAAGATCGAGGTCGAGGGCGAGGTGGTCGAGGCCCTGCCGAGCACGATGTTCCGCGTCGAGCTCGAGGGCGGCCAGTCCGTGCTCGCGAAGATCTCCGGGAAGATGCGCAAGCACTACATCCGGATTCTTCCGGGTGACCGTGTGAAGGTCGAACTGTCCCCGTACGACCTCACGCGCGGCCGCATCACCTTCCGTCTCAAGTAGCCGACGACCCGGGAGCAGCCTTGAAAGTCCGTCCATCCGTCAAGCCCATGTGCGAGCGATGCCGCGTGATCAAGCGGCACGGCCGCACGATGGTGATCTGCACCAACCCCCGTCACAAGCAAAGGCAGGGCTAGCAGCCACATGGCACGTATCGCCGGCGTCAACCTTCCGAATCAGAAGCGGCTCGAGATCGGCCTGACCTACATCTACGGGATCGGTCAGTCGACCGCGCAGAAGGTCTGCAAGGAGCTCGGCCTCGATCCCGACGAGAAGGTCAAGGACCTGACTGACGACGAGGTCACGAAGCTCCGCACTTACATCGACTCGAGCCTCGAGGTAGAGGGCGACCTGCGCCGGGAGCGCACGCAGGCGATCAAGCGCCTCTCCGAGATCGGCTCCTATCGGGGGCTCCGCCACCGGCGCAACCTCCCGGTCCACGGGCAGCGCACGAAGACGAACGCACGCACCCGCAAGGGCCCGAAGAAGACCGTCGGCCGCGGCAAGAAGGCGAAGTGATGGCACCTCCTCGCAAGGCAGCCACGCGCGGCCGCACCCGCCGCCGCGTGCGCAAGAACATCGCGATCGGCCAGGCTCACATCAAGACGTCGTTCAACAACACGATCGTGTCCCTCACCGACAAGGAGGGGAACGTGATCGCCTGGGAGTCGGCGGGCTCGGCGGGCTTCAAGGGCTCGCGCAAGTCCACGCCGTTCGCCGCCCAGGTCACCGCCGACAACGCGGCTCGGAAGGGCATGGAGCACGGCCTGCAGAAGGTCGAGGTCTTCGTCAAGGGCCCCGGCTCGGGTCGCGAGACGGCGATCAGGTCGCTCCAGGCCGCGGGCCTCGAGATCCTCGGCGTCAAGGACGTCTCCCCGCAGGCGCACAACGGTGTTCGTCCCAAGAAGCGGAGGCGCGGCTGATGGCGCGCGACATCGGAGCCAAGTGCCGCCAGTGCCGCCGCGAGGGGATCAAGCTGTTCCTCAAGGGCGAGCGCTGCCTCACGGAGAAGTGCGCCATCGAGAGGCGCTCGTACCCGCCGGGCGAGCACGGCCGCGGTCGCATCAAGCAGAGCGAGTACCTGCTGCAGCTGCGCGAGAAGCAGAAGGCGCGCCGGTACTACGGCCTGCTCGAGAAGCAGTTCCGCAACACGTACCAGAAGGCGTCCCGCCGCACCGGCCCGACCGGCGAGAACCTGCTGCGAATGCTCGAGACCCGTCTCGACAACGTCGTCTACCGACTCGGCTTCGCGGGCTCCCGGGCGCAGGCGAGGCAGCTCGTTCGCCATGGCCACTTCCTGGTGAACGGACGCCGCGTGAACATCCCGAGCTTCGGCGTCCGCCCCGACGACGTCATCTCGCTCAAGTCCGGCAGTCCCGCAGAGACGATCGTCCGCGATGCAACCGACCTGACGGCCGTCGTCACTCCGTGGCTCCAGGCCGACCACGACGGGCTCACCGGCAAGGTGCTCAAGTGGCCCGAGCGTGCCGAGATCGACACGCCGGTCCAGGAATCCCTGATCGTCGAGCTCTACTCGAAGTAACGGCGGCTACCGCCGGCGCTTCGCCCGAACCGCCCCGTTTCGAATCGCCCGAAAGGATCACATGGCCACCCGTGCTTCCCTGATGGACTTCCAGACGCCGAGGATCGTGTCCGAGGACGCCGACGAGCGCTCCGGCCGGTTCACGATCGAGCCGCTCGACCGCGGCTTCGGCTACACGTTCGGCAACTCGCTCCGGCGGGTGCTGCTGTCCTCGCTCGAGGGGGCGGCCGTGACCGCCGTGAAGATCGAGGGCGTCGCCCACGAGTTCACCACGCTCCCGGGCGTACGCGAGGACGTCACCGACATCATCCTGAACCTCAAGGAGCTCGTCTGCCGGCTGCACGGCGAGTCGCCCGAGATCGAGGTGCACCTCTCGAAGAAGGGTGCCGGCCCGGTCACGGCGGCCGACATCGAGGCGCCCGCAGACCTCGAGATCCTGAACCCGGAGCTCGAGCTCGCGCATCTCGCCGACAAGGGCAAGCTCGAGATGACTCTCACGATCGGCCGCGGCCGTGGTTACGTCCCGGCCGACCAGAACCGCGGGCCGGAGACGACGATCGGCGTGATCCCGATCGACTCGATCTTCTCGCCGGTGCGGCGCGTCTCCTACGAGGTCGACGCCGCGCGCGTCGGTCAGCGCACCGACTACGACAAGCTCGTGCTCGAGGTGACGACCGACGGCTCGATCGAGCCGAAGGAGTCGATCGCCCAGGCGGCCGAGATCCTCATCCGGCAGCTGATGATCTTCACCGACCTCGAGCGCATCGAGGGCGCAGGTGACGTCGCGGCCGCCGAGGCCGAGGTGCAGACCACCTCGCACGGGATGGAGAACTTCCCGATCGAGGAGCTCGAGCTCGGCGTCCGCTCGTACAACTGCCTGAAGCGCGTCGGCATCGAGACGATCGGCGACCTGACGTCGAAGTCCGAGAACGAGCTCGCCGCGATCCCGAACTTCGGCCGCAAGTCGATCGAGGAGGTTCGCGAGACTCTCGCCGCGCACGGACTGACCCTCAAGGGCGAGGATCTCCCGCAGTAGCCATGAGGCACGCGAAGGCAGGCAAGAAGCTCGGCCGCGACTCGGCGCACCGTAAGGCGCTGTACTCGAACCTTGCCGGCGCGCTGATCACGCACGGCCGGATCGAGACGACCGAGGCCAAGGCCAAGGCAGTCAAGCCCTTCGCGGAGAAGATGATCACGCTCGGCAAGCGAGGCGACCTCCACGCGCGGCGCCTCGCGATGGCCGAGCTCCGGTCGAACGACGTCGTCCACAAGCTCTTCTCGGACGTCGCGCCGCGGTTCGCGGAGCGAAACGGCGGCTACACGCGTGTGGTCAAGCTCGGCCCGCGCCAGGGCGACGCGGCGTCGATGGCGCTGCTCGAGCTCGTGGACTACGAGGCGTAGTCTGTCCCAGTAGGGGACTGACCCACCGTGAAGCGGGGGACAGGCCCCCGGCGGGGCCGGTCTCCGAGGCATCCCGATGCTGACGATCGTCGCAGTCGTCCTGGCGCTGACCGTCCTCCCGTCCCCATGGGGATGGGTCGCCGTTCTCGCCGCCGCTGCGATCGACGTCGCCGAGACGGCCTTCTTCGTCCGCTGGTCGAAGCGGCGGCGTGCGACCGTCGGGGCGGAGACGCTGATCGGCCGCAGCGCAGTCGTCGTCCGCGCGCTCGCGCCGCAGGGCCAGGTGAAGCTCGACGGCGAGGTCTGGCAGGCCCGCGCCTCCGTCGAGCTCCTGCCGGGGGACGAGGTCGTCGTCACCGCGATCGAGGGTCTCGTCCTCGCCGTCGAACCGCGCAAGTGACACTGTGTTACAAGCAACGGCGTGCCGACGCTGCGTCTGACGCTCGAGTACGACGGAACGGGGTTTCGCGGCTGGGCGCGACAGCCTGGTGAGAGGACCGTCGAAGGCGTGCTGCGCGACGCGCTCGATGCGGTCGTGCCCGGATGGAGGGGCCTCGCCGTGGCGGGAAGGACGGACGCCGGCGTTCACGCGACGGGCCAGGTCGCGAGCCTCGACGCCGAAGGCGGACCTCCGCTCGAGCGACTCCCGGAAGCACTGAACACCGCCCTGCCTCACGACGTGGCCGTCCTCGCCGCCGAGGAGGCCTCCGACGGCTTCCACGCGCGCTTCTCTGCGACCGCGCGGTCGTACCGCTACGTCGTCCTCGCCCGGCGCGAGCGCGCGCCGCTCCGCGCTCGGCGCGCGCTCTGGTGGCCTCGGCCCGTCGAGCTCGAGTCACTCGAGGAGTGCGCCGCCGCTCTCGTCGGGGAGCACGACTTCAGGGCGTTCACGCCGACGGAGACGCAGCACGAGGTCTTTCGTCGCGAGATCCGCGCCGCGACGTGGCGACGCGCGGGAGACGAGCTGCATTTCACCGTGACTGCGGACTCGTTCCTGCGACACATGGTGCGCACGCTCGTGGGGACGATGCTCGAACGCGAGCCCGACGCATTCGTCCCGCTGCTGGCCGGCCGGCCCCGCTCGGAGGCGGGCTCGACGGCGCCGCCGTGGGGCCTCTATCTGGAGCGGGTCGAGTACGAGCGGTCGGCAGACCAAGACGGGCGAGGCTGAAGCCACGCCCGGAAGCCACTCCGCGGGGCGCGGCTACGATCGCCGGCATGCGGAGATCCGTCGTCCTGTTCGACCTCGACGGCACGCTCATCGACTCGGGGCCGATCATCCTCGCGTCGATGCGGCACGCGTCGATGACCGTCCTGGGCCGCGAGCCGGACGAGGAGCTCGTCAGGGCGGCGATCGGAGGGCCGGGGCTCGTCGCGCAGATGCGCGACCTCGATCCAGACCGCGTCGACGAGCTCGTCGAGGTCTACCGGGCGCACAACGAGCCGTTGCACGCCCAGCTCGAGGCGTTCCCCGGCGTCCTCACCCTCCTGCCGGTTCTTCGAGCCGAGGGCCACCGACTGGGGATCGTCACGGCCAAGCGGCTGCGCACCGTCGATCTCGCGCTCGACCGCTTCCCCGTCCTACGCGAGCTCATGGACGTCGTGATCGGCGCCGAGGACACGGAGCGGCACAAGCCGTACCCCGATCCCGTGCTCGAGGCGCTCCGGCGGCTCGATGCCGACGCGGCGGATGCGGCGTACGTCGGCGACTCGCCCTTCGACGTACGGGCGGCAAAGTCGGCCGGCGCCCTCGCGGTCGCCGTCGGCTGGGGCGGAATCCACCCCGACGAGCGCCTGCTGCACGAGGAGCCCGACGCCCTCGTCCACACGGCGGAGGAGCTGCATGCCGTCCTCTGAGGTCGCCGAGCGCGTCGGCGAGCTGCGTCGCATCGTCGAGCACCACAACTACCGCTACCACGTCCTCGACGACCCGGAGATCCCGGACAGCGCCTTCGATGCCCTCTTCGACGAGCTGAAGGGGCTCGAGGACGAGCATCCGGAGCTCGTGACGCCCGATTCGCCGACGCAGCGGGTCGGCGGCGCCCCCGCGGTCGGCTTCACCAAGGTGGAGCACCTGCTGCCGATGGGGTCGCTCGAGAAGGTCACGACCGGCGAGGCGCTCGAGAAGTGGGCCGTAGACGTGCGAAAGCGCCTCGGGACCGAAGAGCCGGTCGCATACGTGGTCGAGCCGAAGATCGACGGCTCCGCCATCTCGCTGCTCTACGAGGAGGGCAGCTTCGTCCGCGGCGCGACACGCGGCGACGGGACGCGCGGGGAGGACGTGACGCAGAACCTGCGGACGGTCGAAGCCGTGCCGCTCCGCATCCGCTCCGAGGGAGCTCCACCGCCCCTGCTCGAGGTGCGCGGCGAGATCTACTTCCCGCTCTCCGGCTTCGCCCGGTTCAACGAGGCGCAGGTCGCCGCGGGAAAGAAGCCGGCGCCGAACCCGCGCAACGCGGCCGCCGGGTCGTTGCGCCAGCTCGACTCGCGGATCACGGCCGAGCGGCCGCTCTCGCTCTGGGTCTACGGCTTCGGCGCGCGCGAGGGCGAGTTTCCGGACACGCAGTGGGAGATGCTCGCCTGGCTGCGCGAGCATGGCTTCCGCACGAATCCGCTGTCCGAGCGCGTCGAGACGATCGAGGAGGTCGCCGCGGCCTGCGCCGCCTGGGAGGCACGCCGTGCCGACCTCGACTACGAGATCGACGGCGTCGTGATCAAGGTCGACGACCTCGACCAGCAGCGGCGGCTCGGCGCGCTCCACGGACGCCCTCGGTGGGCGCGTGCCTACAAGTGGGCCCCGTCGACGGCGATCACGAAGCTGAACAAGATCCACATCCGGGTCGGCCGCACGGGCGCGCTCAACCCGTGGGCCGAGCTCGAGCCCGTGCACGTCGGAGGCGTCACGGTCTCGAATGCGACGCTCCACAACGAGGAGGACATCAACCGCAAGGACATCCGCGAAGGCGACCTCGTCATCGTCCAGCGCGCGGGCGACGTGATCCCGCAGGTCGTCGGGCCGGCCGGCGAGCACGCCAAGGGCACGAAGCCGTTCCGGATGCCGAGTCACTGCCCCCTCTGCGGCGTCGAGGTCGTGAAGCCCGAGGGCGAGGTGATGCACCGCTGCCCGAACCGGGCCTGTCCCTCGCGCGGGCTCGAGACGCTGATCCACTGGGTCAGCGCGGCGATGGACATCGAGGGCGTCGGGGAGCAGTTCGTCCGGCGGCTCTGGGACGAGGGGCTGCTCCGCTCGATGCCCGACCTCTACCGGCTGACGACCGACCAGCTCGCCCGCCTCGACGGCTACGGCGAGGTCTCGGCGGCCCGCGCGGTGTCGTCGATCGAGGCATCGAAGTCCCAGCCGTTCTCGCGCGTGCTGTTCGGGCTCAACATTCCGAAGATCGGCTGGGTGCTCGCGCGAAACCTCGCGCGGCACTTCGGGAGCGTCGACGCGCTCATCGGGGCGAGTCAGGAGGAGCTCGAGCGGACGGAGGGCATCGGCCCCGATCGCGCGGAGCTCGTTGCCGAGTGGTTCGCCGAGGACGAGAACGTGGCGCTCGTCCGCGAGCTCGAGAGCCTCGGCCTGACGATGACGGCCGGCGACGCCGAGCGGCCCGTGGAAGGGCCACTCAGCGGTCGCCAGTTCGTGATCACGGGCACCCTCGACGGCTTTACGCGAGACGAGGCCAAGTCCGCCCTCGAGGCCCTCGGCGCGAGGGTCTCCGACTCGGTGTCGAAGAAGACGGCCGGCGTTGTCGTGGGCGAGAATCCGGGCTCGAAGGTCGCGAAGGCCCAGAAGGCGGGTGTCCCGGTGCTCGACGAGGCGGCCCTCGTCGCGCTCCTGCAGGCGCAGCGCTAGCCGGCCTGGGCGACCGAACGGGCCAGCGCGGTGACGAAGCGGTCCTGCGCGGTCCGCGCCGGCCAGAACGCGACCGGCGACCCGTTCTGGAGCACGGCGAACACGACCGAGTCGTTCACGATGCCCGAGAGCGAGCACGCCAGGTTCGTCGTGCCCGTCTTGCCGCGCACGACGCCGGCGAGCGTCGGAAGCCGCGTCCGCAGAGTTCCGCTGCGACCGGCGACCGCCAGCGACCCCACGAACGCGTTCCGGATGCGGGGGTTCTCGAGGCCGGCGCGAATGACCGCGACGAGCGTCTCCGCCGTGATCCGGTCGAGTGACGAGAGGCCCGAGCCGTCGACGAGGCGCACGCCGGCGATCGGGATGCGCGCGGCGGCCATCTCCGCGAGCACCGTCTTCGCGCCGCGTGCGCTCGTCCCGACCTGCCCGTCGAGCGTGCCGAGATGCTTGAGCAGCATCTCGGCGGTGAAGTTGTCGCTGTCGCGGTTCATCGTCCTGACGATGACCGAGAGGCTCGCCGAGCGGTCGGTCGCGAGGACGACCGCGCCCGTCGGAGCGCGTCCGAGGCCCGGGCGCCCGGTGACGGCCATGCCGTGCGCCACGAGCGCGTCGCGGAGCGCCCTCGCGGCGAGCAGCGGAGGCGACAGCGCCGGCCAGCCCTTTGCCCGGTCGACGACGAGGGCCGAGAGCGGAGGCGTTTCGCCCCCGACGAAGTACTTCTTCCATCCGTCGCCGCCCCGCCGCCGGTCGAAGACGGTCTCGTCTCCGCGGACCCGGCCGGTCACGCTCCTGATGCCCGAGGCGCGCAACGAGGCCGCGAGCCGGCCGATATCGGCCGTCGTGAGCGTCGGGTCGCCGTTGCCCCGAAGGTAGAGGTCGCCCTTCCAGACGGAGCCCATCCGCTGTCCCGTGCCGAGCACGCTCGTCGTGAACCGGTAGCCGGGACCGAGACGGGTCAGCGCGGCCCACGAGACCGGGAGCTTCTCGTTCGAGGCGGGGTGAACCGGCACGTTCTGGTTGTGCCCGAAGAGAACGGTGCCGGTGCGCATGTCGACGGCGAGCGCCGACGTCTGGGCAAGCGAGACATACGGCGAGCGCAGGCTCTTCTGGAGACGCGACGCGAGGTCTCCCGAGGCGGCCGGCGGCGAGCCCACCGCCGTGGCCGCCATCGCCACCGTGCAGAGCGCGATCCTGAAGCGCACGGCGTCTAACCGTAGACGGTGATCGTGACGGTGCGCCGCCCCCACGCCCGCGCGGCCTCGGTGCTCGGCATCCAGAGGTCGATGATCGGGCCACGGATCGCCGACCCGACGTCGGCGGCGACGGCGCGGCCATAGCCCGGCACGAAGACGCGGGTGCCGAGCGGGATGACCCCGGGGTCCACGGCGATCACGCCGACGCCGACCGGAAGGCCGCTGGCCGTACGGCCGGGAAGGTGATAGGCGACCGCGTCCACGACGAGGGTCCGCGTCGCCGCACCGGGGGCCGGGGCGGCGGGTGCGCTCGAGGGCACGGCTTCGGCAGGCGCGGGGCGGGGAGCCGTCTCGCGCGAAAGCCGGGCCGACGCGCGCTCAGCCGCCTTTGCGCGCGCCTCGAGCTGCGCGAGCCGCGTCCGGGTCAGGTGGGTGCGGAGGCGAATCCGCGCGATCGTCGCGCGTCGGGCGTCCGCTGCAGCTGCGGTTGCCGCGACCGCGGCGCCGGCCCGGCGCTCGGCCTCTGCGAGCTGGATCCGCGCCCACGCGAGCTGCGCCACCCTCGTCCGGAGGAGGCGTGCGCGGGCACGCGCCTGGGCTGCGAGGCCGCGATTCCTGACCGTGGCGCGTTCGAGCTCGTCGATCCCGGCCAGCATCCCCGAGAACGAGCGCGCGCCGAGCAGCACGGCGACCGGGTCGGGCTCGCCGTCCGTGTAGAGACGACGGAGGAGCGCCGCGATTCGCGCGTTCGTCGCCTCGAGCGACCCGCGAACGATCGCCAGGTGCGCCCGCTCTCGCTCGAGCGAGGCCTCCAGGGCGAGCCGTCTCCGCTCAACCCGGCCGGCATGGCTTCGGGCGCGGGCCACCGAAGACTCCGCGGCGTAGAGCTCGAGCACGGCGGAGCGCTCCGCGGCCACGAGCGACGCGAGCCGCGCGTCCGGGCGCGACGCTCCAGGGGACGCCCCGGCCGTCCAGCCGAGGAGCCCGACGACGACGCACGGCACGAGATATCGCGCACTCCCCCGCACAGGGCGGAGGACCGTACCAGACGAATCAGGGCTGTTTGCAGAGATTTTCGCGTCGGTTGACCGTGCAGACGTCTTGTGGCGCTGCTAGGCTCCCCGACTTGTGGCCGGTGACCCCACCATCGGCGAGCCCCTCGTCGGGCGTGCGAGACGCGGCGTGACGCAGTTCTCGAGGCGACGGGTTCCACTGCTGCTCCTTCCCCTGGCGGCGCTCGCGGCGTTCCTCATCGTCGCCACCGGGCCGGCGACCGCCGACCCGTCCATCAGCTCGAAGCGGCAGCAGGCGCAGGCGATCATGGTCCAGATCCAGCAGATGGACTCGAGCCTCTCCCACGCGATCGAGTCGTACAACCTCGCGAACATCCAGCTCGGCCAGATCGACTCCGACCTGAAGACGAACGGCCGCCACCTGGTGATCGCGAAGTCGAGCCTCGGCGTCGCGCAGACCCACATCGCGAAGCGACTGCGCGCGCTGTACATCAACGGCGACGCGGGCGGCGCGGTCGAGGTGATCCTCGGCGCGAAGAGCCTCGACGACCTTCTCGACCGCATCGACATGGCGCAACGCGTCGGCGGTCAGGACGCGCAGGTGCTGACCGACGTCCGACGCTTCCAAAACGAGGTGCAGACGCGTCGCGCCAAGCTCCGTAGCGACAGGGCACGGCAGGCGCAGGTCGTCTCCGAGCGCGCGGCCCGCAAGCGCTCGATCGAGGGTCAGCTTGCGGAGCGGCAGCGGCTGCTGGCGTCGGTGAAGGACGAGATCGTCCGGATGGAGGCCGCCGAGCGGCGCCGGCAGGCCCAGCTCGAGGCGCAGGCGCGAGCGCGGTTCGCCGCCGAGGCGGCCGCACGCCAGTCGGCGCGGCAGCAGGCGCTCGAGCTGTCCTCCTCACCGTCGACGGACTATCCGGGGGACGCCACGCTCGCGTCGTCGTCTCCCTCCACGCCGGCTCCGCCTGCGAAGTACGGCGGTGTCGTCGGGATCGCCATGCAGTACCTCGGCGTCCCGTACGTCTGGGGCGGCGCCAGCCCGGCGGGCTTCGACTGCTCAGGCCTCGCGATGTACGTCTACGCGCAGATCGGAATCTCGCTGCCGCACAACGCGGCGATGCAGTACAGCTCGGTCGGCGTCTCGGTCTCGAGGAGCGACCTGCAGCCCGGCGACCTCGTCTTCTTCGACGGCCTCGGTCACATGGGCATCTACATCGGCGGCGGGCAGTTCATCCACGCGCCGCACACCGGCGACGTCGTCAAGATCTCGAGCCTCTCCGACTCCTGGTACGCGTCGACCTACGTCGGCGCGAAGCGCGTCACGTAGACGCGCTCGCCGCGCGACCGCGGCTAGACGAGTCGGCTGTGTACGGCGCAGATTGTCTAGCGCGGATCCCGCGCAGCGGGAGCCGCGCCGTCGTACAACGCCGCGACGTCGTCGGCGAAGTGATCGAGAACGACGCGCCGGCGAAGCTTGAGCGTCGGGGTGACCTCGCCGCGGTCCATCTCGAAGTCGCGCGGGAGGATGGTGAAGCGCTTGATCTGCTCGAACCGCGAGCGCTCGCGGTTGACCTCCTCGACGATCCCTGCCACGAGCTCCCTGACGCGCGGGTCGTATGCGAGCGCCTCGGGGTCGCCTTCGATCCCGTGCTCGGCGGCCCACTTGCCGACCTCCACGGGGTCGAGAGTGATGAGCGCGGCCGGGTAAGGCTTGCGGTCGCCGACCACGATCGCCTGCGAGACGAAGCGAGACGTCTTGAGGTCGTTCTCGAGGTTCTGCGGCGCGATGTTCTTCCCGCCTGCCGTGACGAGGATGTCCTTCTTGCGGTCGGTGATCGTGACGAAGCCGTCCTCGTCGATCGTGGCGATGTCCCCGGTCCGGAGCCAACCGTCGGGCCCGAGGACCGCGGCGGTCGCCTCCGGCTCCTTGAAATAGCCCGCGAAGACGGTCTCGCTGCGGATCAGGAGCTCGCCGTCCTCGGCCAGGCGGAGCTCGAACCCGGGTAGGGCCGGGCCGACGGTCCCGAAGCGGTAGCGCTCGCTCGTGTTCGTCGTCGCCGCGGTGGTGCACTCCGTGAGTCCGTAGCCCTCGAGGATGCAGATTCCGATCGCGTCGAAGAACTCCGCGATCTCCTTCGCCAGCGGCGCGCCACCGGAGATCGGCCGGCGCAGGCGGCCGCCGAGTCGCTCCTTGACCTTCGAGAAGACGAGCCGGTCGGCAAGGCGGTACTGCACTGCGAGACCGGTCGGCAGCGGCCTGCCGTCCTGGCGTAGGACGCTGGCCCTGCGTCCGACGGCGAGTGCCCAGTCGACGAGCTTCCGCTTGACGCCGGTCGTCTCCGCGAAGGTGGACGTGACGGCCGTGTGGACCTTCTCGTAGACCCGTGGGACGCTCGGAAGGATCGTCGGGCGCACCTGCGGCAGCGCGCGTGCTACGTCGAGCGGATCGGCCACGAAGGCGATGGTGTAGCCGACGTACGGCCCCGAGAGGTGCATCAACCGGCCGAAGTTGTGGGCGAGCGGCAGGTAGAGGAGCATCACGTCACCCGGCGCGCTGTGGTCCGGCAGCTCGTCGACCGTCGCGACCATCGCGTAGTAGTTGCGGTGGCGGATCATGCAGCCCTTGGGCGGACCGGTCGTGCCGGACGTGTAGATGAAAGTGAAGAGGTCTTCCTCGTCGATCGCGCCGACCGCCTCGCCCAGCGCGTTCGGGTGCGCCTCGCGGTACGCGCGGCCCTCCTCCTCGAGCGCAGGGAGGTCGGCGTAGGTGAGCACGTGACGCAGGGCTGGGAGGTCGGCGCGTCCCGCCTCGACCTTCGAACGCTGTCCCTCGTCCTCGCACAGCACGCCCACCGACTCGGAGTGGTCGAGGACGTAGTGGACGTCGTGCGGCGACGAGTTCGCGTAGACCGCGGCGCCGACCGCGCCGACGTGCGCCAGCGCGAAGTCGAACAGCGCCCACTCGACCGAGTTGCGGGCCAGGATCCCGAACGCGTCGCCCTTGCCCACGCCGCGCGCGAGGAGGCCGTTGGCGAGCAGCTCGACGCGCTCGGCCGCTTCCGGCCACGTGACGTCGCGCCAGGTCTCACCCTCGTCGACGAGGTACGCGGCCCCGGTGTTGCGCGCGACGGCATCGCGCCAGAGCCGGGGAATAGTGCGATTTCCCGCCATTACCAGGCACAGTAGTCGGAGGGAACGGCCCGGCGACACCGAATCCCGACCTCCGCCCCATAGACTGGGAGGAACATGCGCGTCACCTGGAACGGATCCCTGAGCTTCGGTCTCGTGAGCATCCCCGTCGGTCTCGCCCCCGCGACGAAGCCCGCGGCGCGGCAGTCGGACGTCTCCTTCCGGCTGCTCCATCGCGAGTGCCTGACGCCGATCAGGCAGAAGCGCTGGTGCCCGAAGCACGACCGGGAGGTGACCCCCGACGAGCTCGTCAAGGGCTGGGAGGTGGCGAAGGGCCAGTTCGTCGTCGTCGAGGAGGCCGAGCTCGAGGCGCTCGAGCGGCACGACGACTCGCGGACGATCGCGATCGAGCGGTTCGTCCCGCTCGCGGACGTCGATCCCGTCTGGATGGACCGAACCTACTTCCTCGTTCCGGGTGCCGCACCGGCACAGCGCAGGCCCTACAAGCTGTTGCTCGAGGCAATGGAGGAGGCGGGCGTCGGTGCGATCGGGCGGTTCGTCCGCTCCGGACGCGAATCGCTCTGCCTCGTCCGCACGCGCGGCAGCGGGCTCGTGCTCGAGACGATGTACCTCGTCGAGGACGTCTATTCGCAGGCGGAGATCGACGAGGCCATGGCCGAGACCGAGGTGAAGTCCAACGAGCTCGACCTCGCGCGCCAGATCGTCCAGGGCCTCGCCGCGGAGTTCGACCCGTCCGAGCTCGCGAGCGAGTACCGCCGCGACCTGCGGACGCTCCTCGAGGCGAAGCTCGCGGGCGAGGAGATCACTGCTCCCGAGCCCGCCGAGGAGCCTGCCCCGGCGGTCGACCTGATCGAGGCGCTCAAGGCGAGCGTGGCGGCGGCGAAGGCGTCGTCGGCGCGTCCGAAGAAGGCGGCCGCGAAGCAGTCCGCGCCGAAGCGCCCTGCGCGCAAGGCCGCGCGAAAGTAGCGTCGCAGACGTGACGAGGGGCCCTCGCGGGCCCCTCGTGAACGCTCGCGTGAGTCGGCGGCTAGTGCGCTGCCGCCTGCGACGCCCCGACGGCCTGCAGCTGGGCTTGGAAGAGATGCTTGTCGATCTTTCCCTGGTAGATCGGCACGCCTTCCTCGATGCAGAGCCGGATGACCGCCTCGCGGTCCATGTTGAGCTCCTTCGCGAGCTCGTCGGGCGTCAGGTGATTCGCCATCGACCTTGTCCTCCCTCGCGCCACGAAAAAGCCCGCCGACGCAACTGCGTGCAGGCGGGCTTCATGTGCGCTCCTCGTTCGCGGCGGGGGTCAACGGGCCCGCCTCCCGAAAACGTTCATCGTGCCCTCAGGATAGACGGTCGCCCGGGCGGTCCGCAATCCGCGAGCGCGTCCGTCAGACCGGGTTCTCGACCTCGACGAACTGCCACTCGAGCTCGAAGCGCTCGGCGAGGTGGGCCGCGAGCGCCTGGGCGCCGAAGCGCTCCGTCGCGTGGTGGCCGCCTGCGACGAGATGGACCCCGAGCTCCCGCGCCGTCGCCGCGCTCGGCTCCTCCGGCTCGCCAGTAAGGAGTGCGTCGTAGCCCTCGTGGGCGGCCTGCAGGAGGTCGTGGCCCGCGGCGCCCGTGGACACCGCGAGTCGCCGGATCTCCCGGTCGCCGCCGCGGAGGACGAGCGGCGGCCGTCCGAGCACCTCCTCGACCTTCGCCGCGAACGCGTCAAGGCCGAGCGGCTCGATCGTGCAGCCGCGGCCGACCCCGCCGAACGGCCCGATCGGCATCGCCCCGAGCCGTGCCGCGAGCTGCGCGTTGTTGCCGAGCGTCGGGTGGGCGTCGAGCGCGAGGTGGTATGCGGCGAGCGACGCGTTCCCGCGGAAGAGGGCCTCGAGGCGGCCGCGCAGCCTGGCGTCGACGACGAGCGGCTCGTTGCGCCAGAAGAGGCCGTGGTGGACGAGGACCAACTCGGCGCCGAGCTCCACCGCCCGCTCGAACAGCTCGCGCGAGCACGAGACGCCACAGGCAATGGTCGTGACGTCCTCCGATCCGACGACCTGCAGCCCCTGTGGGGCGAACTCGGGGAAGCGCTCGATCTCGAGGAGCTCGTTCGCGTGCCGGACGATCTCGTCGCGCCCCGCCATCCCGGCCGAGTCTACGGCGTGGTCGTGGGGGAACCACGGGTTCCCCCACGCCCGATCGGGGTGCCCAGATTCGAACTGGGGACCTCTCCGACCCGAACGGAGCGCGCTACCAGGCTGCGCCACACCCCGGGGCGCCAAGGGTAGCGGTTTTCGGCGCCGCCTCCCGGCGGGGACGGGCGCGGAACGTATTCTCGGACGATGCTCGCGGCTGTTCTCCTCGACGTCGACTTCACGCTCTTCCGGCCCGGGCCCGAGCTCGGGCCGGACGGGTACCGGCGCGTCGGCGCACGCCACGGGCTGACACTCGACCCGTCGCGCCACGCCGACGCCAGGGAGGCGGCGCTCACCGACCTCCAGGTGCATCCCGAGCTCGTCCACGACGAGGAGATCTGGATCCGGTTCACGGAGGCGATCGTCGTCGGGATGGGAGGCGACCCCGTGCTGGCGCGCTCCTGCGCGGTCGATCTCGTGCGCCAGTGGGAGCGCCACGAGAACTTCTTGCTCTATGAGGACGCGCTGCCGGCACTCGCGCTCCTTCGCGAGCACGGCCTCCGCGTCGGCCTGGTCTCGAACGGCCAGCGCGACCTCGAGGAGTTCGCACGCCACCACCGGCTCGACGTCGACGCGTGCGTCGGGTCGCGGGCGCATGGAAAGGTGAAGCCGCACCGCTCGATCTTCGAAGCCGCGCTGGCCGCCCTCGACGCTGCCGCGCCGGAGGCGGCGATGGTCGGCGACAGCTACGCGGACGACATCGAGGGCGCCCGCGCGCTCGGCATGCGCGCGATCCTGCTCGACCGCGAGGGCGCTCACGTCGGCGAGCCCGACCGGATCGACACGTTGCTCGCGCTGCCGGCGGCGTTGGGGTTGGCTCCCTTGTAGAGAGGCCAACCCCAGACAGACGCCGGGGTTGCGGCTCCCGCAAGCCCGCACCTATCCTGAGACGGTTGACTGACCGTTCAATCGCACGCGAGCGCGCCGACGGAGCGCGACAGCCCGGGGCGGAGGAGAAGCGGCGCCGGATCCTCGATGCAGCGGTGCGGGTCTTCGCCCGCCGGGGCTTCCACGCCTCGCGCGTCGGGGACATCGCCGAGGAGGCGGGTGTGGCCCACGGCCTGCTCTACCACTACTTCTCCTCGAAGGACGAGGTGCTGCAGACCGTCTTCCGCGAGAACTGGGCCGAGCTGCTCGAGCGCTTCGAGCAGGTCGAGGAGTCGGACGAGCCGGCGGACGAGAAGCTGCACGGGATCGTCAAGATCCTCCTGCGCACGTGGCGAAACGACCCGGACCTGGTCACGGTGATGGTGCGCGAAGTCGGGCGCAGCGCGCATCTCGCGAGCCAGGTCGAGGTCATCGGCCAGGGCTTCGCCGTGATCGAGCGGGTGATCGAGCAGGGCCAGGGCGAGGGCGTGTTCCGCGCGGAGCTCGACCCACGTCTTGCGAGCTGGGTGGTGTACGGCGGCCTCGAGGAGATCCTCACGGGCTGGGTGATGGGCAGGCTCCCCGACGGCGACGAGGAGGTCGCCCGTGCCGAGCGCACGATCGTCGACGTCGTTCTCGGCGGCCTACGGACGGCGCCGGTCGTCGCCTGACGGCGGGGGCCGCCGCGACACGCTCGTTCTCGGGGCGGGCGCGCTCGGCCTCGCCTGGGCGCTGACGACGACGGCGGCGTACCTGCCGCCGATCCTCGGCCGCTACACGGAGTCGACGACGCTCGTCGGGCTCGTTCTGGCGGGGGAGGGGGCATTCGCGTTGACGCTGCCGCTCGTCATCGGCCCGTGGAGCGACACCTTCCACACGCCGCTCGGCCGTAGGCGCCCCTTCATGCTCGTCGCCCTCGGCCCGATGACGTTTGCGCTAGCGCTGCTCGCCTTCATGCCGAATCTCTGGACGACGGCACTGATGCTGTTCGCGCTGTTCTTCGCGTACTACGTCTACGAGCCGCCGTACCGGGGTCTGTACCCCGACGTGCTGCCCGACAGCGTCTTCGGCCGTGCGCAGGGCGTGCAGCACGTCTTCCGCGGCGTCGCGATCGCGGGAGCGCTGATCGGCGGGGGCTACCTCTTCCATGTGTGGCGGCCCGCGCCGTTCCTCGTGGCGGCCGGGGTGGTCGCGACCGCCTGCCTCGTCCCCATCGTCCTCGTCACCGAGGACGGGGGCCACGGCCGCGTGTTCGAGGGCGTGCGCACGTACGTCGCGCAGTCGTGGCGCGTGCTGCGCGCGAACCGCGACGTCGCGACGTTCCTCGTGTGCAACACCGCCTGGGAAGGGACGTTCGCCGGTGCACGCACCTTCGTCGTCCTCTACGTGACGGTCGGCCTCGACGAGCCGCTCTCGACCTCGACCTACATCCTCGCGGCGGTCGCGGGCGGCTACATCGTCGCGGCGCTCGTCGCGGGACGTATCGGCGACCGCGTCGGGCTCGCGCGCGTCATCAGCGTCGCGTCGGCCGTCTACGGCGTCGGGCTGCTCGCCGGCGGCCTCGGGCGCGAGTGGCACGCCTGGTATCTCGGGCTGATCTTCGTCGTCGCGATCGCCGGCGGCACCGTCATGACCCTCGCGTGGGGGCTCCTCTTCAAGCTGATGCCGCCGGGCGAGCGCGGCGCGATCTCGGGCCTCGCGACGACGACGAAGGGCGTCGGGCTCGTGATCGGGCCGCTCGCCGCGGGCGCCGTGATCGACATCCTCGGGCCGCACCTCGAGGCGACGGAGGGCTACCAGGCGCTCTGGCCCGTGCTCGGCGTCCCGATCATCCTTGCGATCCCGCTCGTCGCCCGCCTCGCGCGGGTCGAGTCAGAGGCAGACCGCGTGGCCGCGAGCGAGCAGCGCGAAGCCCCAGACGTCGCCGTCGACGACGTAGGCGACCGACCGCGGGCCTGAGCCCGGCAGCGTGAAGGCCTCGTAGCCGCGGCAGGCCGTTCGTTGCAGTGGCGCGTAGGTCGACTGCAGTCTGAGGGACGGCTCACCGATCGCGAGCCCTTGCGCGGTGCGCCAGCCGGCCGGCGCCCAGAGCGTGAAGACCGCGTCGACGCGTCCGCGGCGCAGCTCGACTCCCGCTCCCTCCGGGCGGAACGCGAAGCGGTTGAAATAGAGCGTCTCTGCGGCGCACCCGCGACAGCGCCCGTACGCCCGGCCCCACCGGGCAACGACGTCGTCGAGGGACGAACCCAGCGTGACGCCGCCGAGTGAGCGCCCGGGCACGAAGACGCCGGCGTCGGGAGGGGCGGCACGTGCGCTCGCGGCGGCGAGCAGCGCCACAACGGCGACCAGCGACAGCTGTGCGGCCGCCCGAATCGTCCTGATCTCCTAGCGGCCGGTGGGGCGAAGCCACATCAGCCGCGGCCGAATGCGTTCTCCCCCGTGAGCGCCTGGCCGACGACGAGTGTGTGTACCTCGTGCGTCCCCTCGTAGGTGAGCACGGACTCGAGGTTGTTCATGTGGCGAATGACGGGGTACTCGAGCGTGATGCCGTTGCCACCGAGGATCGTCCGCGCCGAGCGGCACACCTCGAGGGCCCCACGCACGTTGCCCATCTTCCCGAGGCTCACGTGCTCGGGCCGTAGCGTCCCCTCGTCCTTCATGCGGCCGATGTGGAGCGCGACGAGGCCCGCCCGGTTCACCTCGAGCGCCATCTCGGCGAGCTTCTGCTGCGTCAGCTGGTAGGCGGAGATCGGCTTCCCGAAGACGATGCGCTCGCGCGCGTACGCCAGTGCCTCCTCGAAGCACGCCCGCGCCGCGCCGACGGCACCGAAGACGATCCCGAAACGGGCCTCGTTGAGGCAGGAGAGCGGGCCCCGTAGCGTCGACGAGCCGGGCAGCATGGCGTCTCCGGGGACCCGAACGTCCTGGAGCACGAGCTCGGACGTGACCGATGCTCGGAGTGAGAGCTTCTTGTGGATCTCGGGCGCCGAGAAGCCGGGCGTGCCCTTCTCGACGAGGAAGCCGCGGATCTCGCCGTCGTCGGTCTGCGCCCAGACGACTGCGACGTCGGCGATCGTGCCGTTCGTGATCCACATCTTCGCTCCGTTCAGGACCCAGTCCGAGCCCTCGCGGCGCGCATGGGTGCGCATCGCCCCGGGGTCGGAGCCCGCATCGGGCTCGGTGAGCCCGAAGCAGCCGATCGTCTCCCCGCGGTGCATCGGCGGGAGCCAGCGCTCCTTCTGCTCCTCGGAGCCCCAGCGCCAGATCGCGAACATCGCCAGCGAGCCCTGCACGGAGACGGCGCTGCGGACGCCCGAATCGCCGGCCTCGAGCTCGAGGCACGTGAGACCGTAGGCCACGGAGCTCGCACCGGGTAGCCCGTACCCCTCGAGGTGCATGCCGAAGAGCCCGAGCTTGGCGAGCTCCTGGACAACCTCGCGGGGCAGGATGCCCTGTTCGAACCAGTCGCCGACGTCGGGAAGGATGCGCTCGCGGACGAACCGGCGCACCGTGTCACGGATCGCGCGCTCTTCGTCATCGAGGAGTGCGTCGAGCGCGAGGAAGTCGAGTGGGTCGAGCTGAGTCGGTGCCTGAGTTGTCGTCGCCACGGTGGGATCCTCCGTCGGTCGAGGCGTGAGTGATTGTAGAGAGGCGCGACCCCACCCAGTGGCCCTGGACACCGCACGCTCGGGCGTCGGATGATGCGGTGATGGCGGGCGGCGCGGCGCAAGGGATCGACGAGCTGTTGGCGGCCGCCCGGCGGCGCATCCATCGCCTCGCGCCGGAGGGGGCGTGGGCGGCGGCCTCGACCGGGGACGCGGTGATCGTCGACATCCGCTCACAGGACGACCGCCGCGACACGGGCATCGTCCCGGGCTCGCTCCACATCCCCCGCACGGTGCTCGAGTGGCGGGTCGACCCGTCGAGCGACTGGCACAACCCGCACGTCGTCGACCGCGAGCTTCGGCTCCTGCTGCTCTGCTCGCACGGATTCTCGTCGTCGCTCGCCGCCGCGACGCTCGTCGACCTCGGCTTCCGGCGGGCCGGCGACGTCATCCGCGGCTTCGAGGCGTGGTCTGCCCTCGGGCTGCCCGTGGCACCCGCGCCGTGTCGCCGCGACGACGTGGCGCCGGGCATGGGGGGTCCCGAGCCCTGAGGCGCTTGCCACCCCGTCGCGGGCGGGCTACCCTATTGACTGACTAGTCAATCGACGCCCCAGGAGCACGCGATGGCGACCATGGAGACCGGGCTTGCGAACGGCGTCTCGTTCGCGCTCACGGACGAGCAGAAGGAGCTCCGCGCCCTCGCGCGCGAGTTCGCCGAGAAGGAGATCCGGCCAAAGGCGGCGGAGCACGACGAGCACCAGACGCACCCCGCCGAGATCGTGGCCAAGGCCCACGAGCTCGGCCTCATGAACCTCCACCTCCCGGAGTCGCTCGGAGGGCCGGAGCTGTCGGCGTTCGACGGGATGCTCGTCGGCGAGGAGCTCAACTGGGGCTGCTCCGGGATCGGCACCTCGATCGGGGCGAACGGGCTCGCGGCCGGCCCGATCCTGGTCGCCGGCACGGAGGAGCAGAAGCGGGAGTGGCTCGCGCCGCTCGTCTCGGACCCGATCCTCGGCTGCTTCGGGCTCTCCGAGCCCGGCGCCGGGTCGGACGTCTCGGGGATCCAGACGACAGCGGTGCGTCACGGGGACGAGTACGTGATCAACGGCTCGAAGATGTTCATCACGAACGCGGGTCAGGCCTCGTGGATCGTCTGCTTCGCGTCGACCGACAAGTCGAAGGGCCACCGCGGCCTCACCGCCTTCGTGATCCCGATGGACGCCGAGGGCGTCACGATCGAGAAGCATCTCGACAAGATGGGGCAGCGGGCGACGGACACCTCGGCGGTCGCCTTCCAGGACGTCGTCGTCCCGGCCGCGAACCGCCTCGGCGAGGAGGGCGACGGCTTCAAGATCGCGATGCAGACGCTCGACTTCACCCGCCCGGGCACGGCGGTGGGAGCGGTCGGCGTCGCGCAGGCGGCGTACGAGCTTGCCGTCGACTATGCGAAGGAGCGCGTCCAGTTCGGCGTGCCGATCGCGATGAACCAGGGCGTCTCGTTCCTCGTCGCCGACATGGCGACCGAGATCGAGGCCGCGCGACTCCTCACCTGGCAGGCGGCGTGGATGATCGACCAGGGCTACGGCCGGAAGGCGACGAAGTACTCGTCATTCGCGAAGCGGTTCGCGGCCGACACGGCGATGAAGGTCACCACCGACGCGGTACAGGTCTTCGGCGGCTACGGCTACATCAAGGAGTACCCGGTCGAGAAGCTCATGCGCGACGCGAAGCTCTTCCAGATCTACGAGGGCACGTCGCAGATCCAGCGCCTCGTGATCGCGAAGGAGATCTTCCTGCCGAGCTCCTAGCCGTCGGCTGGGGACGCGGCTTCAGCCGCGCCCCTGTATCCCCCCGGCGAGCTCGCGCTGGAACGGCGGGAGAAAGCTCGGCGTTACGCGGACGTCGCCGAGCCAGGCGGCGAGGCGCTCCGCCTCGGCTTCGACCGCCCGCTCCGCCTCTCGGCCGACGTCCTCGAGGAGCCGGACGACGATCTCGCCGTCCTTGCGCTGGGCCCAGCCGCCGACGACACGGCCCTGCCACCAGACCGTCGGCCCGGCGTTGCCGTTCGAGTCGAACAGGACGGACGCGTGCTCGCCGAGGTACCAGCCCCGCTCCTTCCAGCCCATCGTCGTCGGGTCGAGCGTCGGGAGCAGGGCGGCCCTCGGAGCGGGGCGCACGGTTGGCTCCACGTCGTCGGCGAGGACATAGCCCGTGGCGCCGTCGAGGTCGACGGCCGCATGCGAGACCGCTGCGAGCGCCGCGCGCGCCTCGCGCGCCGTCCAACCGGCCCACCACCGGATGTCCGTCTCCGTCGCCGGGCCGAACGACGCGAGCCAGCGGCGTAGGAGCGCCGCCCGGGCGGCGTGCGGGTCGAGCCGTCCGAGCTCGCGGCCCAGCCAGGCGCGGGTCGGCACCCAGCGGTACTGCCCGTGCGTCCACGACGTGCGCGGCCGCCCGCGCACCAGGGCCCCTTCTGCAGCGAGCAGCGGGAGCACGCGCGAGGCGGCGCTCGGCTGCGCCTCCCAGCGCGTCCCGGCGCCGAGACGCAGCTTCGAGGCGAGGACGGGCTCGTCCGCGGAGACGTCCGCTGTGAACGCTTCTCCTCGCGCCTCGACGGCACGGAGGGCCGTCGCGAAGGCCCTGTCGAGCCACGCTGCCGGCTCGTCCGTCACGCCGCTCTGCGCGACGAGCCCCTCGAGCCGCTTGCGCTCACGAGCCGCGATCGTCAGCGTGCACGCAGCCTGGACGACCGCCGCGAGCTCGCGGGGGACGACCCACAGCGTCCGCCGCATCCCGAGCATCCGGACGAGCTCCCGCTCCCCGTAAAGCGCGTCTTCGAGGCGCTCCGGCCTGAAGTCGACCGAGCGCGCCCACGTCGAGAGGAATACCGTCGCGGGGTCGGTCGAGTGCAGGGCGACGAGCGACTCGACGACCTCGAGCGGGGTCGTCGCCAGGCTCTGGGCGACCAGCCGATGACGCCGTACCAGCCGTGCGCGCCGCTCGTCGACCGACATCCGCTCCACGGAGCTCAGCCCTCTTCGGCGAGCGCTGCCCGGAGGAAGCGCTCCGGCGCCTCGAGGAACGCACGCGTGAGGCTCACTGCCTCGAGGTCGTCGTACGCCCTCTCCTCGATCCCGGTCGCGTCGAGCTCGTAGATCCGCGCTCCAGGACAGGCGAGCAAGACCGGCGAGTGCGTTGCCACGACGAGCTGCGAGCCGTTGCCCGCAGCCCTGACCATGATCGCGAGAAGGGCGAGCTCCCCTGTGATCGACAATGCCGCCTCGGGCTCGTCGAGGATGTAGAGGCTCTCGCCGCCGAACCTGTTGGCCGCCAGCGCGAGGAACGACTGGCCGTGCGACTGTTCGTGGAGCGCGCGCCCGCCGTAGAGCGAGACGTCGGGTGCGAAGGTCGTTCCGCCGTCGACGAAGGCGGCGACGTTGAAGAAGCTCTCCGCTCGGAGGAAGTAGCCGTTGCGCGGCTTGTGCTCGGTGAGCTGCGGCACCAGCGCCCCTCCGAGCACGGGTCGAGTCACGGCCGGCAGCTCGCCGAGCCGCTCGAGCTCACCGCCACCCTCGGCGAAGCCGATCGCGGCCGCGAGCGCCTCGACGATCGTCGACTTCCCACTGCCGTTCTCACCGGCGAGGAGCGTGATGGACGCATCGAGCTCGAGCCGCTCGATCGCCTCGACGGCCGGAACGTCGAATGGGAATCCTTCGCGCCACTGCTCCGCGTCCCGACGGAGCCCGAGGAGATACGGGCCGCGCCCGAACCGCCGGACGTCACGTGTACGTGCCACGCGTGCACCGTAGTCGGGCCGTCGCACTCCCGAGAGCCGGGGCGCGCGGCCGAGGTCGGTCCGCACGCGGAGGTCGGTCCCTCCCTCGGAAAGGTGAGAATCCGGCCTTGTGACCTCGGCTACATTTCGAGGCCGTGTCATCCGGCGCGAGCAGCGTTTCAGGAGTGGCGCGCCGGCGACGCTCTTCCCGCAGCGCGGTGCGCAGGGCCGTCCTCGCGGTCGGTGTCTTCGTGCTGGTCGCAGGCGGGGCGGCGACGCTCTTCGCGGGCTCTCCCACGCGGCTCCCGGCGGGCACGACGGTCGCCGGGCTCGACGTCGGGGGCCTTTCCGTCAGCGCCGCCACCGTTGCGCTCGAGCGGCGCTCCGACGCGCTCGAGCACGAGCCGATCGAGTTCGTCGCCGGGGGCAGGACGTTCACGCTGCGCGCGTCACAGCTCGGTGTGCGGCCCGACTGGGCGGCGGCCGTGAGGCAAGCAGCCGAGTCGACGGACGGGTTCGCGCCCGTCCGTGGCCTGAGGCGCGTGCGAGCGCGGATCTTCGGCGCGGAGGTGGAGCCTCACGTCGCCGTCTTCCCGTCCGTCCTGCGCTACACCGTCGGCCGGATCGCCGCCGCGGTCGACCGGCCGGCCGTCGACGCCTCGCTCGAGCGGCGCGGCCTCTCGTTCGTCACATCGCCGGCCCGCGCGGGCGTGCGGCTCGACCGCAGCCTCGCCTCCGCGACGATCGTGAACGCGCTCGCGTCGCTCGAGCGAGACGGTCCCGTGCGCCTACCGGTCGCGCGAGCGGAGCCCCGCGTCGTCGTGGACGACCTCGCCGACGCAGCGACCGCGGCGCAGACCGCGGTATCCGGGCCGGTGACGCTGACGGTCGGCCCGACCCGGTTCCGGTTGCCCCGCTGGCGCATCGCGCAGCTCCTCGACCTGCCGAACGGCGGCGCCACCGGCGTCTCGGTCGCCGGACCGTCTGCCCAGCGCTGGCTCGCGTCGCTCGCGCGCTCCGTCGACCGGGACCCGCGCGACGCGACGTTCCGCGTCGTCTCCGGGGGAATCGAGCTCGTGCCGTCGCACCCCGGCCGGACGCTCGATCTCGACGCGGCGCGGAAGGCGCTTCAGAAGGCGGTGTTCTCGAGCTCGGGCCGCGCCGCGACGGTCGCGACCAGCACGACGCGCGCTGCACGAACCACCGAGGTCGCTCGGGCGATGGGGATCGAGGAGGTGGTCGGCTCGTACACGACGACCTACGGTGGCACGCCGGGCCGCCTTCACAACGTCCAGCTGGTCGCGGAGCTGATCGACGGCGCACTCGTCGCACCGGGCGCGCGCTTCTCCTTCAACCAGACGACCGGGGAGCGAAACGCGGCCAAAGGCTTCGAGGAGGCGCCGGTGATCATCAACGGCGAGCTCGAGAGCGGGATCGGTGGCGGCGTCTGCCAGGTCTCGACCACCGTGTTCAACGCCGCCTTCGAGGCCGGGCTCTCGATCGAGAAGCGAACGAACCACGCGCTCTACATCAGCCACTACCCGATCGGTCGCGATGCGACCGTGAACTACCCGGACTTGGACCTCGTCTTCCGCAACGACACCGACCACTGGCTCCTGCTGCGCACATTCGTGAGCCCGGGCTCGCTCACCGTCAACCTCTACGGCACCTCGCCGGATCGCCGCGTCGAGACGGAGACCGCACCGCTCGAGGTCGACGGGAAGGTGCCGTGGAAGCGGATCGACGACGACACGATGTTCAAAGGCCAGAAGGTCGTCGAGCAATGGGGCTCGCCGCCGCGCTCGACGAGCGTGACGAGGCGCGTCTACAACCCCGACGGCAGCTTGCTCTACAACACGACGTGGCGCTCGTACTACGTCGGCGAGCCGACCGTCGTCCGTCTCGGCACGAAGCCCCGGCCGAAGCCCGAGCCCTCGAAGCCCGCGAAGCCGGACGTCAAGGCCGCGGCGACCCCGACGACGAAGGAGCCGGCGCTTCCGCCGGCGACGTCGACGACCGCTCGGCCCTGAGGACGTCCGCGACGAACCACTCCGGGACCCGCGTCGGCCGGCGCGTCGCCGCGTCGACCGTCGCATGGGCGGTCCACCCGTGCGCGACGCGGACGCCGTCGCGATCGACCTGGTAGTCGAAGCGGAAGCGCGCTCCGCGCAGGTCGGCGCAGCGCACCCCGATGTCGAGGACGTCGTCGAAGACGGCGGCGCGCTCGTACTCGAGGTGGACGCCGGTCGTCAGTGCCTCGATCCCGCGCTCGCGGATCGCACGGTAGCCGCCGGCGAACGCGGCGAGATACGCGACGCGGGCCACCTCGAGCCAGACGACGAACGACGCGTGGTGCGCGATCCCCTGCGCGTCCGTCTCCGCGAAGCGGACGCGCACCTGGTGGGTGAACGGGTAGCCGTCCATCGGACCGAGATATATCGGGCCGTACGATGCGGTGCATGGGGACCGCGGCCGATCTCGCGGCGCTGATCCGCGACCGCGGTCCTGCGGTCGTGCTCACCGGCGCGGGCATGTCGACGGAGAGCGGGGTCCCCGATTTCCGCTCCTCCTCCGGTCTGTGGGCGGAGGTCGACCCGTTCGAGGTCGCGTCGATCGACGCGTTTCGCCGGGATCCGCTCCGCGTCTGGCGCTGGTACGGCCCCCGGATCGCCGGCCTCCTCGCAGCGGAGCCGAACGCAGGGCACGTCGCCCTCGCCGCGCTCGAGCGTTCCGGCCACGTGCGCGGCGTCGTGACCCAGAACATCGACCTGCTCCATACGCGGGCAGGCAGCGTCGACGTGACGGAGGTGCACGGCTCGATCGCGCGCTTCACCTGTCTCGCCTGCGGCGGCGAAGAGGCGCTCGCGCCGGTCCTCGCTCAGCTCGAGCTGCGCGAGGCGCCGGTCTGCGCCGCCTGCGGCTCGATCCTCAAGCCCGGCGTGGTGATGTTCGGCGAGCTCCTGCCACCCGATGCGATGCTGCGGGCGGAGCTCCTCTGCCGCGAGGCCCCGCTCCTGCTCGTCGTGGGCTCGTCGCTCCAGGTCTGGCCGGTCGCCGGCCTGCCGAACGAGACCCTCTCGGCGGGTGGGGCGATGGCGATCGTGAACCTCGACGAGACGCCGTACGACGCCCACGCCGCGATCATCGTCCGCGACGGGTCCGGCCCGACGCTCGCGGCGGTGGCCGGCGCGCTGGCATAGACTGTCGCCATGGCGACGACGAAGACCGACGACGTGATCGGGCGGCTCTCGGCGAAGGGCGAGGAGGCCCTGCAGAAGCTCACCGACCTGCCGGGCGGCTCCCGTACCCTGCAGGCGTTCAACGACCTCCGTAACCGCGTGGACGAGCTCTCGAAGCGGATCCGCGGGATCGACGCGCTCGAGCAGCGGGTGACGAAGCTCGAGAAGGAGGTCGCGTCGCTGCGGCGGGCGCAGAAGCCGGCGTCGAGTCAGTCGCCGACGCGCAAGGCGTCTCCCTGACCGCGCGGGACACGAAGGCGTAGCGCGCGCGGCATGATCTCGAGTCGTACCGGTGTCGTTCCGGGCTGCTCGCCGTCGAGCTCCACGGGGAGCGGTGCGTCGCTCGAGATCGTCACCGTCGCACCGCGCAGGAGCTCCGCCTTCGGATGCGGCAGGTGCGTCCCCCGGTAGATCTTCGGCATCGTCAGCACGAGGTCGCGCTTCGTGATGTCCCCGATCGTGAGGACGTCGAAGAGCCCGTCGTCGGCCTCGGCGTCCGGGCAGATCTGGAGGCCGCCGCCGAAGAAACGACCGTTCGCGACCACGACGTCGAACATCTTCGCGGCCCGCTGCTCGCCGCCGACCGTCAGCTGGACCTCGCTCGCCTGCCAGCCCGAGAAGACAGCGAACGTCGCCCAGAGGTAGGAGAGCTTCCCGCCGAGCGCCTTCGTCGTCTCGTTCGCACGCTTCGCGATTGCCCCGCTCATGCCTGTGCTTGCGACGTTGGCGAACGCCGTCGTCGCGTCGGAGCCGTCCCACGCGCGGTACGAGGCCCGTCCGAGGTCGATGCTGCGGACGTCCCCCTCGAGCGCCACGCGCACCGCCTCGTCGATCTTGCGGGGGATCCCGAACGTGCGCGAGAAGTCCCACCCGGTGCCGCGCGGCACGAGCGCGACCTCGGGCTGCCCGCCGAGCCCGACGAGCCCGTTCGCGACCTCGTTGACCGACCCGTCCCCGCCGACGACGACGAGGAGCTCGGCTCCTCCGAGCGCCGCCTCGCGCGCGAGCTCGGCGAGGTGGCCGGGCCGCTCGCTGAAGAGCGTGTCGCCCTCGAGCCCGCCCGCCGCCGCCCGGCGCGCCAGCTCCGGCCAGCGTCTCCCTGTGGAGCCATTGGCCGAGGCGGGGTTGACGAGGAAGACGGTCTTCACGCGGCGCCGGGTCGCCTGCTACGCGGTCACGACGTGCAGGGCGAGCTCGGTCATCTGGTCGACCGCCGCGCGCATCTCCTCGTCCGTGATGCGGACGAACTCGCCCTCGACGACGACGTCGGAGACGATCAGCATGCAGCCGGCCTGGATCTTCCGGAGGGCGCCGAGCGTGAAGAGGATCGCCGCCTCCATCTCCACCGCGAGGATGCCCCGCTCCGACCAGCGGCCGGCGAGTCCCG
Organism: Gaiella sp.; assembly: GCF_035558935.1. Classification (GTDB taxonomy): domain Bacteria; phylum Actinomycetota; class Thermoleophilia; order Gaiellales; family Gaiellaceae; genus Gaiella. The sequence continues at coordinate 35,847 of NZ_DATMBZ010000014.1, read as the reverse complement.
AGTCGGGCTGGTAGAAGATGTCGCTCGACACGATCGGCCCCACGCGGACCGGCTTGCCGAGGTGCTTCGCCTGGTGCACCGCCTCGTGGACGAGGCCGAAGTCGGCGGTCGGGGCGTGCGGCTCTCCGAGGACGTAATGCGTCGCGGTCGAGTCCGCCGGGGTCGCCGAGAGGGCAATGATGAGGTCGCCCATCGAGAGGTCGGGCTGGAGGCCGCCGCAGGTCCCGACCCGCATGAGCTTCTTCACCCCGAGCTGGACGAGCTCCTCGATCACGATCGCCGCCGACGGGCAGCCCATGCCGCTCGACTGGACGGAGACGGGCTTGCCCTCGAAGGTGCCCGTATAGCCGAGCATCCCGCGCTCGGAGTTCCGCTGGACGACGTCCTCCATGAAGGTCTCGGCGATGTACTTCGCCCGCAACGGGTCGCCGGGCAGGAGGCAAGCCTCGGCGTAGTCGCCCTCGTTCGCGCGTACGTGGATCGGCATGGCGGGGAAGCCTACGGCCTTCCCGCCTAGAGTGTCGCTGCCATGCGACCGGCGCTCGTCGAGCCCTCCAGGGGCCAGATTCTCGCCTACTGCGCCGAGGATCCCGTCGAGCGTGTGTTCCTCGAGGACGTGGCCCGGCGCGAGAGCGGGCGCTTCACGGCGCTCGAGGGCATCGAGGACGGAAGCCTTCTCGCCCTGTGCCACCTCGGAACCAACGTCGTCCCTTCCGGGACGGGGTGCGGCGCGTTCGCGGAGGCCGCGGCGCGGGCGGCGCCGCGCATGCTGATCGGAGAACAGCAGGCGGTCAGCGCCCTGTGGGACGAGGCTCGGCGAAGGCTCGGGAAGCCGCGCGAGGACAGGGTCGGGCAGCCCGTGTACGTCTCGACGGCGCCGCCGGAGCCGGGCGACACGGGGCTGCGACCGGCGACGCGCGCGGACGTCGACGTCCTCGTGCCCGCATGTGCGCAGGCGCACTTCGAGGAGCTCGGGGTCGACCCGTTACGGCGCGACCCGAACGGGTTTCGCTGGCGGACGAGGGTGCAGGTCGAGGAGGGCCGCTCCTGGGTCTGGCTCGAGGACGGCGCCATCCGCTTCAAGGCCGAGGCATCCGCGTGGACGCCGAGCGCCGTCCAGCTCCAGCAGGTCTGGGTCGACCCTCCCGTGCGGCGGCGCGGTTACGCCGAGCGCGCGCTTCGGGACCTGATCCGCCTGCTGCTCGCCGAGGTGCCGGCCGTCTGCCTCTTCGTCCGGGCCGAGAACACGCCGGCGATCCGCCTGTACGAGACGGTGGGGATGGAACACGTGCTCGACTACCGCAGCGTGTTGTTTTGAGAACGCTGCTGCTCGTGCGCCACGGGCACGCACGCTCCAACGTGGACGACGTCGTGAGCTCGCGGCCGCCCGGGGCCGGCCTCTCGCAGCTCGGGGTGGAGGAGGCGACGGGGCTCAGCGAGGCGCTCGCCGGCGTGGAGATCGACCTCGGCGTGGCCACGCGGCTCGCCAGGACCCAGGAGACGCTCGCGATCGGCCTGGGCGAGCGCCACGTGCCCCGGCTCGTCGTCTCGGGGCTCGACGAGATCGACTTCGGCGCCTATGAAGGAGGGCCGCTCGAGGCGTATCGCTCCTGGGCCTGGACGCACGAGGCGGACGCACCCTGCCCGGGCGGGGGCGAGAGCCGGGCGCAGGCAGCGGAACGGTTCGCGGGCGCGCTGGACGAGCTCCTCGAGCGCCCGGAGGAGGTCGTGGTCGCCGTCTCGCACGCACTTCCCATCCGCTACGTGCTCGACGGCTCGGAGGGGACGTTCCCCGCCGCGCAGATCGGCCGGATCCCGCACGCGACGCCATTCGAGCTCGACGCCGCCGCGGTCCGGCGCGCGGCCGAGACGCTGCATGCATGGGCCGCTGCGCCCCGCTTCCGCGAGGCCGTCTAGGCAGACTTCGAGCATGGACGTGCTCGAGCGGGTCGAGGCGCACATCCGGTCATGGGATCTGATCGCACCGGGTGGGGAGCTGACGTGCCTCGTTTCGGGCGGCGCCGACTCGACCTGCCTCTGGGACGCGCTCGGCGAGCTCGGCTACCGCGTGCGGGCGGTTCACGTCCACCACGGCCTGCGGGGCCCCGAGGCCGACGCCGACGCCGAGCACTGCGTCGCGGCGTTCGGCGCCGATGTGATTCGCGTGGACGTGCCCGGCCGCGCGACCGAGGCGAGCCTGCGCGAGGCGCGCTACGCCGCGACGGAGGGTCGAGGGCTTCGCGCCACCGGTCACACGGCGTCCGACCAGGTCGAGACACTCCTCTACCGCGTCGTCTCGAGCGGCTCGATGCGCGGCATCCGGCCGCGGCGCGCCGACGGCATCGTGAGGCCCCTCCTGCCGCTGTGGCGCGAGGAGACGGAGGCGTACTGCCGCTCCCGCGGCCTCGCCTGGCGCATCGATGCGACGAACCGCGAAACGAAGCGGGGGCTGATCCGCGAGCGGCTGTTGCCCCTCCTCGAGGAGCTCGATCCCAGGGCGCGCGCGAACCTGCTCGCGCTCGCGGAGGAGCGGCCTCGGCTGCCTCGCGCGCTCGAGCGATCGCTCGTCGAGCTCCTGTCCTCGGTCGAGGGCACGCGGAGCGCCGACCTCGGCGGGGGAGTCCGCGCCGTCCGGACGTACGGGGAGCTGCGTCTCGAGGGCGCCGTCGAGTGGGGGCCGTGGACGATCGAGAGCGACGCGCCGGGCCTCGTCGTCCGCTCGCGCCGGCCGGGGGATCGTCTCGCGGGCCGCTCGCGGAAGGTGCAGGATGTGCTCGTGGACGCGAAGGTGCCGAGGCGCGAGCGCGACGCGTGGCCGCTCGTCGCGACCGAGGACGGAGCCGTCGTCGCGGTGCCCGGCCTCGAGACGGCGCCCGGCTGGGAGGGCACGGTGCGCGTCCGGAGAGAGCCCGCATGACGTCGGTCCATGCCGACGTCGGCGAGGTCCTGATCGACCAGGACACGCTTCGGACGCGGGTCGAGGAGCTCGGGGCCGAGATCTCGGTCGACTACGAGGGGCGCGACCTGCTCCTCGTGGGTGTCCTCAAGGGCGCGATCTTCTTCATCTCCGACCTGATGCGCGAGCTGACGGTGCCGTGCGAGATCGACTTCATGGCGATCTCGAGCTACGGAGCGGGTACCGATTCCTCGGGGGTCGTGCGGATCCTGAAGGACCTCGAGATCAACATCTCGGGGCGCGATGTGCTCGTCGTCGAGGACATCATCGACTCCGGGCTCACCCTGTCGTACCTGCGGCGGACGCTCGGCGCGCGCAAGCCCGCCTCGCTCGAGATCTGCGCGCTCCTGACGAAGCCGGAGCGCCGCGAGGTCGAGGTCCCGGTTCGGTACGTGGGATTCGAGATCCCGAACCGCTTCGTGATCGGCTACGGACTGGACTTCGCAGAGCGCTACCGCAATCTCCCCTACATCGGGGTGTTGCACCCCGACCTCGTCCCGAACGGCCTGTAGCCCGTACGAGCAGGGGTTTTCCGTTCTACCGAGAAGATTGACCGGACGTTAGGACTCCGCGCCGCGCTCTGGAAGTCCAGAGGCACGCTGCTACCCTCCGACTAGGTGAATCGCTTCTTCCGCAGCGCGCTCTTCCCACTCGTCGTGATCGTGCTGCTCGTCTACCTGGCGAGCCAGACACTGATGCCGCGACGCGACAGCGGCGAGAAGCTGACGTACTCGCAGCTGATCGACGAGACGAAGAACGGCAACGTCAGCGAGGTGACGTTCTCGCCGAACCGTCAGTCGATCACGGCGGTGCTCGATTCCGGCCAGAAGGTGAAGGTCAACTACCCCTCGCCGCAGTCGCAGGCCGCCTACCAGAAGGTGCTCCAGGAAAACAACGTCAGGTTCGACTCGAAGGGGATCGGGACGAGCGCCTGGTGGGCGCTCCTCACCGGCTTCCTGCCCTTCCTCCTCCTGATCGGGTTCTGGATCTTCCTCATGAACCAGATGCAGGGCGGCGGCTCGAAGGTGATGAGCTTCGGCAAGAGCCGCGCCAAGCGCATGTCGCCCGACTCGCCGAAGGTGACCTACAAGGACGTCGCGGGCGCGGACGAGGCGGTCGAGGAGCTCCAGGAGATCAAGGAGTTCCTCGAGAACCCGAAGAAGTTCCAGGCCCTCGGCGCGCGGATCCCGAAGGGTGTCCTGCTCTACGGGCCGCCCGGCACCGGTAAGACGCTCCTCGCGCGCGCCACCGCGGGCGAGGCCGGCGTGCCGTTCTTCTCCATCTCGGGCTCCGACTTCGTCGAGATGTTCGTGGGTGTCGGCGCGTCGCGCGTCCGCGACCTGTTCGAGCAGGCGAAGCAGGCGAGCCCCTGCATCATCTTCATCGACGAGATCGACGCGGTCGGCCGCCATCGCGGTGCGGGCCTCGGCGGCGGGCACGACGAGCGCGAGCAGACCTTGAACCAGCTCCTCGTCGAGATGGACGGGTTCGAGCTGAAGGACAACATCATCCTGATCGCGGCCACGAACCGGCCCGACATCCTCGACCCGGCGCTGCTGCGGCCCGGCCGCTTCGACCGGCAGATCGTCGTCGACCGGCCCGACCGCAAGGGCCGCCAGCAGATTCTCGAGGTGCACGCGAAGGGCAAGCCGCTCGACAAGGCGATCGACCTCGACGTGCTCGCCGCGGCGACACCCGGCTTCACCGGCGCCGACCTGGCGAACGTGATCAACGAGGCGGCGCTGCTCGCGGCCCGGCGCGGTGAGAAGACGATCGGCCAGCTGGAGCTCGAGGAAGGGATCATGCGGGTGATCGCCGGCCCGGAGAAGAAGTCGCGCCTCTTCTCCGAGAAGGAGCGGAAGATCACCGCCTACCACGAGATGGGCCACGCGCTCGTCGGTTACTACCTCGAGGGCACGGACGAGGTGCACAAGATCTCGATCGTCTCGCGCGGCCAGGCGCTCGGCTACACGATCTCGCTGCCCGCCGAGGACCGCTACCTGACGACCAAGGGCACGCTGATGGACCAGATGGCGATGACCCTCGGCGGCCGCGCTGCGGAAGAGCTCGTCTTCAACGAGGTCACGACCGGTGCCGCGAACGACATCGAGCGGATCACGTCGACGGCGAAGCAGATGATCATGCGCTTCGGGATGAGCGAGAAGCTCGGCCCGCGCGTCCTCGGCCGGAACCACGACATGCCGTTCCTCGGCCGAGAGATGGGTGCCGAGCCGGACTACTCGGAGGAGATCGCCAAGGAGATCGACGACGAGATCCGCCGCGTGATCGAGGAGGCGCACGACAAGGCGACGAACGTGCTCCGCGAGCACATGGAGGAGCTCCACAAGCTCTCGGCGATCCTGATCGAGCGCGAGACGATCGACAAGACGCAGTTCGAGCGACTGCTCCAGGGCGAGACCGAGGAGACGGTGTTCGTCGACGAGACGCCGCCACCGACCACGGAGCCCGAGCCCGAGCCGGAGAAGAAACCGCAGCTCAAGCCCTCCCCGCGGCCGCTACCGGGCGCCGCCATGCAGCCCCCGCCCGATCCCGCCGCGTCCTGACCCTCGGCCTACGCGGCCCGGCGCCCCGCGGCGAGCCGGGTCACGACGACGAGAGTGGCCAGCGCGGCGAGCGCGCCCACGGCCTCGACGGCGAGGCCCTCGAGGCGGGCGAGGTCGGCGACCGCGATCGCCGTCCAGGCAAGTGCGAGCGCGCCGAGCGCGGCGCCGGCGATCCATGCCGGTCGGCGCCAGGCGCCTCCGGGCTCGTCCGTCGTTCCCGCGAGCTCCCGCGCCCATCCACTCAGCTCCCCCACGACGACCAGTGCCGCCGCCACTCCCGCGGCACGGCTGTCGAGCGGCGGTTCGTCGATCGTGAGGAGGACGGCGTACGCCGCGGCAGAGGCCGTCAAAGCCACCGTGAGCATCGCGGGCCGGAAGAAGGCGGCCGCAGTCGCCGCGGCGCCGAGGAGGCCCGCCGCGAGAGCCGGCCCGGCCGCGTCCGAGCTCGCGGCGGCGCCCAGCCACGCGGCGAGGCCCAGCGAGACGGCCACGGCCGCTGCGGCCGCCGCTAGCGCTGCACCAGGCGGGCGTGACGCCGGTATGCCCTCACCCCCTCGAGTGCCTCCTCGACCGTCGTCTCCGAATCGAGCGTCGCCACGGCTGCGCCGAGCCGCTCGAACCCGGCGCGCAGCTCGGCGCGCTGGAGCCGCCAGAGGCGGAGCGCGAGGCTGTCGCTCGGGTCCTCGCCCGGCTCGAGGTACGGCTCGGGTGAGACCTCGAGGACGACGAGATCGTGTCCGCGTCCCCGGAGATCGAAGAGCGCCGCGATCGACCGCTCGTCGAGGAGCGGCGTGACCGCGATCACGAGCGCGCGAGGCGGCAGCGTCCGCGCCGGGATCACGTTGACGTCCTTCCAGGCGTAGCTGAACTCGACGCCCGTCTCGAGCAGCGCGTCGACGAGCCGGTAGCGCTGGACGAGGCCGCCGCCCGGCTCGAGCCAGCGCAGGATGCCGCCGAATGTGACGAGGCCGACGCGGTCGCGGCGCTCGAGGAACCGCCCGGCGAGCGTCGCGGCGGTCCGCACCGCCTCCTCGAGCGTGCCGTGCGCGGCTGCCCGCGCTTCGGCGAGGCTGTCGAGGAAGATCACGACGTCGGCGTTCCGCTCCGGGTGTCGCTCGTTGACGACGAGGCTGCCGCGGCGCGCCGTCGCGCGCCAGTTGATCGAGCGGACGAGGTCGCCGGGCACAAAGGGCCTCGTGTCCGCGAACTCGAGCCCCTCGGCCCTCACCCGGGCGACTTCGGAACCGGTCGCCGCCTGGGTATGGGCGGGCGCGAGCAGCCGCCGCAGACGCTCCGGCGTCGGGTAGACGCGCAGCGGTCGCCTGCGGTCGATGCGACCCTCGTGGCGGACGAGGCCCACCCGGTCCCTTGCCCGCAACCAGACCTCGCCGAGCTCGACCGCCGACCAGCGCACGCAGCGCAGGCGCAGCTCGAGCTCCCGCTCCTCGTCACCGGCGAGCCTGAGAGCGACGGGGTTTGCGCCGTCGGCGAGCTCGAGGCCTTCGGGCAGGGCGAGCCCGATCTCGAGCCGGTCGACGGCGGCTTCCGTGCGGACCGTGACGCGCGCCGCGATCTCGTCGCCTTCGACGGCGCGGTCTCGGTCGACGTCGACCCACGCCTTGAGCGCGGGCGGCGTCGAGCGGACACCCAGGGCGACGAGGAGCGCGAAGGGCGCCGCGACCGCCGCGAGCTCCGTCCGGCGCAGCGCGAGCGCGGCGACCAGCCCCGCCGCCGCGAGCAGCGCGTACGCGGCCAGGCGGGCGTCCGCAGAGCGCGTCACGTCGTCTCGGTCGGGGGCGTCCGGACCTCGTCGAGCACCTCGCGGACGACGTCCTCGCCGCTTCGCCGCTGCACCCAGAGCTCGGGACGAAGCACGAGCCGGTGCGCAAGCGCAGGGATGGCCACGGCCTTCACGTCGTCGGGTGTCACGAAGTCACGTCCCGCGAGCGCCGCGTGGCAGCGCGAGAGCTTGACGAGCGCCAGCGACCCGCGCGGGCTCGAGCCGACGGAGACGCTCGGGCTCTCCCGTGTCGCCGCGACGAGGTCGACGACGTACCTGCCGATGCTCTCGTCGACGTGGACGTCCTCCACCGCACGCTGCATCTCGAGCAGCGTCCCGCGATCGACGACCTCTCGGAGCTCCACGCCGTCGGTGCGCCGGTCGAGACGCCGTTCGAGCATCTCCCACTCGGCATCCGCCGAGGGGTATCCGAAGCCCGTGCGCAGCACGAACCGGTCGAGCTGCGCCTCGGGCAGTGGGTAGGTCCCCTCGTATTCGATCGGGTTCTGCGTCGCGAGAACGAGGAACGGCGGCTCGAGCGGATGTGTCCGGCCGTCGATCGAGACCTGCCGTTCCTGCATCGCCTCCAGCAACGCCGCCTGTGTCTTCGGCGGGGCACGGTTGATCTCATCCGCGAGCAAGACGTTCGCGAACACCGGCCCCGGGCGGAACTCGAAGGCCGCGTCGCGCTGGTTCCAGATCGATGAGCCGGTCACGTCGGACGGCAGAAGGTCGGGCGTGAACTGCACGCGCGCGAACCGGAGGCCCATCACCTCGGCGAACGAGTGCGCCGTGAGCGTCTTCGCGAGGCCGGGGACGTCCTCGAGCAGGACGTGGCCGTCGGAGAGGATTCCCGCCAGCACGAGCTCGAGCCGGTCGCGCTTTCCGACGACGGCCCTTTCGACCTCGTCCAGCACGGCGTTCGCCTGCCCTGCGACCTGCGTCAGCTCCACGCGACTCGCTCCAGATCGTCGACCATGCGGGCGACGGCCGACAGAGGGATGCCCGCCGCCGTGCGGTCGTCGGGGGCCGGTCGGTCCGGCCGCACGAGCTCCCAGAGATCCGGCCCGAGCAGCGCCTTCGCCTCGTCCGGACGGCGTTCGGGGTCGACTCCACGCCGGAGCAGCAGCCCCAACGCGAGCGGGGTGACGAGCGGCCGGAGGCGGAAATGGACGTCGAAGGCGGTGCCCGTCGCAAGCGTCACCTCGCGCTCGACGCGGGCCAGCGACGCCGGGCGGGCATGCGTCGGCCGGGGCGACGCGAACGCGACGTCGAACGCGGAAGCCCGCCGAGGGAGTGCGCGCCGGAGACGGTCGAGGGCGTAGGCCAGGGCGAGCGCGAGGACGACGACGAGCCACACGTGGGCGACGAGCCCGGCGGCTCCGGGCGCCGCGACGACCACGATCCCCGCCCAGATGCTCGCCGAGACTGCGACGGCGATCGTGCGGTCGAGCCGGCTCATCGGGCGACTCGAGTCGGCCGATGAGCGGGGAGGGGTGTGCGGAACCGGGAGGTCCCCCACGCTCTCGGGAAGAAGGGGGCTCGTGGGGGAAGCATGGTTTCCCCCACCAGAGCGAGTCGGAGACGAGCGACGCTCACGCGGCGGCGCCCGTCTGCTCTGCGCGGCGCGCAGCGTCGATGGCCGCCAGCTCGCGTCGCACCTGCTCGAGCGTCTCGATCGCCTCGTCCTTCATCTCGGGGCGCACATCGTGCCCCGAGAACCGTGCCCACGCGAAGAGCGCGGTGAGGCGACCAGCCGCGCGCGACGAGAGCTCGAGCTCCTCGAGCGCTCGTACGAGGTACTCCTCGGGAGCCTCGGCCGGCGCGCGGGGCAGGCCGGACGACGCCAGCGCGCGCTCCATCTGCGCGTATGCGCCGATCACGGCTTTTCGCGGGTCACGCTCCGCGCGGAGGTCGTCGAGCGTGGCCGCCAGCACGTCGGCGAGCGCCTCGTGCGGAGTGGCGGCGACCGGCCCCCGCGCCGACCTGCGACCTCGTGCGGCGAGCCACCAAGCCACGACTGCGAGGAGGACGAGGGCGCCGACCACGAGGACCGGCCAGAGGACGAACTCCGGCTCGTAGCGGGCTCCCTGGCCGTCCGCGCCCGCCTCGCCCTGGCCGCCGCCCCCGGGGAGGAGCGGCTGCAGACGGGGGCCGCGGCTCGAGGTCAGGGCCCGGACGACGACGGCGAGGAGCGCCATCGCGACGACGAACGACAGGACCGACCGCAGCGGGCCGCGGCGCTTTCGCGCCTCGCCTTCCGGCTGCTGGCGACCGAAGAACGACAGGAGCACCGCGACGAAGACGGCGGCGACCCCGAGACCGACGACGAACAGGCTCAGGGCGGCGTCGACCAGGCCCTCCGACGGCCGATGCTGCCCAATCCGCTCGTCCGGGGGCGAGCCGCGCGATGCGATCGCGACGATGCCGACGAGCGCGACGACCGCAGCGCCGATCGCCGCCGTCCGCCGGCCCGACCCGCCTGCCCGCGGCGCGTTAGCGTCCATGGCCAATGAGACGAGAGCCGCTCTCGGACGATTGGCTGCGTCCCGCCGTGATGGGGATCGTCAACGTCACGCCCGACAGCTTCTCCGACGGCGGCAGGTACGCCTCGGCGTCGGACGCCGCGGCGACCGCGCGAAGGATGCTGGAGGACGGGGCGGCGATCGTCGACGTCGGCGGCGAGTCGACCCGACCGGGCGCGGCGGACGTCTCCCAGGACGAGGAGTTGCGGCGGATCCTTCCAGTGCTCGAGCTCCTCGAGGGGTGCCCCGTCTCGATCGACACTTCCCGCGCCGGTGTGGCGCGGAGGGCGCTGGCGCTCGGTGCGACGATGGTCAACGACGTCACGGCCCTGCGGCGCGAGCCCGAGCTCGCGGAGGTCGTCGCCGAGGCGGGTGCGCGTCTCTGCCTGATGCACATGCAGGGAGAGCCTCGCACGATGCAGGAGGCGCCGCACTACGGCGACGTCGTCTCCGAGGTCGCGTCGTTCCTCGAGGAGCGGCTCGCCGTCGCCCTCGCAGCGGGCGTCGCGGAGGAGCGGATCTGCCTCGATCCCGGCTTCGGCTTCGGGAAGACGGCCGACCACAACCTCGAGCTCGTGCGCGGCCTCGACCGCATCGTCGCGATCGGCCGCCCCGTACTCGTGGGGCTTTCGCGGAAATGGACCCTGGCGCGGGTGGTCGAGGGACCGGAGGCGCGGCTGGGGACCGACGCGGCGTCGGTCGGCGCGGCCGTCGCCGCCTTCGACCGCGGAGCGAGCCTCTTCCGCGTGCACGACGTGCGCTCGCACGTCGAGGCACTCGCGGTCGCGGCTGCGGTGGAGCGGGGTACGGTCACTCCGTGACGATCGAGCTCCATGGGATCGTGCTTCACGCCTTCCACGGCGTGCTGGAGCACGAGCGGCGCGAGGGCCAGCGGTTTCTCGTCGACGTCGAGCTCGACCTCTCCGACGCGACGGCCGCGGCCAGCGACCGGATCGAGGACGCAATCGACTACCGGGACGTGGTCGCGGCCGTCGTCGAAATCTCGGACGGCCGGGCGTACCGCTTGCTCGAGGCGTTCGCCGCGGCTCTTGCGGACACCCTGGTCGAGCGGTTTCCGGTCGCCGCCGTGCGGGTGCGGGTGCGCAAGCCCGACGTCGAGCTCGCACGTCCTGTCGAGCATGCGGCGGTGGTCGCCGTCCGGCGCATCAGCGCTTCGTGAGGGCGCTCGAGACGCGGAGCTGGTAGGTCGCCTCGAGCGTCCCGCCGGGGAGCCGAACGACGATGTATGCCCAGCGCCCGCGCTTGCCGTTCGCGTAGACGAGGCGCTCGTTCGTCCCGCGGGTCGAGGCGACCGCGAGCCGGCCGGTGGTCGCGAAGCGTCCGACGACGCTCGGCGCCGAGCTCGAGTAGAGGGCGAGGTCGCCGTCCGACGACGTGGTCAGCGTCGAGGCGAACCGATGCCCGGCGGGCAGCCAGACGCGGTAGACATCGCGGGGGTCCTCGTAGGCGTCGACGCGCCCGACGACACGAGTCGTGCGTCGCGAGGTGGTCGTCAACGGCTGCACCCTGGCGACGTAGCGATCCCCGGACGGGCTCACCTGGTCGATGTCGTCGTTCGGCTCGTACGGGTCGGCAACCGGAGTCGGCAGAGCCAGCGCCGCGGCTACGTTCAGCATCCCGAAGCCCGAGGCGAGATCCCGTCCCGTCGGCGGCAGATCGCGCGCGGAGCGCCGCATGATCTCGGCGACCTGGCCGGCGGTCAGGGTCGGTCGTACGGTCCAGACCCACGCGGCGGCGGCAGCAACCATCGGTGAGGAGAAGCTCGTCCCGGAAGCCGGCCGCCAGCTCTTGCCGAGCGCGCTCGCAACGACGATGTCCGTCCCGGGAGCGGCGAGATCGACGTAGCGGGAGCGGCTCGAGAACGGGGCGACGTTGCCTGTCTTGTCGGTCGCGGCCACCGTGAGCACGTGCGGGTAGGCCGCCGGATACCCGAGCGGGCTGCCGCGGTCGCCGTCGTTCCCGGAGGCGGCGACGACGAGTGACCCCGAGGCGACGGCCTCGTCGACCGCGAGCTGGATGGGGAGATCGCTGGCGTCGGAGCCAAGGCTCAGATTGATCACGCTCTTGCCCGCCCGGGCCGCGGCGAGGATGCCGCCGGCGATCTCGGTCGACTCGAGCTGGGTGCCGTCGCCCTTGGCCGCGTCCCACGAACGAAGCACTGCCCGGGGATAGATGCCCACGACACCGACGCCGTTCTGGGGCGCGCCGATGACGGACGCCACCGACGTTCCGTGCTCCCCGCCGATGCCCGCCGGCTCCTGGGCATTCAAGGTCTCCGTGTCCGGGCGCCCCGCGAACTCGGGATGCGAGACGTCGAGGCCGGAGTCGACGATGGTGATAGGGACGCCCGGGCCCGGCGGCGTGAGCCCGTCGATGCCGATCTGCGACAGCCACCATTGCTCGCCCTGGAGGGGGTCTGGGGTGTCGGTCGTCGCCGCTGCGCGGTACGTCCGCTCGCGCTGCGCGAAGACGAGCGCGTCACGGGCCCGAAGTGCCGGGACGACGTTCGCGGCGACCTGCGGCGCCAGGCGCCAGAGGCGGAGCCGTGCGTCGACCGGCTCCGCGCCCGCGGCGGCGAGTGCCGCGGACTCGCGGCAGGCGGCGGCCGCCGTCAGCTGGACGACGGTTGCGCGTTCCTGCGCGGAGCCCGTCGCGGGCGAGGGCGACGCAGCCGGAGCCACGACGAGCGCAGTGGTCGCCAGCACGGCGACGGCCAGAGATCGAGCCGGAGTGAGCACGAGGGGGTACGCCATCTTCGCGGAGGCGGATTGGAACCCCGTGTGGTCCCGGTTAAGCACGTGTTATCGGCCGTCGACGCAAGAGCGCGGTAGCGTCCGCCCCGTGCGCGCGTACGTCGGGCTCGGCTCGAACCTCGGTGATCGGGAGGCAACGATCGAGCGGGCGGTCGAGCTCCTCTCCGAGGCGGACGGCCTGCAGGTCGTGGCGGTCTCGGGCCTGCGCGAGACAGAGCCGTGGGGGCCTGTCAGGCAACCGGCCTATCTGAACGGGGCGGTCGAGTTGGAGACCGACCTGCCGCCCCGCACGTTGCTCGACGTCCTCCTCCGCGTCGAGCGGGAGCTCGGCCGCGATCGAAGCGGCGAGCGGTGGGGGCCGCGCACGATCGACCTCGACCTGTTGCTGTATGACGACCTCGCGGTGGACGAGCCCGGCCTCACCGTCCCGCACCCACGGCTGCACGAGCGCCGGTTCGCGCTCGAGCCGCTCGCGGAGCTCGCACCCGACGCCGTCGTTCCGGGCCTGGGAACCGTGGGCGAGTTGCTCCGGGGGCCGATGCCTCGCGGGGGTCAGTCCTCTTCGGGGACAGACCCCTAGACCCCGTACACTGACGCCATGAGCCACCTGGACGAGCTCGACGAGTTCGAGGCGGAGCTCGAGCTCCAGCTCAAGCGCGAGTACACGGCGGTCTTCCCGCTCTTTCGCTACTGCGTCCTCACGCAGGATGCGACCTACCTCTGCAACAAGCTCGATCTCAAGGTCGTGCCGCAGGCGAGCTACCCGTTCTTCCACGCCCAGATGGAGGATGTCTGGGTGTGGGACAAGAACCGCCCGACGCGGATCATCCCGCGCGCCGAGGTCTACACGTCCGGCGACGTGACCGTCGAGGAGTTGCGCGGAGAGGGCGACGAGCCGCGTCTCACCGCCGAGGCCCTGGCAGAGCGCCTCGGAGACATCCGCCGCCCGGACGACGACGACTCGTTCTGAACTTGCCCGCGAAGCGGGATTCCGCCGAGCGGAATCCCGCCGCTCGATCCCCGCCTGCGGCGGGGCAGATCCCTGAAGGCGTCGGCTTCGCCGCCGCAGTTCTGAACTTGCCCGCGAAGCGGGATTCCGCCGAGCGGAATCCCGCCGCTCGATCCCCGCCTGCGGCGGGGCAGATCCCTGAAGTGCGTCGGCTTCGCGGTCGCAACTGCGCTTCTAGATCCCGGCTGCCGTCCCGTTTGTCCGACTTCAGACGGAGACCTGCTCTTGTACCCTCGCGCTCGTGCTGCTCGCAGTCGACGTCGGCAACACGCAGACCGTCCTCGGCCTGTACCGGGATGGGGACCTCGCCGAGCACTGGCGCGTCGCGACGGACCGGAGCCGGACCGGCGACGAGCTCGCGGTGCTTCTCGGCGGGCTCCTCGACCCGGATGCGGTCGACGGCATCTGCCTCTCGACGACCGTCCCCACCATCGTGCGCGAATGGGAGCGGCTGGCCGACCGCTGGGCCCACGCAGCACTGCTCGTCGTCGGCCCGGGGGTGCGCACGGGAATCCCCATCCGCTACGACGACCCCCGCGAGGTCGGCCCGGACCGCATCGTCAACGCCGTTGCCGTACGGGAACGCTACGGCGCGCCGGCGATCGTCGTCGACTTCGGCACGTCAACGAACTTCGACGTCGTCTCGGCGGACGGCGAGTACGTCGGCGGCGTGCTCGCACCCGGGATCGAGATCTCGATGGAGGCGCTGTTCGCGCGGGCGGCGCGGCTCGTCAACGTCGACTTCGCGGCGCCCGAGAGCGTGATCGGCAAGACCACCGTCGGGGGACTGCAGAGCGGCCTCGTGTACGGCTTCGCGGGTCAGGTCGACGGGATCGTGGCCCGGATCCGCGAGGAGCTCAGGGCGCCGGATGCAACCGTCGTCGCGACCGGCGGCCTCGCCGAGCTCATCGCGCCCCACAGCGCCGTGATCGAGCGGGTCGATCCCTTCCTCACGCTGGAGGGCCTCCGGCTCGTGTGGGAGCTGAACCGTGATTCCTGATCCCGGCACCCTTGCGGTATTCGCGCTCGCGTCGCTCGCGCTCGCCGTGGTTCCCGGTCCGGCAGTGCTGTACATCGTGGCCCAGAGCATCCACGGCGGGCGCCGGGCGGGCGTGGTCTCGGCGATCGGGATCGCGAGCGGCGGGTTGGTGCACGTGCTCGCCGCGGTGGTCGGGCTCTCGGCTCTGCTCGCCGCCTCGGCGGAAGCGTTCACCGCCGTCAAGATCGTCGGCGCCGTCTACCTGGTGTGGCTCGGGATCCGGACGATCCTGAGCGCGGACGACAGGATCGGCGGGCGTGCTGCGGAGCGGACGCTGGCGCGAACCTATCGGCAGGGGGTCGTCGTGAACATCCTCAACCCGAAGACGGCGCTCTTCTTCCTCGCGTTCCTGCCGCAGTTCGTCGATCCCCACGAGTCGACGCGGGGGCAGCTGGCTCTCCTCGGCGCGGTCTTCGTCCTGATCGCACTGACGAGCGACCTTGCGTGGGCGCTCGTGGCGGGCACCGCGGGCGCGGTCCTCCGGAGCAGCCGCACGTTCCTGCGGGCCCAGCGCTACGTGTCCGGGACGATCTTCGTCGGCCTCGGCGCCCTCGCGGCAACGGCCGGCCGCTCACACTGAGGCCTTGGGCACCACGGGCGTGGCTTCAGCCATGCCCCGGCCCGTCTAACCGCCGCCGTAGATCGAGATCGGCAGCTCGAGCGTCACCTCGTCGCCCGAGGGGACCTCGGACTCGAGTCGCTCGATCAGCTCGAGGGCGCCGGGTGCCGCTGCGATCAGACGCCGCTCGACCTCCTCGGTCGAGGAGAGCTGGACGAGCTCCTGCTTGAACGGCCGCGGGAAGCGGCCGCGCCCGAGGTACCAGCCGTAGAACTTCTTCAGGAACCCGCTCGCGCGGCGCTCGCCGAGCTCGCGGACCGTCTCGCGGACGAACAGCACGAGCTCGGCGACGACCTCCTCGCGCGAAGGCTCGCGAGGCTCGCCGTCGACGATCTCCTCGAGCACCCACGGGTTTCCCTGCGCCGCGCGGCCGACCATCACGGCCGCTGCGCCGGTCGTCGCGAGGACGGCCTGCGCCTTCGCCCGGCTCACGATGTCGCCCGACGCGATCACCGGGACGTCGACGAGCGAGACGAGCTCGGCGGTCAGCGCATGGTCGGCCGTGCCCGTGTACATCTGCCGGGCCGAGCGCGGGTGCAGCGTCAGCGACGCGGCTCCGGCCTCGACGAGCCGCGGGCCGACGACGAGGCAGTCGCGGGAGCCGTCGCGCAACCCGCGGCGCAGCTTGACGGACACGGGAATGTCGACGGCGTCGGCGATCGCGGAGACGATCGCCGCCGCCCGGTCCGGGTCGTCGAGGAGCGTCGCTCCGGCACCCGTCTTCGTCACCTTCCGCACCGGGCAGCCGAAGTTGAGGTCGACGAGATCCGCGCCGGCGGCCTCGACCATCCGGGCCGCCTCCGCCATGGTGCGCGGCTCCGAGCCGAAGAGCTGGATCGCGAGCGGATGCTCGTCGGAGGCGACGCGCAGATAGCCGAGTGTCCGCTCGTTGCGGTGCTCGATTCCCGCGCAGCTGACCATCTCCGAGCAGACGAGCCCGGCGCCGAAGCGGCGTCCCTGCCTGCGAAACGCCTGCACGCTGACACCCGCCATCGGCGCGAGGACGAGCCGGGTCGGGATCTCGACCGGCCCGATCGACCAGGGCTCGCGGAGGTCGACCATCGACCCGGAATCGTAGTCGTGGGCCTTCCGAGGGCTCTTTCGCAACGGGGGTTGCCAGCCGACGACGTCGCCGCTACCATGCGCGTCCGCGTGGCGCGGTAGGCGCCTCGTTCTCGTTCCTGGCGACTCGGAGGTTCTCCTGAAGGACGTGATCCTCACCCCCGGGGGCTACGACGCTCTCAAGCTCGAGCTCGACACCCTGCGCACCGACCGGCGCCGCGAGATCGCCGAGCGCATCCGCACCGCGCGCGAGTTCGGCGACATCGCCGAGAACGCCGAGTACGACGACGCGAAGAACGAGCAGGCGATGCTCGAGCACAAGATCGCCCAGCTCGAGGAGCGGCTCGCGCACGCGCGTGTGATCGACACGGCCGACGTCGACACGAGCGTCGTGTCCGTGGGCTCGGTCGTCCGGCTGCGCGACGTCGACGCGAAGGAGACGCTCGAGTACCACATCGTCGGCTCCGCCGAGGCGAACCCGGCCGAGCAGAAGCTCTCGAACGAGTCGCCCGTCGGCAAGGCGATCATGGGCCACAAGAAGGGCGAGACCGTCGAGGTCACGACGCCGCGCGGTTCCGTGGTGAAGTTCAAGATCATGGAGATCAAGGCCGCCTGACTCCGCGGGCCGTGGTATGGCGTCAGCCACGCCGCTGCATCTACGTTCGCAGGACTTCGCCGTCGCGATTCGCGACGCCGAGCGCCGGCTCCGCGCTGCCGCGGTCCGGCTCGTCCCCGAGTGGCAGAGCCATTCGGCGACATAGGATCCGGCGGTGCCCGCGCCGCCTGCACCGAAGCGCTTCCCCGACCGCGACGACATAGCCGCCGTCCGCGCCGAGGCCGATCCGCTCGAATCCGGCGGCGAGCTCGACGCGACTCGCCGCCTCGCGGGGCGGGCGATGGCGCGGCGCGGGATGGGGAAGCTCGTCTTCCTCGACCTCGTCGACCGCTCGGGCCGCATCCAGGTGATCTGCGACGTCGCAGTCACCGGCGAGGTCGACGTCCACCTCGGCGACGTGGTCGGCGTCGTCGGGCGGCCGGCCAAATCGCGCCGGGGCGAGCCGTCGGTGCTCGCCGAGAGCGTCGAGGTGCTGGCGCGGAACACTCAGCCGCTCCCCGACACGTTCCACGGCCTCACCGACGTCGAGCTGCGCTATCGCAAGCGCTACCTCGATCTGCTGATGAACGAAGAGACCCGCGAGACGTTCGTCATCCGCGCGAGAGTCGTGACGGCGATCCGCCGCACGCTCGACGAGTGGGGCTTCGTCGAGGTCGAGACACCCGTCCTGCAGCCGCGCTACGGCGGCGCGTTCGCGCGGCCGTTCGTCACCCACCACAACGAGCTCGACGCCGACCTCTACCTGCGCATCGCGACCGAGCTCTACCTCAAGCGGCTGATCGTCGGCGGGCTCGAGCGGGTCTACGAGATCGGCAAGGACTTCCGCAACGAGGGTGTCTCGTTCAAGCACAACCCCGAGTTCACGATGCTCGAGTGGTACGAGGCCTACGCCGACTACCGCGACACGATGGAGCGGATCGAGCAGCTCGTCGAGCGCGTCGCGCGCGAGGTGCTCGGCAGGACGGCCGTCACGTTCCGCGGTCACGAGCTCGATCTCGCGGGCCCATGGGAGCGCATCCGCTTCGTCGAGGCGCTCGAGCGGCACGAGCTCTGGACGCGCGATCCAGACGAGCTGCGCGCGTGGCTGACCGAGCGCGGTGTCGACACGGATGCCGACAAGGACTGGACGCAGCTCGTCGACCACGCCTTCTCGCACTACGTGGAGCCGGGATTGGTCCAGCCGACGATCGTCCACGACTACCCCGTCGAGCTCTCGCCGTTCGCGCGCCCGACCGACGACGACCCGACGCTCACGGAGCGGTTCGAGTACTTCGCGGGCGGCATGGAGCTCGGCAACGCGTTCACGGAGATCAACGAGGCCGCGATGCAGCGGGCGCGGTTCGACCAGCAGTCCGAGCAGGTCGAGGGCGAGCGCGGGGACCCCGACTTCGTCGAGGCGCTCTCGTACGGGATGCCTCCGACCGGCGGGCTCGGATTCGGGATCGACCGCTTCGTGATGCTCCTCACGGGCAAGGAGTCGATCCGCGACGTCGTGCTCTTCCCGGCGCTGCGACAGGCGCCCGCCGACCCGGGACGCTGAGCCGACCCTGGACCTTCGGCCAGGGCCAGCGGCCTCCGGCCGCGACTACCATGCGGCGGTGCGCCGCCTCGCTCTCGCCGTGGTTCTGACCGCCGCGCTACTCGTCCCGGCTGCCGCCCAGGCGGCGAACCCCGTGCTGTCCGCGGCGAAGCGCAGCTCCACGGCAAAGAGCGCCAAGCTCCAGCTCCAGATGACGACGACAGCCCCGGGGAAGGCAAAGACGGTGCTCTCCGGGAGCGGGGCGACCTCCGGCAGGAACGTGACGCTGAGCGTCAGCACGACCGTCGCGGGACGGCGCGTGCCCATGAACGCGATCGGGGTGGTCGAGAACGGCGCCTACGTCATGTACATGCGCTCACCGCTCTTCTCGACGCTGCCGCAGGGCAAGACCTGGCTTCGCATCGATCTCCAGGCGCAGGGCGGCAGCGTCGGTCTCGACTTCGGCTCGCTGATCGGCCAGGCGGAGACGCTCGCGCCGCTTGCGCACGGACTCGTCTCGACGAAGAGGGTGGCCCGGGAGCAGGTCGCGGGCCGGCCGACCACGCGGTATCGCGCGGTGGTCGATCTTCGCCGGGCGGCGCGCGCGGTGCCCGCCTACGGCAAGCAGCTCGATACGGTCGAGCGCGCCACGGGCGTCCGTCTCGGCCGGGTGACGCAGGACGTCTGGGTCGGCGCCGACGGCAGGATCCGCCGGCTGCGCACCGTGACGCCCACGACGTTCCAGGGTGCGCGCGCGTCGACGGTCCAGACCCTGACGTTCCTCGCGTACGACGTTCCGGTGGCGATCGCCGCGCCTCCGGCAGCGCAGGTCTTCAACGCGTCGTAGGCTCGCCCGCCGCGTCTACCCGCCGGCCGTCTTCCAGCCGCTGCTCGCCCCGAGCGCGCCCTCGTGGTCCGGGCGAACGGCGGTGTCTTCGTCGGGATGGGCCGCGCGATGCTCGCGGAACCAGGCGACGGCGCGCGCGATACCCTCGTCGAGCGGCACCGCCGGGTCGTAGCCGAGGAGCTCGCGCGCCTTCGAGAGGTCGGCGACGTAGTGCGTCACCTCACCGAGCAGCGATGGGGCGAGCGTCATCTGCGGCTGGACGCCGAGCTCCTCCGCGATGCGCTCGGCGCAGTGCACGAGCGTGTTCCCCTGGCCGTAGGCGAGGTTGATCGTCTGGTTGACGACGCGGCCCTCGTGCAGCGCCTCGATGCCGCGGGAGATGCCGTCGACGCAGTCGTCGACGTAGGTGAAGTCGAGCGTCTTGTCCCGGCCGCCGTAGATCGTGATCGGCTCACCGCGCAGCATGGAGTGGATGAAGAGCGGGATCACCCTCACCATGCGCCGCAGGTCGTTGTCGAAGCGGCCGTAGACGTTGGAGAACCGGAAGACGACGTATGGGAGCCCGTAGCAGCGCGCGTACGAGTAGATGAAGGCCTCGCCCGCGATCTTCGAGGCGGAGTACGTGCTCTCCGTGTAGGCGAAGTCGGCGGCCTGCTCGTTGTAGCCCTCGAAGCGGTGGACGTCGCCGTACACCTCGCGGCTCGAGGAGAAGACGATCGGGATGTTCCCCTGCCGCGCGTACTCGAGGACGTTGAAGGTCATCATCGCGTTCTCGAGCGCGCGGTGCGGCTCGCGGACGAGCTGGTGCACCTTCGCGTGCGCCGCGAGGTGCACGACGAGGTCGACCTCGGGGTACTCGACCCCGTTGATGCCGCCCGGGAACGGGGCGTAATGGCCCGCGAGGTCCTGCAGGAGATAGGGGAACTCGTCGGTCCAGGTGTTCAGCCGCTTGTCGATCCCGAAGACCTCGTGTCCGCCGGCGCGCAGGCGCAGGGCGAGGTTCGTGCCGATCTGGCCCGAGGAGCCGGTGATCAGGACCCGCATCGGGCGGGAAGGCTACCCGGTCGGCTAGTCGGCGACTTCGCGGACGTCGGGTACGATCAGTGGTGCCTTCGACCCGGAGCCGGCGGCACCGCAGACTCCGGATCACGCGGAAAGGAGGGTCGAGGGACTTGTTCGAGCGATTCACCGAACGGGCCAGGCAGGTCGTCGTCCTCGCCCAGGACGAGGCACGCGCTCTCAAGCACAACTACATCGGGACGGAGCACATCCTGCTCGGGCTCCTGCGCGAGGAGGAGGGCCTCGCCGCGCGCGTCCTCGAGCAACTCGACATCACCGTGGAAGAGGTGCGCGCCCAGGTGGCCCGCATCGTCGGGCAGGGCGACGAGGTCACCACCGGTCAGATCCCGTTCACGCCGCGCGCGAAGAAGGTGCTGGAGCTCGCGCTGCGCGAGGCGCTCTCGCTCGGGCACAACTACATCGGCACCGAGCACATCCTGCTCGGGCTCGTCCGCGAGAACGAGGGCGTCGCGGCGCGCATCCTGCTCGACTTCGACGCCGACGCGGAGAAGATCCGCAACGAGATCATCCGCATGCTCTCCGGGCCCGGCCGGCGCCAGTCCGGGCAGCCGGGCGCCGCCGCGCAGGGTGAGAAGGCGAAGAACTCGAAGCTCCTCGATCAGTTCGGGCGCAACCTGACCAAGCAGGCGACCGAGGGCAAGCTCGACCCCGTGGTCGGCCGCCAGACCGAGATCGAGCGCGTGATGCAGATCCTCTCGCGCCGCCAGAAGAACAACCCCGTGCTGATCGGCGAGCCGGGCGTCGGCAAGACCGCCGTCGTCGAGGGGCTCGCAGCGCGCATCGCTGCGAACCAGGTGCCCGAGCTCCTGAAGAACAAGCAGATCTACACGCTCGACCTCGCCGCGCTCGTGGCAGGATCGAAGTACCGCGGCGAGTTCGAGGAGCGCCTGAAGAAGGTGATGAAGGAGATCACCCAGCGCGGCGACATCATCCTGTTCATCGACGAGCTCCACAACCTCGTCGGGGCCGGAGCAGCCGAGGGCGCGATCGACGCCGCCTCGATCCTCAAGCCGGCGCTCGCGCGCGGCGAGCTGCAGACGATCGGTGCGACGACGCTCGACGAGTACCGCAAGTACCTCGAGCGCGACGCTGCGCTCGAGCGGCGCTTCCAGCAGGTGCGCGTCGAGGAGCCGACGATCGACGAGACGGTGCAGATCCTGCGCGGCCTCCGCGACCGCTACGAGGCGCACCACCGCGTGAAGATCACCGACGAGGCGCTGCAGGCGTCGGCCGTGCTCGCCGACCGCTACATCCAGGACCGTCACCTCCCGGACAAGGCGATCGACCTGATCGACGAGGCGGGGTCGCGGGTCCGCATCCGGACGATGTCAGCCCCGCCGCGCTACCGCGAGCTCGAGGAGGAGATCGAGACCGTCCGCGCCGACAAGGAAGCCGCGATCGAGGCGCAGGAGTTCGAGAAGGCCGCGTCGCTGCGCGACAAGGAGCGAAAGCTCTCGCAGAAGAAGAAGGAGCTCGAGGAGCGCTGGCGCAACGAGGCCGACGAGGAGCAGCCGGAGATCGGCGAGGACGAGATCGCCGACATCGTCTCGATGTGGACGGGGATCCCGGTCTTCAAGCTCACCGAGGCCGAGTCGCAGAAGATCGTCCGGATGGAGGAGGATCTGCACAAGCGCGTGATCGGCCAGGAGGCCGCGATCGTGGCGGTCTCGAAGGCGATCCGGCGCGCCCGCGCGGGGATCAAGGACCCGAAGCGCCCGAGCGGATCGTTCATCTTCCTCGGCCCGTCGGGCGTGGGGAAGACCGAGACCGCGCGAACGCTGGCCGAGTTCCTGTTCGGCGACGAGGACGCGATGATCCAGATCGACATGTCGGAGTACATGGAGAAGCACTCCGTGTCGCGGCTCGTCGGCTCGCCCCCCGGCTACGTCGGGTACGACGAAGGCGGCCAGCTCACCGAGGCCGTGCGCCGCAAGCCGTACTCCGTGCTGCTCCTCGACGAGATCGAGAAGGCGCATCCGGACGTGTTCAACATCCTCCTGCAGATCCTGGAGGACGGCAGGCTGACGGACGCCCAGGGCCGCAAGGTCGATTTCCGGAACACCATCGTCGTGATGACGTCGAACATCGGCGCCGCGCAGATCTCGAAGAACCAGTCGCTCGGGTTCGCGATCGGCGACGAGCAGGGCCTCACGTACGACGACATGAAGGCCCGCGTGATGGGCGAGCTCAAGAAGGTCTTCCGGCCCGAGCTGCTCAACCGGATCGACGAGATCATCGTCTTCCACAAGCTCGAGAAGGACGAGATCCTCCGGATCGTCGACATCAAGATGAAGCGGCTCCGCGACCAGATGGCGGTGCACGGCGCGTCGGTCGAGCTGACGCCGGCGGCGAAGGAGCTGCTCGCCGAGGAGGGCTACGACCCCGCGATGGGCGCGCGGCCGCTCCTCCGCGCGATCCAGCGTCTGATCGAGGACCCGCTCGCCGACTTCATTCTCGGCCGCGAGCTCACCGACGGCTCGACGATCCTGGTCGACCGCCGTGTCGACCCCGGCCCGGACGATCCGAAGGTCGAGATGCGCGTGATCGAGGGCGAGGCGCAGCCCGAGCCCGTGACGGTGCCGCCGGACGAGCCGACTGCGACGGACGACGACGAGGCCGTCGGCTAGCGGCGGCAGAACGCCGCGTCGAGCAGGCGCCTGAACGCGGTGTCCGCCGCGGCGGAAAGCGGATAGCTGTTCGTCATCGCGACCACTCGTCGCCTGCCGTCGGCGGTGCTCCACGCGGCCGAGACGGTGCCGAGCAGATTCCCGGTGTGGCCGACCGCCCTGCCACACGGCGTCTCGAACGCGGCGAGACCCAGCCCGTAGCGTCGGCTCGGTGCGGGCCGCATCAGCTCGACCAGGCGGGGAGGCAGCAGCTGCCCGCCGAGCAAGGCGCCGAAGAAGCGGGAGAGGTCGGACGCGGTCGAGACCAGTGCGCCGGCTGCCCAGGCCCATGACGCGCTCGCATCGCTTCGGTCACGTGCCGTCGCGAGGCTGCCGACGATCCCGTCGTGCACGCTCGGCACATAGCCGTGCACGTACCGGCCTCCAGTCCACGCATCCGGCACGAAGTCCGTGCCGCGGAGGCCGAGCGGGGCGAAGATCCTGCTGCGGAGCTGTTCTCCGATCGTGGTGCCCGTGACACGCTCGACGACGAGGCCCAGCAGGACGTAGTTCGTGCTCGCATAGGCGAAGGTCTCGCCGGGCGATCCGGTCGGCCCCATCCGCTCGGCACGGCGGACGAGCTCCCGCGGTGACCAATGTCGCCGGGGCGCGCTCGCCGTCAATCGGAGGAAGCGCTCGTCGGCCACGTAGTCCGAGAGACCCGAGGTGTGCGCGAGCAGCTGCCGGATCGTTACGCGGCGCCCGTTCGGCACGAACCCCGGGAGCCGCCGCTCGAGGGTGTCGTCGAGACTCAACCGACCCTCGCGGACGAGCTGGAGGACCACGACGGCGACGAATGTCTTCGTGATGCTTCCAGCCCGGAACCGGTCACCTGCGCGGAGCGGCACACCGCCTCGGAGCTCCGCGAGCCCGCTTTCGACCTGCATCCGGGACGTGCCGTCCTCCACGAGGACGAGCGCGCCCGGAGTGCCTGACGCCACGACCGCGTTCAGCGCGGGCTGAAGCGCCTCGGCGGCAGTCGTCCCGCGTCGCGCCGTCGCGGATGCCGCCGTGCCGGCGACCGTCAGGAGAACGAGCGCCCATGCGACGGAGCGTCTCATCGCCCGAGGGTACTCCGGTCGAGTGCCTTGGTGACCGCTCGGAAGAGTTCGGTAAGCCGTACGCGGGAGGAAACGCCCGGCTCGTACGCTCGAAAGCGGTCGCGGGACTGCGACACGACTTCGGGAGGACGGTCTGATGACCTCGATGTTCCCGGCGCACGCGCGCCACCGAGACGCTCTACCCCAGCTCGGCGAGACGCCGTTCCTGACGGACGGCGGCCTCGAGACGACCCTCATCTTTCACGACGGCCACGACCTGCCCTACTTCGCCGCATACGACCTGCTCACGCGGGAAGGCGGGGAGGACGCACTGCGCCGCTACTTCGAGCCCTACGTCCAGATCGCGCTCGCCCGCCGCGTCGGGATCGTGCTCGAGACGCCGACCTGGCGCGCGAGCCCCGACTGGGCGGCGCGAATGGGTCACTCGGGCGACCGGCTCGAGGCGCTCAACCGGCGTGCAGTCGAGCTCCTCCACGAGCTCCGCGACGAGCTCGAGACCGAGGCCACCCCGATCGTGATCTCCGGCTGCGTCGGCCCGCGTGGGGACGGATACGTGGTCGGGGAGTCGATGACGTCCGACGAGGCCGCCCACTACCACGGCGCGCAGATTCGATCGTTCGCCGAGGCGGGCGTCGACCTGGTGACTGCGATCACGATGACGTACCTCGACGAGGCCGTGGGAATCGTTCGCGCCGCGCAAGCCGTCGGTCTCCCGGTAGTGATCTCCTTCACCGTCGAGACGGACGGGCGCCTGCCCAGCGGCCAGCCACTCGGCGCGGCGATCGAGGAGCTCGACGCGCGCTCCGGCGCCGCCGCGGCGTACGTGATGCTCAACTGTGCGCATCCGTCCCACTTCTACGACGTTCTCGAGCCGGGCTCCGAGTGGACGGACAGGATCCGCGGCCTCCGCGCCAACGCGTCGCGCCTGAGCCACGCGGAGCTGGACGAGGCCGAGGAGCTCGACATGGGTGACCCCGAGGAGCTGGCGCACGAGTACGTGGCGCTCCGCGAGCGTCTGCCGCGCCTCACCGTGCTCGGCGGCTGCTGCGGCACCGACCACCGCCACGTGGAGGCGATGGGAGAGGCCTGGGGTCTGTCACCCGCAAGGTGACCGACCCCCACGAGGCGTTGCGTCGCAGGGGACAGGCACCTCCGGTGCCAGTCCCCTACGCTTGCAGCGTGCAGATCCGCCATGCGGAGCCGGCCGACTACGGACGCGTCATAGGGCGCGTCAATGCCTGGTGGGGCGGGCGGGAGATGGCGCCGATGCTGCCGCGGCTGTTCTTCGTCCACTTCGAGGGCACGAGCTACGTCCTCGACGACGAGGACGGCCAGCTCGCCGCATTCCTCATCGGCTTCCTCTCACAGACCGACCCCGAGGAGGCGTATGTCCACTTCGTCGGCGTCGCGCCCGAGCATCGCGGCGAGGGGCTCGGACGCAGGTTGTACGAGCGCTTCTTCGAGGATGCCCGCGGGCACGGGAGAACCAGGGTGCGTAGCGTGACCTCGCCGGCGAACGAGGAGTCGGTGGCCTTTCACAAGGCGCTCGGGTTCGAAGCAGAGCGCGTCGCCCACGACTACGACGGGCCGGGGGAGGACCGCGTCCTCTTCGTGAAGCCGCTCGGGTAGGCCCACGTCACGGGCCGCGGGGCGCAAACGGCCGTCCGCTACCGTCAGCCTTCCCCGTGTCCGGCCCCTTCCTCTCGTCCGCCAGACGGACGCCTCGTCGTCGAAGAAGGGCGATCGTCGCGCTCGTAGCCGCGGGTGCCGCGGTCGTCCTCCTCGGCGTGGCATTCGGCGCGATCGCCCTCCTGGAGCGCGACTCGCTGCCGCGCGGCGCCACCATCGGAGGAGTCGACGTCGGCGGGATGAGCGAGGACGAGGCCCGCGCCGCGGTCGCGCGCGACGCAGCCGCGCGGGCGGGGCGACCGATCCGGCTCGTCGCGCCCGGCGGCGAGCTCGCCGCGACGAGCGGGCGCGAGGTCCGAGCGGAGCCCCTCGTCGAGGAGGCGATCGACGCGGTCGCCGCCGAGGGGATCTTTGCGCGGGTGCTCGACCGGGTCGGGCTGCGCTCGGGGCCTGCGGTCGAGCTTCGCTATCGGCTCGGGCCGGTCCCGGTCGCGAAGCTCGCCGACCGCCTCGATCGGCGGTTCGGGACGCCCTGGCGCGACGCGCGCGTCGTCGTCGACGCCGAGGCGGCTCGCGTCGTGGACGCTAGAGCGGGTACGGGCGTCGACCGGCACTCCTTGCGCCGGGAGCTTCGCACGCTCCCGTCTCGCGTCGAGCTCGAGATCGTCCCGATCCGGCCGGTCGTCTCGCGCGCCGAGGCCGAGATCGCCCTCGCTCGGATCGAGCGCCTGCTCGACGGGCCGAGGCGCGTCCGCTTTGGCGATGCGGAGGCGACCCTGACGCCGACGCGACTGCGTGGGCTCCTCCGCACCGAGCGCGAGGACGGCTCACTCGGCATCTCGCTCGACCCGAAGGGCCTCGGCGCCTCGCTGCGGATACGGCTCGGGCGCTACGAGTCGGCGCCGCGCGATGCGACGTTCGAGGTCGGCGCTCCCGGCGTCTCGGTCGTCCCGTCCCGACCTGGGCGCGCGCTTGACGTGCCGCGGATCGGGAGGTCGCTCGTGTCGAATCTCGAGTCGACGACCCATCTCGCGCGGTTCCGGGAGACCGCGCCGGCCCTCACGACCGAAGAGGCCGAGAAGCTCGACATCCGGGAGCTCGTCTCGGAGTTCACCACGTACTACTCGTGCTGCCAGCCGCGGGTCACGAACATCCAGCGTGCCGCCCAGCTGCTCGACGGGACGGTGATCCTCCCCGGGAAGGCGTTTTCGCTGAACGAGGCGCTCGGCAAGCGCACCGTCGAGAAGGGATTCGTCGCGGCTCCGCAGATCTTCGACGGGCGTCTCGAGGATGCCGTGGGCGGCGGCATCTCGCAGGTCGCGACGACGCTCTACAACGCCGCGTTCTTCGCCGGCGTGAAGCTCGTCGCGCACCAGGCGCATCAGTTCTACATCTCTCGTTACCCGATGGGCCGGGAGGCGACCGTGTCCTGGGGTGGCCCGGAGCTGATCTTCCGCAACAACTGGCCGGCGGCGATCCTGATGAAGGTCTCGGCGAGCGACTCCGGGATCACGGTCCGCTTCTACTCGCGGAAGCTCGGCCGGCGGATCGAGACCGAGACCGGCAAGCCGTACGCCTATACGGCTCCTCGGACGATCCGGACGCTGAACTCGTCCCTCCCTCCGGGCACGGCCTCCATGGTGCAGTCCTCCGGAGAGTCGGGGTTCACGGTGCAGTACACGCGCAGGGTGTTCAGGGGCGACGAGCTGCTCGCGAACGAGCGGTACACCGTCCGCTACGACCCGCAGAACGCGATCGTCGAGGTCGGCCCGCCGAAGCGTGCCACCGAGAAGCCGAAGCCCAAGGCCGAGCCGAAGCAGCCGACGACTCCCGAGCCCCCTCCCACGGGCGAGACGACGACGGCCGCTTCCGGTTAGCCGCGTCGGGTCGCGGCCGGGCTCTGGAGCTCGATCAGCGCTTCCGACGCGTCGTGGTCGACCTGGAGCGTCGTGTGCGTGATGTCGAACTGGCTCGCGAGCACGCGCTCGATCTCGCGACGCAGCCCGTGGCAGTCCTCACCGCGCCCGACGAGGACATGTGCCGAGAGCGCCTCGAAGCCGGACGTGATCGTCCACACGTGCAGGTCATGGACGCTCGTGACCCCGGGGACCTCGGTGATCGCCCGCGCGACGGCGTCGGCGTCGAGGCCCGACGGCGTCTCCTCCATCAGGATCGCCGTCGAGTCTCTGAGGACGCCCCACGCGCTGCCGAGGATGAGGAGCGCGATCGCGATCGAGACGAGCGGGTCGACGACATTCCAGCCGCTGAGCAGGATGACGACCGCGGCGACGATCACGCCGAGCGAGCCGAGGAAGTCGGCGAGCACGTGACGCAGGGCCGCGCGCATGTTGAGGCTCGCGTGCTCGGATCGCATGAGGATCGCGGCGGAGATCGCATTGACGACGAGCCCGACGGCGGCGACCGCGAGCATCCAGCCTCCGAGGACGTCCGGCGGGTCCCGGAAGCGGCCGACTGCCTCCCAGATGATCCAGCCGGAGATCAGGACGAGCGTGAGGCCGTTCACGAACGCGGCGAGGATCTCGGCCCGCTGGAAGCCGAAGCTCCTGCGCGGCGTCGACGGTCTCGCGGCGAGCGTCAGCGCAACGAGCGCGAGCCCGATCGCGAAGGTGTCGGAGAGCATGTGCCCCGCGTCCGCGAGCAGCGCGAGGCTGTCGGTGAGGAAGCCGCCGACGACCTCGACCACCGTGAACCCGACGGTGAGCGCGAGCACGACGCCGAGCGCGCGGCGCGAGGCGACGCGATGGTCGTGGGCGTGTCCGCGGTCGTGGCCTCCCGAGCGCTGCATCGAGCTCACGATCGCAGGATAGGCGCCCTGCTGGGCGTCACTCGAGCGGCTCGAGCACGGGGCGCTGCGCGTGCTCGTACACGACGCGCGTCTCGACGTGCCCGACCTCCGGCCTGCCGGCGAGGCGGTCGGGCACGAAGTCGCGCAGAGCGTCGGGCTCCTGCGCCTCTCGGTCGGTCTCGAGGACGTCGACGACCTGTGGCACGACCTCGAGGCTGCTCTGGCCACTGCGTCTGTCGGCCGCACGTACGCGTTGTCAAGATAGGCGCCGTCTGTCCGGACGGCGTCGTATCATGGCCGCATGGCCAAGGTCGTCGTCCAGTTCAGTTGCAGCGAGTGCGGGGCGACCACCGGACGCTGGCTCGGGCGATGCCCTGGGTGCGGCGCGTTCGGGACGCTCGTCGAGGAGCTGCACGGGCGCGACGGACAACCGGCCGGCGGAGCGGCCCGGATGCCCCAGCGACTCGGCGACGTACAGGTCGCGGAGGCTGCCCGCCTCGCGACCGGCGTTCCCGAGCTCGACCGCGTGCTGGGCGGCGGCCTCGTCCCGGCCTCGCTGGTCCTCCTCGGCGGCGAGCCCGGCGTTGGCAAGTCGACGCTGCTCCTCTCCGCGCTCGGCGCGGTCGCCCGAAGCGGCCGCGACGCTCTCCTCGTGACGGGCGAGGAGTCGGTCGCGCAGGTGCGTCTGCGGGCCGAGCGGCTGGGCGGGACCGACGAGGTGCGGATCCTCGCCGAGACCGAGCTCGACGCCGTCTGTGCGACGCTCGAGCGCGAGAAGCCCGCGGTGTGCGTCATCGACTCCGTGCAGACCCTGTACGCAGGTGAGCTGGGCTCGGCCCCGGGCTCGGTCGCCCAGGTCCGGGAGGCCGCGTCTCGCCTCCTGCGCGTCGCGAAGCAGAGCGGCGTGGCGACCGTGCTGGTCGGCCACGTGACGAAGGACGGCGCCGTGGCCGGGCCCCGAGTGCTCGAGCATCTCGTCGACTGCGTGCTCCAGTTCGAGGGCGACCGGTACCACGCGCACCGGATCCTGCGGGCGACCAAGAACCGCTTCGGGTCGACGAACGAGCTCGGCGTCTTCGAGATGACGGCCTCCGGGCTCGTGGGCGTGCCCGATCCCTCGGCCCTCTTCGGGCGGACCCGCGCGGGCGAGGTCGGGGCCGCGGTCGCGGTCGCGCTCGAGGGAACGCGGCCGCTGCTCCTCGAGGTACAGGCTCTCGTGTCGCGGACCGACCTTGCGATGCCGCGGCGCGTGGGCACCGGAGTCGACCCCAAGCGGCTCGCGATGATCGTCGCAGTGCTCGGGCGCCACGCGGGCGTCCCGCTCGGCGCCGCCGACGTCTTCGTCAACGTCGCGGGCGGGGTGCGAATCGACGAGCCGGGCGCGGACCTCGCTGTCGCGCTTGCGATCGCCTCCGCCGCCCGGAGCGTGCCGCTGCGCGAGGGGGTGGCGTCGTTCGGTGAGCTGGGCCTCACCGGCCGGTTGCGGGAGGCCGCGCAAGCCGAGCGCCGGCTCGCGGAGTGCACGAAGCTCGGTGTGGTCACCGTCGTCGCCCCGGAGGGCACGCGCACGATCGACCGCGGGCCGCGCGTCGACGGAGCCGAGACGCTCCGGCAGGCGCTCCACGCGGCGCTCGAGGCGCCACGACCTCCGACCGAAGAGACGTGAGGATCCGCGTTCGGGAACGGCCCGAAAGCCCGTATTTCCCCCGGAGCCGGGCGGTTTCTTCCGGTAGAATGGAGGTCACACGTCGGCGGATCCAGGCCGGCGCTTTTTCGTGAGTCAGGCACACACAAGACCGGACGACGGGAGGACTCGAGGCGTGTTCGATGTCGGCGACAAGGTCGTGTATCCCCACCACGGTGCGGGAACCGTCGAGAAGAAGGAGGTCAAGGTCGTGCTCGGTGAGGAGCGCGAGTACCTGACCATCCGGATCCTCCACAACGAGATGACGGTCAACGTGCCCGTCGACAACTGCGAGAAGGTCGGCCTCCGCGGCGTCATCGACCTCGAGATGGTCGAGGTCGTGCAGAAGGTCCTGCTCGGCGGCTCGACCGAGATGCCCAAGAACTGGAACCGTCGGTTCAAGCACAACCGGGACAAGATGAAGACCGGCGACATCCTCGAGCTTGCCGAAGTCGTGCGGAACCTCGCGCTTCGCGATCACGAGAAGGGTCTTTCCACCGGCGAGAAGCAGATGTACGTCAAGGCGAAGAAGATCCTCGCCTCCGAGCTCATGTACGCGAAGGACCTCACCGAGGACGACGCGCACACCTGGCTCGAGGAAGTGCTCGCCAACCCTGCCAAGGGAAAGCGCGCGAAGGCGAAGCCGAAGACGGCCGCCACGGCAACCGCGTAGCCCTAGCGCTTTCGCGTCGCGAAAGCGCTAGAAGACCTGCTGGCCGGCAGTGAACAACCGTGAGCAGCTCTTCTAGCGACTCCGCCGGAGGCGTCTGGTGCGTGCTGGTCGCCGCCGGCACGGGCTCGCGGCTCGGTGCCGACCGCCCCAAGGCGTTCGCCGCGCTCGGTGACCGTCCGCTCCTCGCCGAGAGCCTCGAGCGGCTCGACGCCTCCCCGTGGGTCGACGCGATCGTGGTTGCAGCGCCACCGGGGTGGGAGGAGCCCGCGATCCTTCTCTCCGAGGAGCTCGTCGCGTCGAAGGTGGCCGCGGTCGTTCCGGGCGGTGCGTCGCGGGCAGAGTCCGTGCGGCTCGCGCTCGCGGAGGTGCCCGCTGAGGCGCTCGTCGTGCTCGTCCACGACGCGGCGAGGCCACTGCTCGATGACGACGTGATCGAGCGGCTGCTAAACCGGCTCGGCGAGGGCGTCGACGGCGCGGTGCCCGCGCTGCCGATCGGCGACACGGTGAAGCGCGTCGAGCACGGGCTCGTCGTCGAGACGGTCGACCGGGACGACCTCGTCGCCGTCCAGACACCGCAGGCTTTCCTCGCCGACCGTCTTCGCGCCGCGTTCTCCTCGGGCCACGGGGGCGTAACCGACTGCGCGTCGCTCGTCGAGCGGGGCGGCGGAACCGTCGCCGTCGTGCCGGGCGACCCCCGGCTCCTCAAGGTCACGACGCCGGAGGACCTCGGGCTCGTATCCCGGCTACTGGAGAAGGGCTGAGCCGATGCCCGTGCGCGCGGTGTTCTTCGATGTCGGCGAGACGCTCGTCGACGAGCAGCGCTACTGGCGCGAGATGGCCGACGCGGCCGGAGTCGGACCGCACGTCGTGTGGGCGGCGCTCGGCAAGACGATCGAGCGCGGGGAGGAGCACTGGGAGCTCTGGGGCCATCTGGGCGTCGAACGACCTCTGGCATGGGAGGGCCTCGTGTATTCGACCGACGACCTCTATCCCGACGCGCTCGAGTGCCTCGAGCGCCTGCGAGAGGCCGGGATGGTCGTCGGCCTCGCAGGCAACCAGAACGAGCAGCTCGAGCGATGGGCCCGCTCGGCCGGCCTGCCCGTGGACGTCGTCACCGGCGCGGCGAGCCTGGGCGTCCAGAAGCCGGACCCCGCGTTCTTCCACAGGCTCGTGGACCTGGCCGGCACCGAACCGGGCGAGGTCGCGTACGTCGGCGACCGCGCCGACAACGACGCCCGTCCGGCCCTCGCCGCCGGGCTCGTCGCCGTGCACCTGCGGCGTGGCCCGTGGGGCATGCTGCAGGCGACCCCGGTCGGCGCGATCGCCGTCGAGTCGTTGGCAGAGGTGCCCGACGCGTTAGCCTCCCGAGAATGAGGGACGCCGGAGCCACGCGCCGTGCGCTCGCCGTGCGCAGTGCGCCGTGAGCGCGCACCGCGTCGGTCTGGGCGTCGATGCGCACGCGTTCGGGGAGGGCGTACCGCTCGTCCTCGGCGGCGTCAGGTTCGACCACCCGCTCGGCCTCGTCGGGCACTCCGACGGCGACGTGGTCGCTCACGCCTTGACCGATGCGCTGCTCGGTGCCGCGGGCCTGGCGGACATCGGCGCCCTGTTCCCGTCCGACGACGACCGCTACCTCGGCGCCGACTCCCTGGCATTGCTGGCCGAGGCCTACGGGCACGTGCGGCAGGCCGGCTTCGCCCTGGTCAACGCCGACTGCGTCGTGATCGGCCAGGAGCCGAGGATCGCGTCGCGCCGCGAGGAGATGCGCGACCGACTCGCCGGTGCCCTCGGCGTCGAGCGCGAGCTCGTCAACGTACGTGCCACGACGACCGACCGGCTCGGGTTCGCCGGGCGCGGCGAAGGGCTCGCCGCCCAGGCCGTCGCGCTGCTCAGCGTCCAGGTCTGAGCGGGGGAGCTCGGCCCGATCGGGACTACCCGGCGACTGCTCGACGCGCTATGGTCGAAGGAGACAGTCCCTTCGACATGGAAGGGTTGATGTTGGAGCAGATTCCACCGGACTAGCTAGCGCGCGCATCGACGCTCACGCGGACGATGCGCAGGTCGCGAGGTCCGTCCGCGACCACGTCCTCACCGGAGTCGACGGGTGACACGGCGCACGGCGCGTGTCACGGCCTTCTCCTCACAGCCCCGGGTGCGCCGACGGGCAGAAGCGACGCAACCGGGGCTGTCACTCGCTCGGGGCTCGCACGTCGGCGCTGCACGCTCCGCCAACGGTTGTACGCTCGGGGGGATGCGCCGGCAGATTACGGGCGGCTGCGGGTGCGGGGCCGTTCGCTTCGAAGTGGTCGAGCCGTTCCTGTCGGCCGGCTACTGCCATTGC
Organism: Gaiella sp.; assembly: GCF_035558935.1. Lineage (GTDB taxonomy): Bacteria > Actinomycetota > Thermoleophilia > Gaiellales > Gaiellaceae > Gaiella. Next base: position 2,597 of record NZ_DATMBZ010000014.1, on the reverse strand, counting down.
ACGCGTTGCCAACGGCGCACCGGCACGGCGTCGTCGGCCAACGCGCGGGCCGTGCCCGGGTCGGTGCTCGTCGTGCAGGGGGAGGACGAGCTCCGCGGCTGGACGCCGGAGGGTGGTCGCGAGAAGATCTTCTGCGCCCGCTGCGGCTCGGCGTTGTTCAGCTGCGAGCCGGGATCGGGCATCTACACCGGCGTCCGCCTCGGGGCGATCGACGGGGACCCGGGCATCCGTCCTCGGTCGCGAGCCTTCGTCGCATACGCGGCGCCCTGGGAGGCGATCCCCGACGACGGGCTCCCCCGATTCGACGAAGCCCGGCCCGGATACGACGAGGGCCGGTAGGCCTCAGTAGGTGGGCAGCGCGACGACGTCGTCCTCGATCACGACCAGGCCGTCGGTAGCGAGCGAGCGCACGACCTCGGGATCGACCTCCGACACGCGTCTCGGTGCCTGTGCGACCGCTCGTAGCGTGGCGGCGCGCCTCTGACGGAACGATCCCTCGAACCGCGACTGCTTCCGCGCCGGCTCGTCACGTGTCCCGACCGACGGGCACTCCGCGGCGAGAGGGCACTCTGAGCAGCGCGGGATCCGGGCCAGGCAGACGGTCGCGCCGAGATCCATCAGCGCCTGCGCGGCCGAGGCCGAGAAGACGTGTCCGGTCCTGCGCTCCACTCGTTCGACGTTGACGTCCCGCGGCAGCACGTCCTCGCCGAGGGCGAAGTTGCGAACGGCCGCGGCGGTATAGGGGCCGACCCCCGGAAGCACCGTGAGGTCGGCCGGCCAGCCGTGCTCGGCGACGTGCTTCGCCGCGCGGTGGAGCGAGATCGCCCGGCGGTTGTAGCCGAGGCCTTGCCACTCGACGATCACGTCCGCGCTGGAGGCCGCGGCGAGCGCCTCCGCGGTCGGCCAGCGGTCGATCCAGCGCTCGTACCGGGGGACGACGCGCTCGACCTGGGTCTGTTGCAGCATCACCTCGGAGACGAGGATCGCGTACGCGTCGCGGGTTCTCCGCCAGGGCAGGTCACGGCTCTCGCGGTCGAACCACGCCAGAAGGGCTTCGTCCATGCGATCTTCCAGGGCTGCAGTCGCCCGCAACCGTCTTGCCGGCGCCACTACGACAGCACGCGCTCGAGCGCCGCGCGACCCGTCGGCTCACCGTGCGCCGGCAGCACGAAGTCGATCGGGAGATCGAGCAGCGGTCGGAGCCTCTCGGCGACGTCGTCGCGCTTCACATGCTTGCGGCCGCCGAGGTGGATGTCCAGTCCGTCGCCGAAGTCGGAGAGCGAGTCTCCGGTGACGATCGCGTTGATCGACGGCAGCCAGAAGACCAGATCGTTGTCCTCGCGACCCGCGTATGCGGTGATGCCGAAGGGCCACTCTCCGGGACCCCTGAAGTGTCCTTCTCCGTCACCAGCGCGCAGCCAGGCGAGGTCGTCGCTTTCCATCCCGCGGACCTCGTCGGGGTCGACGCCGAACTTCTCGACCCAGTCCTGCCAGGTGTCCGCGGGCGGCGTGTGGATCGGAAGACCGAGCCGACGGGCATCGCGCTCGTGATACGGCGCGGTCAGGGCGACTGCGGTCGCTCGCTGGCGCAGCTCGTCGGGAACCGAGAGCGGATCGAACAGCACGAGCTCGTCGCCGAGCTCGATCCCGTACGACGAGACCAGCTCGGGCCACCACTGCTCCTCGTTCCAGTCGGGATGAGGTGATGGCCAGTGCCAGACACCCGGGCGCACCTCGCGCATGGGGTGTGATGGTACGCGCGTCGCGGAGACGATGTCTCCACCGAGGATCTCCGGTAGCGCCGTGTTTGTGGGACGGGGGCGCGAGGGAAAACGTGCAAGGCCCCACTGCGGCTACAGGAAGGAACTGCGGCATGATCATGGGAGGGGTCTGGGTCGACGACGACGTCGTGCGTCGTCTCGCAGCAATGTTGGAGCGACGTCCGCTCGGACGAAGGCTCGAGCAGGCTTTGCTGTTCCGCGCTCAGGTGATCGCGATGACGCGGAACGAGAAAGAAGACGTCCTCGCCGCCCTCGCCCGAGCACCCGAGCTCGAGGACGTCCATGACCTCCTGCTGGCTGACGACAACTGGCGCGAACCCCGCAGCAGGATCGAATAGCCTGCTGGCCGAGCCTCCGCCTGGACGGGTCGGTGGCACGCAACAAGAGGGGCGGCTCGCGCCGCCCCCCGCACCGGTCCGTAACCTCCGACGCCGTCAGTCCGAGTCGTCGCCGCCCTTGTGGGACTTCACGCACTGGCCAAGGTTCTTGTAGTCCTGCGCAAACTTCGCTGCGTCTGCCGCCTGCTGTTTCTTGCACTCGGCGGTGGCAGCGTTGGTCTCGGCCGAGTCTTCGCGTTTCTCGGCCTTGGCCTTCGCGGTCGACGACACGCACTTCCCAAAGGCGTTCTTCTTGTTCTTGTTCGTTCCGTATTGCGTCTGGAAGGCATCCACGCCTTTCGACTCGCGCACTGCTTTGCAGTACTTCGCGGCGTTCTTGAAGTCAGCCGGCGCCGGATCGGCCGCGAGTGCTGCGGGCACGACGAGAGCCGCCACCAAGACACACACGGCCAGGATGCGGGTCATTCGAAGAACCCCC